>NZ_JABMCZ010000001.1:2123739-2427131 GCF_013186535.1 Nocardia terpenica
CACACAACTTTTCGCTGGCCTCGCCGGGCATCCTCGGCGTGCTCGACGCCGGGGGCACCGTGGTGCTGGGCCGCTCGCCCAGTCCCGAGGCCGCGTTCGCGGCGATCGCCCGGCACGGGGTGACGATGTCGGCCCTGGTCCCGGCCGTGGCCCGGCGCTGGGCCGAGCATGCCCGGTCCTCGCCCGCCGCCCGCGCCGCGGTGGCCGGTCTGCGCCTGCTGCAACTCGGTGGCGCGGTCACGCCGCCCGACCTCGCCGCCGAGGTGGAAGGGGCCCTCGGGGTCACCGTGCAGCAGGTGTACGGGATGTCGGAGGGGCCGGTGTGCATGACCTCGCCGGACGATCCGCCCGAATTCCGGTACCACACCCAGGGATTGCCGGTCACCGGCGACGAGATCCGCCTGCTCGACACCGCCGGGCAGGAGGCCGACGCGGGAACGGTCGGGGAGGTGGTGACCCGCGGACCGTCGCTGGTGCGCGGCTATCTCGGCGCCGCCGACGACAGCGCGTTCACCGCCGACGGCTGGTACCACACCGGTGATCTGGCCCGCCGCCGCGCGGACGGTCGGATCGACATCGCCGGGCGCATCAAGGATCTCGTCAATCGCGGCGGCGAGAAGATCTCGGTGGTGGAGGTCGAGACGGTGCTGTACGGGCTGCCCGGGATCGCGGCCGCGGCGGTGGTGTCGCTGCCGCACCCGGACCTCGGCGAATGCATCGCGGCCGCCGTCGTTCCCGCCGCCGGGACCGCGGTGGATCTCCCACGGGTCCGGAAGTTCTTCGCCGACACCGGCGTTGCCGCGCACAAGACGCCCGACGCACTGTTCGTCGTGGACGACATCCCGCGGACCGGCATGGGCAAGGTGGATCGCCCGACGCTGCGGGACCGGTTGACGGCGGCGCGATCCGCCGCGAACGACAATGCGAAGGATGGTGTTCGTGCGTGCGGTACGGTCGGCGCTGAGCTGTGATTACGAGAATGCCGCGACGGCGGTGACCGGGCGGCGCGCCCTGGCCGTCGTGGAATTCGGCGCCGAGGAGGGCCCCGCGGAGCTGCGCGACGGCGTCCCGGTGGTCCGGATCCGCGCCGCCGCAACCGAATCCGCGGGTTTCCGCGAGGTGTGGATCACCGACGGCGACGCGCGGACCGGCCACACCGACGGCCTGGTCTACGCGCACGACGACGATATCCTGTTCTGCGCCGGGCACATTCGGCACGGCGACCGGTACGCGGCACACACCCGCGAGCGGTACGCGGCCGCCTTCGGCCTCGCCGACGCGCTCGGCTACCCCACGCTGGTCCGGATGTGGAACTACGTCGGCGACATCAACGCGGCCAATGCCGACGGCCTGGAGATCTACCGCGACTTCTGCCTGGGACGGGCGGAAGCCTTTGCCGCACACGGGAAGGCGATGCCCGCCGCGACCGGTGTCGGCACGCACGGCAGCGGCGTGGTCTTCTACTTCCTGAGCTGCCGGTCCGGCGGCGTCACCCACATCGAGAACCCGCGCCAGATCCCGGCCTACCGGTATCCGCGCCGCTACGGTCCGAAGGCGCCGACCTTCGCGCGGGCGACCCACCTGCTGCCCGACGGCGGCAGCGACACCCTGTTCGTCTCGGGCACCGCCGCGATCCTCGGGCACGAGACGGTGTGCCCGGGCGATGTGGCGCGGCAGTGCGAGGTGGCGCTCGCCAATATCCGGGAACTGGTCGGCGAGCAGAATCTGGGCCGGTACGGGATCGCCAAACCCTATGGGCTGTCGGCGATTCGGCGCGCCAAGGTGTACGTCCGCCACCGCGAGCACCTGGAGGTGGTGCGCCGGGCCTGCGCCGCCGCGCTGCCGCCGGAGGCCGAGATCGCGTACCTGGTCGTCGACATCTGCCGCAGGGACCTGCTGGTCGAGATCGAGGCCGTGGCATGAGGGACGAAAAGTGATGGAGCAGACGATAATTCGGCCACTGTCCCCGTCGGAGCGACGGTTCGTGTCCAGCGGTGTCTTCGGCTACTGGACCGTCCCGGTGACGGGGGACTTCGATCCGGACGCGATGCGGGCGGCGTTCACCGCCCTCCAGCACGCCTACCCGGTCCTGGGCTGCCGGATCGTCACCCTCGAGGACGGCGATCGGCTGGTGCGGCCCACCGAGTTTCCCGCCGAGGGCGCCTGGGTGCGCGCCGGTGATCCGGAACCGGTGCGGGCCCCGGCCGGATTCACCGATCCGGATCGGCAACTGGCGTACCTGGATATCGTGTGCGGCCGGGACGGGGCGCGGGTCACGCTGTTCGTGCATCACAGCATCGCCGACGCCCGCCACGACATGGAACTGTTCGCGCGGCTGTGGGACCTGTACGCGGGCCATCCGGCCTCGGTCGCCGATCTGCCTGCGCCGCAGGACTATCCGCAGTCGCTGGAGTGGCACGTGACCACGCGCGGCATCGAGCGCGGGCCCCGCTCGGGTCTGGAACCGGTCTACCGGCCCATGCCCGACGAGCCGGAGACCGTCGGCGAGATCCCCTACCGCAATATCCTGGCCCGCCCCGACCGCCTGATCCTCGACGCCGAGATCACCACCGGCATAGTCGAATCCGGCCGCCGCACCGGGCTGTCGGTCAACAGCCTGGTCAGCGCCGCCCTGCTGCGCGCCTACGCCACCGTGGCGTCGACGGACGGCAGCCCGGTGCCGGTGGGCGTGTTGGCGGCGGTGGATCTGCGGTCGCGGCTGCTGCCCGCGGTGTCGGCGACCGGCGGCACCACCATGTCGACCTTCGCCTGCTTCGACGCCGAGATCGAAACCGCCACCGCCGCCACCGATCTCGCCCGCCGCATCGGCGACCGGTTGCGCACCGACCTGGACAGCGGCGTGGTCGCCCAGTCGGTGCTGCACTTCCCGGATCTGTTCGGCGACACCCGCAAACACAGTCTGGCCGGGCACATCTCGCTCACCAATCTGGGCGCGATCCCCGCGCTGCGCACGCCCGCCGGGCTGACGGTCACCGACTACGAGACCGGATTCCACCTCGCCCACCCGCGCCCCTCGGCCGCCGATTCCCCGGCCGCGCTGCTGCAGGTCTACACCTACGCCGGGCGCATGACCATCGGCTACGTCGGCGACCACCTCGGCACCGACGCCGTCCTCGATGCCATCCGCGCCGAACTGACGGAGGTGAGCCGATGACCGGCCCGGCCTTCGGCGTGGTGATCGTCACCTGGAATCCCACGCCCGGCAATGTCGAGCACGCGATATCGCTGGCGCGGCGCGGCATCCAGGTGTGCGTGGTCGACAACACCCCCGTGCCCCAACCCTGGTACGCGCGCCTCACCGACGCGGGAATCACGGTGCTGCACAACGGGAACGAGGGCGGCCTCGGCGGCGGCTTCAACCGCGGCATCGACCTGCTCGCCGGGCGCGGCGCCGAGGTCTTCTTCCTGTTCGACCAGGACTCCGAACCCGGCGACGACTACTTCGACGCCATGCTCGCCACACCCCGGCCCGAAGGGTCGGCCCCGCTGCTGGCCGGTCCGGTGATCTACGACCGCGGCACCGGCATATTCCTGCTCGGCAACGAGGTGGTCGACGCCGACACCATTGCCGCGCACGCGAAGAACGGCCCGCTGGAGGCGCCCTTCGTGATCTCGTCGGGCACCATGATCACCCGGGACGCGTGGCAGGCCATGGGCCCGTTCGACGAGCGCTACATCATCGACTACCTGGACTGGGACCTGTGCCTGCGCGCGACCCGGCGCGGCGTGCGCGTCGTGGTGAATACCGGTGTGGTGCTGCGGCACAGCGTCGGCGCGTTCGAGATCCGGTCGCTGCTCGGCAGATCCATGCTGGCCTTCCACTATCCGCCGTTCCGGCGCTACTACACCGCCCGCAACTGCGTGCACTTCACCACCCGCAATGCCCGCCACCGGGCCGAGTTGCTGCGGCTCAATGCCCACCTGATCTCGAACGTGCTGTCCATCGGCCTGTTCGAGCGCGACCGGACGAGCAAGCTGCTCGCCCTGGCCGCCGGGGTCGTCGACGGTGCGCTCGGCCGCCTCGGCCATTTCACCGATACCCGGCCCCACCTGGCCGCGCTGGTCGCGCGGTCGCGATGACAACCCATCCCCGAGCGAGGAGTGTGCAGATGCCCGACGTGGCAACCGATCCCGACGCGATCCTGGCCCGGCTCACCGACGTGGCCACGCCCTACGCGGTGCGCGCCGCGGTCACCCTCGGCGTGCCGGAGCTGCTCGCCGACGGCCCGGCGTCGCTGGGCGAGCTGGCGGCGGCCACCGGCGTCGACGCCGACACGCTGGGCCGACTGCTGCGGTACCTGGTGGCGCACGGCCTGTTCGGCGAGCCCGAACCGCAGCGCTACGCCCTCACCGACGTCTCGCGCGGCCTGATCGGCGAGGCGGGCGCCGCGCGGCGCGCCTGGATGGACCTGTCCGGCCCCGGTGCGCGCATGGACGCCGCCTACGGCGGCCTGGCGCACGCGCTGCGCACCGGCGGCGACGGCTACAGCGCGGTGCACGGCCGCCCGCTGTGGGAGGACCTGGCCGACAAACCGCGGCTGCGTGCCGAATTCGACACCCTCATGGGCACCGACACCGCCACCGTGGCGCACCTGGTGGCCACCGAGTACGACTGGACCGGCATCGAGCACGTGATCGACGTCGGCGGCGGCGCGGGCATCCTGCTCACCGAGATCCTGCGTGCCCGGCCGAGCATGCGCGGCACGGTCGTGGATCTGCCGCGCGCGGTCGACACCGCGCGGCAGCGGTTCGCCGCCGCCGGGCTCGGCGCCCGCGCCGACGCGATCGGCGGCAGCTTCTTCGAGCCGCTGCCCGCCGGCGCCGACGCCTACATCGTGTCCCGCGTGCTGACCGATTGGAACGACCAAGCGGCGCACGACATTCTGCGCAACTGCGTGGCGGCCGCCCGGCCCGGCGGCCGGGTGCTGATCGTGGAGGTGCTGCCCGACGACAGCGTGCTCGCCCCCGATTCGCCCTACGACCTACAGATGCTCGCCGTGGTCGGCGGGCGGCTGCGCGACGCCGACCAGTTCACCGCCCTCGCCGCCCGCGCCGGTGCGACGGTGGCCGGGGTGCGGCGCTGGGACGGCGGGCTCACCGTCATCGACTGCCGCCCGCGCTGAGCTATCCGGAACACTGCGTGCACGGCAGGATCACCGGGCTCGGCGCCCCGATGAACCCGGTCGGGCGGCGCATCGCGGCCGATGCGTCGGAATCCGGTCTGCTGCGGGCGAATACCCGCACCAGATCGTGGAAGCGGTAGCGCCCGGGCGCCGGGCTGTCCAGCATGCCGCGATCGACCAGGGCGTCGCACAGGCGCACCGCCTCGCCCGGATCGCAGCCGAGCGCGGCCGCGACCGCCGCCACGGTCGCGTCCGGGCGGTCCAGCCGGGCCAGCGTCCGAAACGCGTGCGCCAGTTCGGGATCCAGCTGGTCGTAGGCCGATTGGAAGGCGCTCTCCAGCGAGGTGTCGCGAAACCGGAACTGCTGCAGGCCGTCCCGCTCGGCGCCCAGCCGGTCGGCCTCGTCGGCGATCATCCAGCCCGGCCGGGTCACCAGGCGCGCGGCGATGATCCGGATCGCCAGCGGCAGGCCGCCGCACAGGACGACGACGCGGCGCACCGCCTGCGGTTCCGCGGCCGGGCGGGCGTCGGCGACGATCCGGGTGAACAGCTCGGCGGCCTCGGCGGGCTCCATCGGCGCCAGCCGCACCCGCCGCGCCACCGGCAGCGCCGTCATCGGCGTGCGGGCCGTGACCAGCACCGCGCATCCGGCCGACGCGGGCAGCAGCGGCGTCACCTGTTCGGTGCAGATGGCGTTGTCGAGCAGCACCAGCAGGCGTTTGCCGCGGGCGACGGTCCGAAACAGGGCCGACCGCTCCGCGCCGCCCGCCGGGATCTCGGCCTCGGCGACACCCAGGGCGCGCAGGAAACCCGCCAGCACCTCGGCCACATCGGGCGGCCCGTCGGCGGGCCGCAGATCGACGTACAGGCGGCCGTCGGGAAACCGGTCCTGCACCCGATGCCCGACATGCACCGCCAGCGCCGTCTTGCCCACCCCGCCCATGCCGGTGAGGGCCACCACCGAGACCGCGCGGCCCGGGGCGAGCGCCGCGGTCACCTGCGCGAGTTCGGCGGTGCGGCCGGTGAAGTCGATGGTGTCCGGCGGCAACTGCGACGGCACCGGCCGCGCCGGAGCCGACACCGCGGCCGGGGCGAGGGCGCCACCGCCCACCGTCTCGCCGCTCAGGATGTGTTGGTGCAGTTCGGTCATGGCGGGACTGGGCTCCAAACCCATGGTGTCGATGAACCAGTCGCGCGCGGCCCGGTAGACCTCGAGGGCGTCGATGCGCCGCCCGGCCCGAAACAGCGCCGTCATCAACAGGATTCGCCACTGCTCGGACTGCGGCTCGGCATGCACCAGGGCCTCCAGCTGCGCGATCGCCGCCTCGTGATTGCCCTGATCGATGGAGATCTCGATGGCCCAGCGGCGCAGCGTCTCTCGCGAGCGATGCAGCCGCGCCCGCTCACCCGCCGCCCACGGCCCCGGAACCCCGGACAGCGCCTCCCCGCGCCATAATCGCAGCCCGGCGCGGATGCTGTCGGCGGCCAGATCCAGCCGCCCGGACGCGCGGGCGGCCTCGGCGGAGACCAGGAATCGCTCCACCGCGGCGGCGTCGATCTCCAGCGTCGCGTCGAACCGGTAGCCGCCGCCCGCCCAGCGCAGCGCGTCCTGCCTGCACCCGTGATGGCGGAGCATCGTTCGCAGCGACGACATGTAGTTGCGCAGCGCGCTCAGCGCGGACGGCGGACTGCCCTCGCCCCAGATGCCGCCGATGAGATCGGCGATCGGGACGGTGCGGCCGCTGTTGGCCGCCATCATGGCGAACACCGCCTGCTGCTTGGGCTGATGCAGGCCGTCCAGCCGCACGCGATCGACCAGCACCTCCAACGGACCGAGCAGCCCCAGCCGAACCAGTGACATATAACCTCCCGGATCGAAAACTGGTGCACCAGAAGGCTTCTGGATCATCAGACTCCCCCGGGTGTGGATAGTCAGTATGTCAAACGATCTCTGTCCGGGATGGTCCTCGGCATAAATTTTGGGTAATACCCTGATAATCCGGTCACGGCAGCGGCAGGCCGTCGATGGCGTCGCGCAGGCAGGCGGCCAGATCGTCGACCGCGTCGGTGATCAGGCCGGGCAGCCGGGCCAGCAGCACCCGCCGGGTCACCGGCGCGCCCTCGACGACGCGCACCACCCGCACCGTATCCGGGACCAGCGCCAGCAGGTACGGGGGCAGCGTGGTGACCCCGTACCCGGCGGCGACCAGCGACAGCTTCGACAGCCAATCCCGGGTCTGATGGCCGATGATCGGGCGCTGGGGGAGCGCGGGCCAGACGCCGATGCCGTGCTCGCCGGTGGTGTGCGGGCCGGAGACCCAGGTCGCGGTCTGCAGGTCGTCGAGGCCGACGGTGCCGTCGCGGCCCAGGCGGCTGTCGGCGGGCACGGCCACCAGCAGTTCGCCCTCGAGCAGCACGTCCAGTTCCAGCGGCGGGTCCTGGTCGTCGGGCGCCGGGTAGGGCGGGCGCGCGGAGATCACGGCCAGGTCCAGGGTGCCCGCGCGCAGGCTGCGGGTGAGCGCGGCGGTCGAACCCTCCCGGGTGACGACGTCGACGTCCGGGCGGCGGCGGCGCATCAGCGTCAGGGTCTCCGGCAGCACCGCCGCGCCGATGCTGGTGAACACCCCGACACGCACCGTGCCGCCGCCGGGTTCGATGCCGTGCAGGGCGCGCTCGGCCCGGTCCAGATCGTCGAGCGCGGCCGAGGCGTGCCGCAGCAGCGTGGCCCCGGCCGCGGTGAGGGTCGCCCCGCCGCTGCGCCGCTCGAACAGCGGCGTGCCCGCCGCGTGTTCGAGCACGGCCATCTGCCGCGACACCGCCGACTGGGTATAGCCGAGCGCTCCCGCGGCGGCGGTGAACGACCCCAGCTCCGCAATCGCCCGCAGCACCCGCAGCGCGGTCGAGGACCACTCCATGGCGAAACAACATACCCGGCAGTCGAATCCGTCGTTCCGCAAGAGATTGATCGCGAACAATCCGGAGCGGCCCACCTATTATCCAGGCGTGCTACCACCCGTTGTCCCGGCGTGCTTTTGGCCGGGACCACCCGCCCGCAGTGTCAGCGGACCGCGGCCGCGAGCGGGACCTGCTGGCGCCGAGCGAGATTGCGCTCCAGCAGCTCCAGCGACATGCTCACGCCGACGCTGGTGTCGGTGACCACCGGCAGGCGGCCGTCGTTGGCGCGCAGCGCCAGCAGGGCGTCGGTGATGGCGGTGTGGGCGGCGAACAGGCACGGCGTGGAGTAGATCGCGACGTTCACCCCCAGCTCACCGAGTTCGGTCAGCGACAGCCGCGGCGACAGGCCGCCCGCGATCTGGTTGAACAGCAGCGGCTTGTCGCCGACGACGCCGCGCACCTTGCGAATCCACTCGACGCTGCGCACCCCGTCCACCAGCAGCACGTCCGCGTCGGTGTCGGCCAGGGCGGCGGCGCGGTAGAGGATCTCCGACTCCTCGGTGGCATCGGTGCGCGCCACGACCACCAGATCCGACCGGGTGTCGAGCACCATGGTCAGCTTCTCCCGGTACTCCTCGAAGGGCAGGATCTGCTTGCCCGCGACGTGCCCGCAGCGGCGCGGCCGCTTCTGGTCCTCCAGGATCACCCCGGACGCGCCGATGCGTTCCAGATTCGCCACCACCTGGCAGGCGACCTCGGGATCGACATAGCCGTCGTCGATGTCGACCAGCAGATGCTGGCGCGGGAACGCCAGGCGCAGCCGCGCGACGAAGTCGACCATATCGGGCCAGGCGATGAATCCGATGTCGGGCAGGCCGTAGTAGGAGGCGGCGAATCCGAAGCCGGACACGAACATTCCATTGTAGTGTTGCGCCGCCAGCGACGCCGAGTACATGTCGAAGATGCCGATGAGGGCGGTGACGTCGTCGCTGTGGATCTCGGTGCGAAGCGCAGTCCCGTGGTTCATGTGATACCCCCTGAGTTCTACAATGACGAGGATGCGATTTCCGTTGTGCCGCATCTCGTATCGAGCCTACGGGCGGGTGGGTTCATGGTCGGTTAGCGAAAGGTAAAAGCTGCGCTAACCTTTCCGTGGCGATGTGCGCCGAATGTGGTGGGAGACAGTCGCATCGGAGCTCACATGTATTCCAGCCGGTAGCCGCGGCGGCGCACGGTGGTGATGGCCAGCGGATCCTCGCCGTGCTCGGCCAGTTTGCGGCGCAGCGTGGACACGTGCACGTCCAGGGTCTTCGACGAGCCGAACCAGTTCTCGTCCCAGACCGTGCTCATCAGGGTGTCGCGGCTCACCACCTGACCGGAGTTCTCGATCAGCAGCTGCAACACGTCGAACTCCTTGGGCCGCAACGACAATTCCTGCTCGCCGACCCACGCGCGGCGGGCGTGCGGATCCACCCGCAACCGGCCCGCGGACAGCGGCGGCTCGCAGGCGCCGACGCCCTGCCGCCGCAGGTGCGCCCGCAGCCGGGCGAACAGCTCGGTGAGCCGGAACGGCTTGGTCAGATAGTCGTCCGCGCCCGCGTCCAGCGCCACCACCACCTCGAATTCCTGTGTGCGGGCGGTGAGTACGACGATGACGGTGGCGGGCAACGCCGACCGCAGCGACCGGCACAGCCCCACCCCGTCGCGGTCGGGCAGGCCCAGGTCGAGCAGCACTAGGTCGGGCCTGCTACGGGCCGCGGCCATTTCGGCCGCGGCGGCGGTCTGCACCCACTCCACCGTGTAACCGTGCCCGACCAGGGCCGCATGCAATTCGACGCCGATATCCGGGTCGTCCTCCACGATCAATAAACGCATCGAGCACACCGCCAATCCGCTAGGTGTATCGGTCTGTCGCGCAATGCCTTCGGCGCACCTCGACGGGGCGCCCGTGTACGGTCAGATTATGCCCGAGTACCCGCAGTTACGGGAAACCTAGTGCTATGCAGGGGATTTCGCTCCGAGCGCTGATTCGTGGTTCGATCGTCTCGGTCACCGCGTTCGCGGTGCTGATGTTCGCCGTCCCGCTGGCCGTCGCGGTGCAGCGAATGAACCACACCGAGGCGATCACCGAACTGCAGCGCGACGCGGTCGTGGTGGCCGCGGCCGTGCCCTACGCCGCCGACCGGGCGGGGGTCGAGCTGCCGTCCGGCCTGCCCGACAACCGCATCATCGGAATCTACAGCGTGACCGGGGAATTGATCCGCGAGCGCGGCCCGTCGTCCTCGCCGCTGGCCGCCGCGGCCGCCGACGGCCGCACGCACGCCGCGGTCGAGGACACCGACCTCGCGGTGTCGGCGCCGGTATCGTCGGACCGGGCGGTCACCGTGCGGGTCGCCATGCCGCATTCGATCGTCGTCGCCCGCACCGGCCGGGCCTGGACGACGCTGGCGCTGCTGGGCATCTCGGTGATCGCCGTCGCCGCGCTGCTGGCCGGATATCAGGGCGGCCGGATCGCCCGACCGCTGGAGCGGCTGACCGGCTCGGCGCGGGCGCTGGGCGGCGGCGATTTCGGCATCCGCGCCGGCCGGTCGCGGATCGCGGAGGCCGACGCCCTCGGAGAAGCGCTGGAGGCCACCGCGACCCGGCTGGGCAGGCTGCTCGAGCGGGAACGCGCCTTCAGCACCCAGGTGTCGCATCAGCTGCGGACGCCGCTGACCGCGCTGCTGCTGGGCCTGGAGTCCGCGCTGTCGCGGCCGGACGCGGACCTGCGGACGGCCGCGTCGACCGCGCTGCGCCGCGGCCAGCACCTCGGCGCCACGATCGAGGATCTGCTGCGCCTGGCCCGCGACACCGACGACGCCGACGGCCCGCCGCTGGCGGTCCGCGATTTGCTCGACTCGGTCGCCGAGCACTGGCGCGGCGCGTTCACCGAGCGCGGCCGGACCCTCGAAATCCGGTGCGGCACCGAACTTCCCCGGGTGCGGGCCTCGGCCACCGCCGTCCGCCACGTGGTGGAGATCCTGGTCGACAACGCGCTCGTGCACGGCGCGGGCCCCACCCTCGTCGCCGCCTACGCCGTGGGCGAGGACCTGTTCGTGGAGGTCTCCGATCGCGGTCCCGGCCTGCCCGACCCCGATCTGATCTTCACGCCGCGCTCCGCCGACGACACCCACGGCCTCGGCCTGGCGCTGGCCCGCTCGCTCGCCGAATCCCAGGGCGGGCTGCTCGCGCTGCGCCAGCCCGTGCCGCCGACGTTCTGCCTGATGCTGCCGGGAGGGTGACCGCTAGGCTGGTGTCGCCATGGCACTCAACGCGACCCTGCACACCTTCGCCCTCGAACTGGCCGACCTCGACCGGAACGTCTACCGGGAGCTGGACCTGCGGGTCGCGCGGCACCCGTCGGAGACCGACGAATTCATGCTGACCCGGCTTTTGGCCTACTGCCTCGAATTCACCGACGGCATCGCGTTCAGCGACGGCGGCGTGTCCTCCGCCGACGAGCCCGCCGTGCTGGTGCGCGACCTCACCGGCCGCATCACCGCCTGGATCGAGGTCGGCGCGCCCGACGCCGACCGCGTGCACCGCGGCAGTAAACTGGCCGACCGGGTCGCCGTCTACACCCATCGCGACCCCGCCAAGGTGCTGGCGTCGTTGCGCGGCAAGCGCATTCACCGCGCCGACACCATCCCGCTGTACAGCATCGACCGCGCCGCGATCGATACCGCCGTCGCCGCCCTCGGCCGCCGCAACACCGTCACGCTCTCGGTCACCGAACGCCAGCTCTACCTGGATATCAACGGCACCGTGGTGAGCACCCCGGTCCAGGAGCATCGGCTCGACTGACCGGCCGCGGTCACCGGGCGATGATCACCGGGGTGACCGGCCTGTCGAACTCGATGTGATGGCCCTGCAACCACATCAGCGACTCCCCGCCATCCTGGGCGGCGCGGCGGAACACGAACGGCAGCAGGAGATCTCGCACCACCCGGGCGAGCGGGCCCGCGGCCTTCGCCTGCGCCCCGCGCGCCCCGTGCGCGACGATCCGCTCCACGCGCTCGCGGCGCAGGTCCTCGAAGGTGGCGAAGGCGTTGGGAACGGTATGGCAGTCGCGCAGGCACTGCGCGAGCACGACCGCGTCCTCGAGCGCCATGGCCGCGCCCTGCCCGGCCGAAGGCGCGGTGGCGTGCGCCGCGTCGCCGATGACGATCATGTTCCGGTCGTTGTGCCAGTGCCGCACCACCGGCATATCGTAGGTGGCCCAGCCGACCATCGGCCCCGGCGCGGCATCGATGATCGCCGCGGCCGGGCCCGCGTCCCCGGCCGTCAGTTCGTGCAGCCACAGCCGCCATTCGGTATCGCTCATCCCGGACAGCACGCCCCGCTCGGGTTCGCGCGGCATCGGCGGATTGGCGAACCAGACGGTGCCGCCGTCCGGCGTCGGCATCCACGCGAAGAAGCAGCGGGTGCCGAACTGCATGCGAAACTCCTCGGCGGGCACGTCGACCGGGAAACCGGGCAGGTAGCCGCCGACATTGAGCACCGGCACGTAGCGCGGCGGGGGAGCGTCCGGATCGATCAGCGAGCGCACCGGGGAGTGGATGCCGTCGCAGCCGATCAGCAGGTCGCCGGTCTCGGTGGTGCCGTCGCCGAAGCGGGCCTCGACGCCGTCGGCCGTGCTGCGGGTGTCGACGAGTTCCTTGCCGTAGCGCACCTGCGCGCCGCGCTCGCGGGCCTGCGCGCCGAGCGCCGCGTACAGGGCGGCGCGCGGCATCATCAGCGAGGTGCGGCCGTCGGGGCGGGTCGCGGCCATCGGGACGCGGCCCAGGGATCTGCCCCTGCCGTTGACGAAACCCATGGTGTCGACCGGGAATCCGAGCTTCTCGATCGGACCGGCCGCGTCGATGGCCGCCAGCGCGTCCATGCCGTTGGCCTGGAAGTTCAGCCAGGAGCCGCGCTGATCCGCGCCCGCCTCGTCGCGCTCGAAGACGAGGGAGTCGATGCCGACGCGTTGCAGCGCCATCGCCAGTGTCGGCCCGGCCACCCCGGCCCCGATGATCAATGCCTTGGTCATCTGCGCACTCCTCGATTCGACCGAACGAAGGACCGACGACGAGCGATTATGTGCGCAGACTATCGTCTCGCGGGTTCACCGTGGCTCTGCCGCGCCGCCGTCCGCCAGTGCCCGGCCGATGATCCGCACCCCGTCGGGGAAGGCCCCCGGGTTCGGGCCGGAGTAGTTGAGTCGCAGGTAGGGGGCGGTGGGCTCGGCGGGAAACCATTCCGAGCCCGGGGCGATCATCACCCCGGCGGCCTCGCAGTCGCGGACGAGCCGGGGCAGATCCGTGGTGTCGGGCAGGCGGATCCACAGGTTCAGGCCGCCGTGCGGCACCGCCTCCAGATGCATGGCGCCCTGTTCGCGCACCGCCGCCACCAGCAGGTCGCGGCGGGCGGCCAGCTGCTGGCGCAGGGCGCGCAGATGGGTGCGCCAGCCGGGCTGGGTGACGACGTCGAGCGCGACGGCCTGCAAAATGCCGCTGGCATACATGGATTGGGCCTGGGTGTCGGCGAGGATGCGTTCGCGGGCCGGGCCGCGGGCGATGATCGCGGCAATGCGCACGGCCGGGGACACGCTCTTGGTCAGCGACCGCAGATACACGACGTGACCGTTGTCGTCGCGGGCGGCCAGCGGCGTCGATTCCGCGGTGATCCCCAGATCGTGCGCCCAGTCGTCCTCCACCAGGAACGCCCCGAACCGGCGCGCGACCTCGAGCACCCGGTCGGCGGTGGCCGAAGACCAGTGCGCGCCCGTGGGATTGGCGAAGTTCGGCTGCACGTAGCAGGCGCGCGCCCCGGTGCGCTCGAAGGCGCGGGCCAGCTCGTCCGGGTCCGGGCCGTGGCTGCCACTGGGGACGGGCACCAGCTGAACACCCGCCTGCGCGGCGGCCAGGATGGCGCCCCAGTAGGTGGGCGACTCGATCAGCAGCGGGCGGCCCGCGCCGACCAGCGCGCGGAACGCGGTACTGAGCCCGCTCTGACTGCCCGGCAGCACCACCACATCGCTCGGCGTCGGCGGTACCACCCCGACCGGGGCGGCCGCGCCCAGCTCGGTCGCGAACCAGGCCTGCAATTCCGGCAGGCCCGCCGCCGGGGGCCTGCCGACGGCCGCCCCGGTGCGGGCGGCGCGCCCGAACGCGGCGCGAACCAGACGCTCCGGCAGCAACTCTCGGTCCGGATAGCCCCCGTGCAGCGCGATCGCATCGTTGGGCGCGGTGCGTAATGCGGTGGGCAGCGGCGGAATTCGATGATCTGGGGAGCCGAGGGCGGCGGTCTGCCAGCCGTAGTCGTGCGGTCTCGCGACCCGGACCGCGCGCACGAAAGTGCCGACACCGGACCGGCTTTCGACCATGCCCTGCGCGCTGAGTGTCCGCAGCGCCTTCTGCACCGTGACCGGGCTCGCCCCGTACCGCGCCACCAGCGCCCGCGTCGACGGCAGCTGCGCACCCGGCGGGGCCGTCGCCATCCACTCGCGGAGCTCCGCCACGATTCGCGAGCTGCTATCGTTGGACATGACAGTGAACAGTAGCGCTACTCTTCTCGAATCTCCAGTGCTATCGCCGGGGCGTGCCGGTCTCGGGTGGGGGTTGCTCGGCGTCGCGGCCTTCTCCTTCACCGTGCCGTGCACCCGGGTCGCCGTGTCCGACGGCGGATTGTCGCCGCTGTTCACCGGTTCCGGGCGCGCGGTCATCGCGGCGGCGCTGGCGGTGGTGGCGCTCGCGGTCACCCGACAGCGCCCGCCGCGGGGCAGGCAGTGGGCCCGGGTGGCCGTCGTCGCCGGTGGGGTGGTCGTCGGCTTTCCCGTGCTGACCTCCTTCGCCCTCACCACCGCCCCCGCCGGGCACAGCGCGGTGGTGATCGCCCTGCTGCCCGCCGCGACCGCGGTGCTGGCGGTGCTGCGCGGACACGAGCGTCCCCCGGCCGCGTTCTGGGTGATGTCGGCGGTCGGGGCCGTCGCCGCCGTCGCGTTCGCCGCCGTGCCGGGCGGCGGGCTCGCCGGACTCGACTGGTCGGACCTGCTGCTGTTCGGCGCCGTCCTCGCCGCCGCGATCGGTTACGCCGAGGGCGGGCTGCTGTCCCGCGAACTCGGTGCCTGGCAGACGATTTCGTGGGCGCTGGTGCTGTCGGCCCCGCTCATGATCGCGCTCACGGGCATCTCCCTCGCCCAGCATCCCCCGGCCGCCACCCCCACCCAGTGGGCCGCGTTCGCCTACCTGGGCGCGGTGAGCATGTACCTCGGCTTCTTCGCCTGGTACCGCGGCCTCGCCATCGGCCCCATGGCCCAGGTCAGCCAGGTCCAACTGGTCCAGCCGGTCCTCACCATCGCCGAGGCCGCCCTCCTCCTCCACGAACCCCTCACCTGGCCCACCATCCTCGGCGGCCTCGCCGTCATCGCCTGCGCCGCAACCGCCGTCCGCACCCGCCTCGGCCGAACCGCAAGCGCGGGAAGGAAATAGCCCGCACCCACCTGAGGGGACTGCCGTGCTCAGGCCGTCGGTGACGGCAGCGGAGCGTTGTCGGGGAAGCGGCCCCGGTGCATGACGGCGGTCGGCTCGTAATTTCGGTTCAGCACAACGAGGTCGGCGCGGAGGCCGGGGCGTAGGGTGCCGACGTCGGGGAGGCCGATGGCGCGGGCCGGTGTGGTCGCGGTCATGCGGACGGCGGCGAGCAGGGCCGCGTCGGGGTCGGGGCCGGCGCTGTCGACGGCGGCGCGGAACAGTTGGGCCATGGTGGCGGTGCTGCCCGCGATCGTCGAGGTCCCCGAGACGTGCGCGACGCCGCAGCAGACCGTCACATCGACCGGGCCGAGCCGATAGTGGCCGTCGGGTGTGCCCGCGGCGGCCATGGCGTCGGTGACCAGTGCGATCCGGTCGGCGCCCACGGTGTGCACCAGATGCCGGTGCAGCGCCGGATGGATGTGGACGCCGTCGCCGATCAGTTCGACGGTCACCCGGGGATCCTCCAGCAGCGCCACGATCGGCCCCGGCTCCCGGTGATGCAGCGGCCGCATCGCATTGAACACGTGCGTGCCGACGGTGGCGCCCGCGTCGATCGCGGCCCGCGCCTGCTCGTAGCCGGCGTCGGTATGCCCCATGGCCACCACGACATTCGCCGCCACCAGCCGCTCGATCGCGCGCATCGCGCCGGGCAGCTCGGGCGCGAGGGTGACCATCCGCACCGTGCCGCGCCCGGCCGCGAGCACCGCCTCGATCTCGGCGAGATCGGGCTCGCGCAGCAGCTCCGGGGCGTGCGCGCCGCGGCGGGCCGGGCTCAGCCACGGCCCCTCCAGATGAATCCCCGCCAGCGTGCCCGCCTCGACCTCGTCCGCGAGCACCGCGACGGTGCGCAGCAGCTCGTCCGGCGCGGTGGTCACCACGCTGGCCATGGTCGAGGTGGTGCCGTGCCGCCGGTGAAATTCCGTCGCGTCCGCGATATCCGCGGCGGTGGCGTCGGAATACGAACCGCCCCCGCCGCCGTGCACGTGCATGTCGACGAACCCGGGCACCACGATGTGCTCGGGCAGCTCGATATCGGGCCGCCGGGGCGCAATCCCGGTGCCGCAGGCCAGGATTCGACCGCCCGACAGCTCCAGCCAGCCCGGCCGCGCGATCCGTCCGTCGAGCACGACCGTGCCCGCGCCGATGAGCGTCACAGCGTCTCGGTCACCTTCTTCAGCCCCCGCGGCCGATCCGGGTCGCCGCCGCGGGCGATCGCCAGGTGCAGCGCGAGCTGTTGCAGCGGAAGGATTTCCAGCAGCGGCGACAGCGGCTCGGGCACCCCGATCGGCAGGGCCACCCCACCGGTCAGGCCCGAGATCGCCTCGGCCGCACCGATACCCACCACATCGGCGCGCAGCTCGGCCAGCCGCGCCAGCACCGGCCGCATGGCCCGCCCGCCCGCGCCCTCCGGCACGATCGCCAGCACCGGCACCGACGGATCGATCGTCGCCAGCGGCCCGTGCAGCAGGTCCGCGCCCGAAAACGCCTGTGCGGACAGGTACGAGGTCTCCATCAGCTTCAGCGCCGCCTCGCGCGCGGTCGGATACGAGTAGCCGCGCGCGGAGGTGATCATGCGCTGCGCGAACCGGTAGCGCCCGGCGATGGCGGCCACGGCCGCATCCGATTCCAGCACCCGGGTGCCCAGGGCCGGGAGCTCGGCGGTGCCGCGACCGTCGCCGCCGCGGGCGTAGTCGAGCATCAGATACAGCGCGAGCAGTTCCGCGGTGTAGGACTTGGTGGCCGCCACCGCGCGCTCGGCGCCCGCCAGAATGTCGACGTGCACCTCCGCGGCCGCCGCCAGCGCGGAGTCCGGATTGTTGGTGAGCGCCACCGTCAGCGCGCCCTGCCGCCGCGCGACCTCCACCGACTGCACCAGATCCGGCGATCCGCCCGACTGGCTCACCGCCACGAACAGCACGTCGCGCAGATCCGGCGCGGTGCCGTACACCGTCATGGTGGACGGGGACACCAGCCCGGCGGGCAGCGCGTGATGAATCTCCACCAGGTACTTGCCGTACAGCGCCGCGTGATCGCTGGTGCCGCGCGCCACGAACAGCACGAAGCGGGGCCGGTAGTCGGCGATCCGCGCGGCGGCCTTGCGGATCGCGTCGGTGCCCTCGCCGAGCAGCCGCTGCCAGGCCGCGGGCTGCTCGGCGATCTCGGCCGCCATCAGCGCGCCGGGTTTGTCCATGTCGGTCATGTCACTCCTAGGGGTAGGTGGCTTGTCCGGGCCGTGCCCACGGCCCGCGGCCCGACAGCCGCTGCGCCAGCCGCAGCGCGCCGTGGACCGGATCGGTATCGAGCACTCGCAGATCGCCGACGCCGCGCGCGGCCAGCGCGCGGCGCAGGTTCTGTTGCAGCAGCGGCTGATTGACCGCGAGCCCGCCGGCCAGGATCACCGGTCCGGCGCACGCCAGCCGGTCGGTGACGGTGCCCACGAGGCCGGTCAGATCGTCGACGACATCGTCGACGATCCCGCGGCACACCGGATCGCCGGACTGGGCCAGGTCGAACACCACGTGCGCGCGGCGGGCCCAGTAGCGGCGGTCGGTGTGATTGTAGAAATGGTCGAGCAGTTGTTCGGTCGAGCGCAGCCCGCACTCGGCGACCAGCGCGCGCCCGAGGGCGTCCTCGGGTTCGCCGCGGTCGACCCGGGCCAGCGCCCGGCACACCGCCTCGCGCGCCACCCAGTAGCCGCTGCCCTGATCGCCCAGCAGATAACCCCAGCCGCCCGCGCGGGCGGTCCGTTCGCCGTGGCGGCCCCAGGCCACCGAGCCGGTCCCGGAGATCAGCGCGACCCCCTCGTCCAGTCCGGCGGCGGACAGGATCAGCTCGCTGTCGTGCACGATGCGAATCACCGCGTCCGGCAGCCGTTCCGCCAGCAGATCCCGCAGCCGGGCGCGGCCCTCCGGCGTGTCCGCGCCCGCGGCCCCGGCGCACACGAACCGCACGCCGTGCCCGCCGACCCGCTCCAGCGCGAGGTCGAGCTGCCGCCCGGCCTCGGCCATCCCGACCGAGGCGATATTGGCGCTCCCGGACCGCGCCTCGGCGACCACGACCCCGTCCTCGGAGCGCACCGCCATCGTCTTGGAGCCGCCGATGTCCAGGCCCAGCGCCGCGTTCACGAGCGCACGTCCTCGTCGGCCGGGGCGGGCCAGCGCGCGCCGTTGTCCCAGTAGTGCCGGATCTCCTCGAGCCTGCGGCCCTTGGTCTCCGGCGCGTACCGGTACACGAAGGCGAACCCGGCCACCGCCAGCAGCCCGAAGACCGCGAATGTGCCCGCGCCGCCGAGGGATTGGAGCATGGTGAGGAACAGGCCCGCCACGATGGCATTGGCGACCAGATCGGAGGTGAGCATCGCGCTCGACCCCATCGACCGCAGCCGCGCCGGGAAGCTCTCGCCCGCATACACCCACACCAGCGAGCCGAACCCGAAGGTGAAGCCGACAGTGAACAGCAGCACGCCGACGAACCCGAGCACCGTCAGCACCCCGCCGAAGTTCGAACCGGTCACAAACACCGCGATGAGCAGGATATTGGCCGCGATCATCATGGCGATGCCGGACAGCAGGATCGGACGGCGGCCGAGCCGGTCCACCAGCACCAGCGCGGCCAGCACTGCCAGCAGCGCCGCCACCTGCACCAGCGCGGGCAGCACGAGCAGCGCGAAATGGCCGTGGAAACCCATGGATTCGAACAGCCGGGGACTGTAGTAGACGATCGCGTTGATGCCGGTGATCTGAATGAAGAAGCCGAGCCCGACCACGAAGACGGTGGCCCGCAGGTACGGCCGCCGCAACATCTCCCGCAGCGCGCCGCCGGACTCCTCGCGCAGGCTCTGCTGGATCTCGGCGAGCTCGGCCTCGGCGTCGGCCTCCGGTTCGACCTGCCGCAGCACCCGCCGGGCCTGCTCGATGCGGCCCTTCATCACGTACCAGCGCGCGGTGTCGGGCAGCCGGAGCAGCAGTACCGTGGTGAACACCGCCGGAATCGCCGCCAGCCCCAGCATCCAGCGCCAGCTGTGCGAACCGGCCAGCAGATACGCCGCCAGATACCCGATGATGATGCCGATCACCGTCGCGACCTGGTACGCCACCAGCAGCGCGCCGCGCACCCGCACCGGCGCGGACTCGGCCACGAACACCGGCACCACGACCACCGAGATCCCGATGGTCAGCCCCAGCGCCAGCCGCGCCACCACCAGCATCGGCAGCGACACCGACAGCGCCCCCAGCACCGCGAAGACCGCGTAGGTCGAGGCGACCAGCACCATCGACTTCTTGCGCCCGATCCGGTTGGCGAGCCAGCCGCCGCCGATCGCGCCCAGGATCTCGCCGATCACCACCACCGTGGTCAGCAGCTCCTGCTGCCGGGTGGTCAGGTCGAACTCGTCGGTGATGAACAGCAGCGCGCCGGCGATATTGGACAGGTCGTAGCCGTAGATCACCCCGACGCTGGCGGCCGCGGCGCCTACCAGCACCCCCAGACGGGACGATGCCCGCAGCTCGTCGACGAACCGCATGTTCTTCGCCTCTCACCGTTGATCAGGAAAAGAATTGGTGTATACCAATTTGCCGAGGACGAGATTGGCATACACCAATTCCCGCGTCAAGCGACAGGGTGGACGGTAGGTTTTACGGCATGGGTAACGTCACCGGGACTGCTCCTGGATCCACGCAGTCCCAACCCCGGTACTACGGCACCAAGCTGGCGCTGCGCGAACTCATCGGCACCATGCAGCCGTCGGCCGCGCTGCCGCCGGAGCGCGTGCTCGCCGAGCGGCTGGGCACCTCGCGGACCACGCTGCGCAAGGCGCTGGCCGAGCTCGCCGCCGAGGGGCTGCTGCGCCGGGTGCAGGGCAGCGGCACCTTCGTCGCGCCGCCGAAGATCGTCCACCTGCAACAGCTGACCTCGCTGACCGACGACATCACCGCGCAGGGCCTGGACATCGGCTCGCGCGTGCTGGCACTGACCAGGGTGCCCGCCGACGACACGGTGGCGGACCAGCTCGACATCACACCCCGGCGGCGGGTGCACCGGCTGGAGCGACTGCGCATGGTCGGCGGCGAACCGCTGGCCCTCGAGGTCGCCTACCTCGCCGACCCGCTGCCCGGCCTCGCCCGCCGCCTGGCCGACAACGGCTCGCTGTACGCGACCCTGCGCGACTGCTACGGCATCGAGATCGCCGCGGTGGAGGACACCGTCGAGACCACCCTCACCACCCCCGAGGAGGCGAGCCTGCTCGACGTCGCGGTCGGCTCGCCCATGCTCCTGGTGCATCGCCGCGCCCGCGACCCGCACGGCCGCCCGATCGAGTGGACGCGATCGGTATACCGGGGCGATCGCTTCCGCTTCGTCGCACACGCGTGAGCCCGTGCACTACGTGCACGGGCTCACGCCGTCGGTTCTCGAATTACCCACGGCTGGCCGGGATCTGGCTTATCCGTGACCGTTGGTCCTCGAATTACCCACGACTGCTGGAGGTCACGGGCCGACCGTGACCTGCTGCGAGGGGTTGGTGGTGTCGGTCAGGGCGAAGGTGGCCGATACCGTGCCGGAGGTGGAGCCGGTGGGGCAGACCGGGTCGCCGGTCACCGAGATCGGTACGGACGCATTGGTGGTGGACACCGTCGAGGGGCTGCCGTTGGTGAATGTGCCTGTGGCCGAGGCGGGCCCGTCCGGGGCGACCACGGTGGTGCACGACGCGATCCCGGTGCCCGTGATCGTCATGCCACCCTGCGGAATGGTCAGGCTGCCCGCGATCGGCGACCCGTTCTGCACCGACACCGCCCAGGTCCCGGAGGTGGTCACGCTGATGTTCAACCCCGGCAGACTGGACGTGCAGCCACTGATCGTCGGTGCCGCGATCTGCACCGACACCGGCCCGCTCGGATTCGAATTGCCCGGCGCCGCAGGCACGGCCCCGCTGGTGGTCACGGTCGTGCAGGTCACCGAGACGGGCCCGGCCGTCGCGGTGATCGGCCCCTGATTGGTGGCCGTGACGGAGTCGCCCGCCGGACTGACCGTGGTCGACCCGGCATCGGCCTGCGCCGACCCGGCGCCGACCGCCATCGCGGCCGTCGCACAACTCACCGCGACCAACGACACCCGAGCGAAGGACAGTTTGCTCAACATTACGCACTCCTCTGAGATTCCCGGAGATTCACACCGGTGAACCGAATGAGCGAAACGACAGTGAAAGGAACTGGACTGTCGATTCAGAAGTTACGGCGCGCCCAGGTACCGCAGCAATACTCGGAACACGAGTTTTTCGCATGTTTCCCCCCACGCCGAACCCGGTGCGCCCCAACGGAAATGGGATATATACTGAAGAGTTCCCAACGCCCCGGAATCATCAATGTTCCCCCCGATTCCACTTCCATCGGGAAGAATCATGGTAAAATGTCAAGAGGACTGCGCACATTCAAGATCCGGCCCTATCCGACCGGTCTTCCTCGGCAAACGCATAACTTCCGTCGAATCTACGAACCCCTGTGCCGCAACGCAACTCGCGCCGCTTTGCACACTCGTCCGCTCGCGACACCTGTGCGCGCATCAATGAAATGCTTGAGCATCCGGGCGCCGCACACCCAATAGATACCCACCCTGATTATTGGATATGCCTTGATACGCAAGGCATCTCGCGCCTACTTCTCGCGCGCCGGAATAGCCCGCACCAGATCGATCCCGCGCCCCAGATTGTCCAGGCGGTCCCGCATCGTATTCCCCGCCGGATACAGCCGGACCGTGTCCACCCCCGTGTCGGACCAGGTTTGCAGGCGGGTGCGGAGCATGGGTTCGGTGCCTATCAGGGTGGTGGCGAGGACCATGTCGTCGGTGACCAGGGCGGTGGCGGCGGCGCGGTCGCCTGCCTGCCAGTGGGTGCGGATGGCGGCGGCCACGTCGGACCAGCCCTGGCGGCTGTAGGCGTCGTTGTAGAAATTGGTGGAGGCCGAGCCCATGCCGCCCAGGGAGAAGGCCAATTCGCGCTTGCGGGTCGCGAGGACCTCGGTGAGTTGGTGTTCGTCGGCGACGATATTGATTTCGGCGCCCTGGCAGACGTCGAGATCGGCGCGGGTGCGGCCCGCGCGGGCCAGGCCGGTGTCCAGGTGGGTGAAGTAGGCGGCGGCGCCCTCGGGAACGAAACTGGTGCCGAGCCAGCCGTCGGCGATCTCGCCGGTGAGCTCCAGCATTTTCGGCGACAGGGCCGCCAGGTAGAGGGGTACCGAGGTCGGCGGCAGGCTCAGCCGCATCGGGCGGCCCTCGCCGCCGGGCAGCGGGATGGCGAACCGGTCGCCGGTGAAGGAGATCTTCCCACCGGTGCAGGCGGCGCGGATGATCTGCACGGTCTCGCGCATGCGGCGCAGCGGGCGGGCGAACGAAACCCCGTGCAGCCCCTCGATGACCTGCGGGCCCGAGGCGCCCAGCCCCAGCAGGAACCGGCCGCCGGACAGGTGCGCCAGCGTCATCGCCGTCTGCGCGATGACCACCGGCGTGCGGGTGCCGAGCTGAATGACGCCGGAACCCAACAGGATTCGCTCCGTCCGGGCCGCCAGATAGCCCAGCGGCGAGGGGGCGTCGGCGCCCCACGCCTCGGCGACCCAGCAGATGTCGAGGCCCAGCCGCTCCGCCTCGACCACGTATTCGGTGAGCTCGCGCCAGTTTCCGGCCGATCCCTCGATCGTCGTCGCGGTGCGCATCAGCGCTCCCGTTCCAGCAGATCCTTGACGGCGGCGAGATTGGCCCGCATCCCGGCCTCGAACTCCCGCAGCCGGACGAACACGATCTTCTGCTCCCGGTCGGGCATGGCGTCGATCGCCAGGCTCAGCCCGGACCGGGCCGGGCCGATCTGCGCCCACTGCCGCAGCACCGTGCCGTCACCGTCCGGCCGCAGGGTGAAACGCCATATGCTGGAAGGGTATTCGGGATCGCCCACGGCCCAGGCGAACCGCTCCGGCGGCGCGCACTCCACGATGGTGCTGATCGTGTCCCAGTCGCCCAGCGCCTCGTGCCGATTGTGCCCGACGAACCGGTTGCCCAGCCGCGATTCCGTTGCGCCGTCGAGCCATTCGACGCCCCGCAACTCGGTGCTGAGCGTCGGCATCAGGTGAATGTCGCTGATGCGGTCCCAGACCCGCCGCGGCGGGGCCGCGATGCGGGTCTCGGCGGCCACGGTCGGGGTGTCCGCGTACACCTGTCCGGTCCACTCCATGGCGTCCGCCTCCGTTTCGCGTCGGTACCTCCATCGTGGCACAGCTGGGCTCAGCGAATCAGCAGCGCTGCCAATTGCGCGAAGGCGACCGCGGCCGTGTTCGGCGCCAGCTGAACACCCTTGACGACCGCGATGATCAGCTCGACGGCCTCGGCGGTGGTCACCCGTGCGGCCCAGGCATTCTCGGCCGCACCGGCGGTGAGCAGCTCGTGCAGCGAACGCCGCCAATTGGTTTCGTGCTCGTCCAGGATCGCCCGGACCGCCGGATCCCGGCGCGCCCGCAGGTCCAGTTCGGCGGTGACGGCGAACACCTCCGGAGCCTCGGCGAACAACCGGACCAGATGAGACAGGTAGGCGCGCAACGTCTCCCCGGCCCCGGCGTGCTCGGGCGGCGTCACCGCCGACCGGCCGATGGCGTAGCGGGCCACCTCGGCGACGATGTGCTGCTTGGTGGGGAAGTGGTGGTGCAGCGTCGAATGATCGATGCCGATGTCCTCGGCGATCTGCCGCAGCCGCAAGCCCTCGAATCCGTTGCGGGCCAGGCGATCGAAAGCCGCCCGGACGATATCCGCCCGCCGGTCACCGCGTTCGGGCACGCTGTACCTCCTGAGTCGTCGAGCCGGTCGGCACTATCCACCAACCAGTTGGTGGAGTAGCCTACCGGATCGTGACCGAGACCAGAACCGCACCGCGGCAATCCCTTCCCGACCGCCGATTCCGCTTCGGTGTGATCGGCGGACCCGACCACACCGGATCGACCTGGCGCGCCCTCGCCCGCCGGGCCGAGGGCCTCGGCTATTCGACGCTCTCGATGCCCGACGGGCTGCACCTGCTCGCGCCGCTGCCCGCCGCCACGGCCGCCGCCGCGGTCACCACCACCCTGCGCGTGGGGACGTTCGTCCTGGCGAGCACCGCGCGCCCGCCGCGGACGGCCGCCTGGGAGGCGCACAGCGTCGTCGAGCTGACCGGCCACCGCTTCGAACTCGGCATCGGCACCGGCAACCCGGTCATGAATCGGGCGGCCGTGGAAGAGATCGGCCTGCCCGCAACCACTCCCGCGCAGCGCCTGGCGCAGGTCGAGCAGACCGTCCGGCACCTGCGCGACCTGGAGACCACCCCCGCGACCCCGGTGATGATCGCCGCCGGTGGCCCCCGCTCGCGCGCCCTGGCGGGTCGGCTCGCCGATATCGTCACCCTCGCCCACCCGCCGCGGGCCACCGCGGCCGATATCGAGCGGATACTCGCCGATATCACCGACGCGGCCGGAAACCGTTGCGCGCGGCTCGAATTGCACATGAACGTGCTCGTCGTCGGCGACACCGTCCCGCCCCGCCTCGCCCCGCTGGTCGGCGACGATATCGCCGCCCTGGCCGCCGCCGGTTCACTGCACCTGTTGCGCGGCACGCCCCGGCGGATGGCCGATGAGATACAGCGCCGCCGCGACCGGTTCGGCTTCTCCTACATCAGCGTCAACGAGCTCTACCTCGATCGGTTCGCCCCCGTCGTCGAACTCCTGAACGGCGCGTGAACCGCAGGGCGCCTGGACCTGGTATATAGGGATGCCTTACCTTATCAATTGTGAATTGGGCCGAAGCCGTGCCGAACCTGCTGATCTGTCTGCGGGAAGGCTTGGAAGCAGGACTTGTCGTCACCATCCTGCTGGCGGCGATCCGGAAGGTGTCGACACCGGAACGACCGGTGTCCGCCGCACCCGTGTGGCTGGGGCTGCTGGGCGCGGTCTCGGTGGCGGCCAGCTTCGCCGCCGTGCTGACCTACTCGACCGCCGTGCTGTCCAGCTCCGCCCAGGAGGCGATCGGCGGCGCGCTGAGCGTGCTGGCCGTCGGGCTGGTCACCGGCATGGTGTTCTGGATGCGCCGCACCGCCGGATCGCTGTCGAAGCAGCTGCGCGGCGAGGTGGCGCGGGCCAGCGCGGTCGGCGCGGGCGCGCTCGCGGTGACCGCGTTCCTGGCGGTCGGGCGCGAGGGCCTGGAATCCACGCTGTTCGTGTGGACCGCGATCAAGGCGGCGGGCTCGACGGTCGCCCCGCTGGTCGGCGCCGCGCTGGGACTGGTGGCCGCGATCGCGCTGTGCTGGTTGCTGTATCGCCAGGCCGTCCGGCTGAACCTGGGCACGTTCTTCAACCGCACCGCGCTGGTGCTGATCGTCATCGCCGCGGGCGTGCTCGCCTACGGCCTGGGTGACCTCCAGGACGCGGGGCTGCTGCCGGGCGCGCAGTGGATCGCCTTCGACCTCTCCGCGCACATCGACCCGAATTCGTGGTGGGTGTCGATCATCACCGGCGTCACCGAGCTGACGCCCAAGATGACGGTCCTTCAGGTCGTCGCGTGGCTGGTCTATCTGGCCGTGGTGATCCCGCTGTTCCTGCGCGCCGGGCGCACCGCGCCCGAGCCCGCCCCGACCCCCGAGCCCGCGGGCGAACCGGGCCCGGACTGGTGGGAGCGGGTGGCCGGGCGGCGGCTGCCGGCGGTGGCCGCGGTGCTGGTGCTGGTGCCCGTGCTGGCCGCGGGCGCGGTGATCGCGCTGCTGCCCTCCGGCCGCTCGGGCGCGGTGGACGCGGTGACGGTGAGCGCGAACTCCTGTGCGCCCGAATGGACCTCGGGCCGGGCCGGGCTGCACACCTTCGCGGTGCAGAACAAGGGCAAGGTGGCCGGGGAAATTCGGGTACTCGACGCGACCGGCGGGATCGTCGGCGAGATCGAGACATTGGGACCGGCCACCACAGCCGACCTGGTCGCGACGCTCGGCAGCGGCGCCTACAGCATGCACTGCCTCATGTCCGGGCAGCCCGAAAAGACCTCGGCCACCGTGCAGATCACCGGGGACGCGCCCGGCGTGGCCCCGGCGTTCAAGCCCGTCACCGCCGACGATCTCACCGCACCCAACGACGCCTACCAGGCGTACGCGGGACAGGCGCTGACCCGGCTGACCGACACGATCACCCGCATCAGGGCCGACCTACAGGCCGGGAACATTGCCGCCGCACAAGCGGATTGGCTTGTCGCACAACAGGATTGGGAGCGCGTCGGCGCGTCCTACAACAGCTTCGGCAGCGCGGGCACCGCGGTCGCCGGGCTGCCCGACGGCCTGCCCGGCGGCGTCGCCGACCCGAACTTCACCGGCCTGCGCCGACTGGAATACGGGCTGTGGCACGGTCAGCGGCCCGACGAGCTGATTCCCGTGGTGGACCGGCTCGGCGCCGATATCGCCGCCGTGCGCGCGAACCTGAGCAGCCCCGACCTCGCCGGGGACCCCACCAAGCTCTCGGTGCGCGCCCACGAGATCCTGGAAGACGCGCTGCGCGACCATCTTTCGGGCATGGACGACCAGGGCGGCGGCGCGGCCTACCCGCTCACCCTCGCCGATGTGGAGGTGACCCGCGCGGTCCTGGACATGCTGGGCCCGCTGCTCGACGAGCGGGCGCCGCAGCTGCGCGCCACCCTCACCGCCCGCCTGGACACCCTGCGCACCGCGGTGCTCGCCACCCGAGACGCGGGCCGCTGGCGGCCGATCGGGCAGACGCCGCACCCGCAGCGCCAGGCGGTGCTCGCCGCCATCGGCGATGCGCTCGAGCAGCTCGCGCAGGTGCCGCGGCTGCTGGAAGTGCCCGCCGCCCACTGACTCTCGTCCCACACACGTAAGGCTTCAGCATGAACGTCAGCCGCCGCCGATTCTTCTCCGGTGCCGCCGCCGGGGCGGCGGGCACCGCCCTGACCGCCGGTCTGCTCGCCGAGGGCGCGCGGGTGGACGCGGACGCCGCCTCCGATCGGCCCGCCGCGGCCGCGCGGTACCCGTTCCACGGCACGCACCAGTCCGGCATCCTCACCCCCGGTCCCGCGGCCAAGCAGAACGCCGCCTGCTTCGCCGCCTTCGACGTCACCGCCGCGGGCCGGGCCGGATTGACCGAGCTGATGAAGACCCTCACCGGCCGCGCCCGCGCCCTGACCGCCGGTGGTCCCGCGCCCGATGCGGGGCTGAGCCAGCCGCCCGCCGACAGCGCCGTGCTGGGCCCGGACATTCCGGCCGACGGCCTCACCGTCACCGTCGGCGTGGGGGCGAGCCTGTTCGACGACCGTTTCGGCCTCGCCGCGGCCAAGCCCGCCCACCTCACCCCGATGCGCACCTTCCCCAACGACTCCTTCGAACCGGCGTGGCTGCACGGCGATCTGCTGATCCAGTTCTGCGCCCACCACCACGACACCGTCCACCACGCCATTCGCGACATCACCCGCAAGACCCGCGGCGCGCTCCAATTGCGCTGGAAGATCGACGGTTACAACTCCCCGGCGCGCCCCTCGGGCACGGGCCGCAACCTGCTGGGCTTCAAGGACGGCACCGCCAACCCCACCGGCGCCGACGCCGAATCGCTGATCTGGGTGGACGATCCGGCCGAACCCGCCTGGACCCACGGCGGCACCTACCAGGTGGTGCGGGTGATCCGCATGCTGGTGGAGTTCTGGGACCGGGTCTCGATCGACGAGCAGCAGAACATGTTCGGCCGCCGCCGGGATTCGGGCGCACCGCTGGACGGCAACAACGAATTCGACGTGCCCGACTACGCCGCCGATCCGAAGGGCTCGGTCATTCCGCTGGATTCCCATATGCGGCTTGCCAATCCGCGCACCCCGGACACCGATCGGCAGCGGTTGATCCGCCGTTCCTACAACTACGATCTGGGTGTGGAGCCGAACGGAAACCTGGCCGCCGGGCACATCTTCGCCTGCTACCAGCAGGATGTGCAGCGCCAGTTCGAGGCCGTCCAGACCCGCCTCATCGACGAACCGCTCACCGACTACGTCCAGCCCTTCGGCGGCGGCTATTTCTTCGTCCTGCCCGGCGTGACCGACGAAAAGGATTGGTACGCAAGGGCCTTGCTGAGCTGACCCAATCCCGCCGGGCGGGACGCCCGCCGCGCATCCGGAGCCTTGCGTCATCCGGGAACGTTAATTAGATTAACGTTCACAGGAATTCGCCGACGGGAGGAGTCGGAATGACCATGGACGTGATCGTGGTCGGCGGTGGCCCCGTGGGATTGATGACGGCGGCGCTGCTGGACGCCGCCGGAGTGCGCGTCGAGGTGTACGAGCGAAATGCCGAGCCGGACCGCGAATCCCGCGCGACCACCGTGCATCCGCGCACCCTCGAGGTGCTCACCATGCTGGAGCTGAACGGCCGTCGGCTCAGCGATATCCTGGTGGCGCAGGGGAGTCGGGTACCGCACGCGCATTTCGCCATGCTGCCCGAGCGGCTCGACTACCGCGGCCTGGACACCCCGTTCCCGTTCGTGCTGATGATCCCGCAGTGGCGCACCGAGCAGGTGCTGGCCGAATACCTACGCGCACGGTCGATTCCGGTGCACCGCGGCGCGGAGGTGACCGAGGTCGCGCAGTCCGCCGACGGCGTGCGCGTCCGCGTCGGCGGCGCGGAGCACACGGCGCGCTACCTGGTCGGCGCGGACGGCGCACACAGCCTGGTGCGCAAGGCATCCGGCATCGAGTTCGTCGGCACCGCCCCGACCATGGTCGGTTTCGTCGCCGACGTGCGCTTGACCGAACCGGTGACGGCCGCGCGGTACTTCTGGCGCGACACCGCCGGGCACGCCGCGGTGGTTCCGTTGTCCGACGGCATCTTCCGGGTGTTCGGTATCGAGGCCGCCGACGCCGGGCTGTCCGCCGAACGGGCCAGGGCACGGCAGGCCGAGCCGTTCACCCTCGCCGAACTGCGCGCGGCCCTGATTCGCATCTGCGGCAGCGACTTCGGCCTGGCCGACGCGCAGTGGCAGTCGCGCAGCAGCAACAGCAGTCGGCACGCCGCGCGCTACCGCGAGGGCCGGATCCTGCTCGTCGGCGACGCCGCGCACGTGCACCTGCCCGCGGGCGGTCAGGGCCTGAACGTGGGCTTGCAGGACGCCACCAATCTGGCCTGGAAGCTCGCCGCCGAGATCCACGGCTGGGCGCCGGATCGGTTGCGCACCGGCGACAGTGGATACGACGGCGAGCGCCGCCCGATCGCCGAGCGACTGCTCGCCAACACGCTGGCGCAGGACGCGCTGATGCACACCTTCACCCCGGCCGGAGCCGCCCTGCGCGACATGGTCAACGGATTCATCGCCCGCCGCGGCGAGGTCGCCGCGGACCTGGCGGCCTGGCTGTCGGGCCTGGGCGTCGGCTATCCGCGCCCCGACGGAGCGCACCCGCTGGTGGGAACGAAGGCGCCGGATACGGCGCTCGCCGAGGGCACGCTGCTGCGCGCGCTGCGCCCGGATCGCTTCCTGCTCCTGGACTTCACCGGCGCGCTCACCGGCCTCGGCTCCGCGCGGGTCGCGGTGGTCACCGCCCAGCGGCCCGCCGGATGGGATGCCGTGTGCGCCGCGCTGATTCGGCCGGACGGACACGTCGCGCACGCCGCCGAAACGACCGACGGGCTCGCCGCGGAGATCGCCGCCTGGACCGTACCCGACGCCCACCTCGCCCCCGTCGCATGAGCGCGGCCCGGCCGGAGCCACCGGACTACGTGGACGAGATGATGGCGGTCCTGGTCGGCCGCGGCGCCGACCGGGCGGCGGAGGCCAAGGCGCTCGCCTACCGCATCCGCCGCCTGGCGCACCGGCTCGAGACCGAGATCAAGCGCGAACTCGCCCCGCTCGGCATCGACCTGTGCGAACTGGAGCTGCTGGCCTGCCTGATCCGCACCGAGCCCGACCACCGCCTCAGCGCGGGACAACTGGTCGCCGACCTGCAACTCACCTCGGGCGCGGTCACCAACCGGGTCCGCCAACTGGAGCAAAAGGGCTGGGTCACCAGGGATTTCGACCCATCCGACCGCCGCTCGGTGCTGGTCACACTGACCCCCGCGGGCGAGAAACGCGCCATGGAGGTCTTCGCGGTAAAAACCGACACGGAACACGCTGTCCTGTCCGCCCTCTCCCCGCCCACCCAGCGCCGAATCAACAACGACCTCCGCACCGTCCTACTCTCCCTGGAGAATCCTTAGCGTTCTTTCTCGGGTTACGGTGGCCCCAGGCGGCCTCCCGGCCCATATTCTGCTCGTTCACGCCATTGTGGTGCTCGCGCCGGTGACGTCGGTGTTGGCGATTGCGGCGGCGGTGTGGCCCGCCGCGCGCAGGCGGCTGGTCTGGCCGGTGCTGGTGCTCGCGGCCGTCGTCGCGATCACGACGCCGATCACCACCGATGCGGGGGAGTGGCTGGAGAAGCGGGTGGGGCGAAGCCCGCAGTTGCACAACCACACTCATCTCGGCGACACGTTCGTCTACTTCGCCGTCGCGCTGCTGGTGGTGGCCGTCCTGCTGGCGGTCGTGCACATGGTCGAGTCCCGGGGCCGCTCGCTGTCGCGGCTGCTGGTCGGCGCGGTCGCGGTGCTCACCATTGCCGCGAGCGTCGCGGCCACGGTGCAGGTGTACCGGATCGGCTAGTCCGGGGCCGGCGCGGCGTGGAGCGGGGTGGCCGCCCGGCCCGCCCGCACGAGTCATCGGGGCTGAGCCGCCACCGTCGTCATCGGGCACTGCCACCTCGGGCGCAGCGGCGGGCGGGCATGCGGATCCCGCTGCGCCGCCGCGTCGAGGAGTCGGCGGATATCGCCGTCGGTGGCGAACGCGCATCGCCGGTGCGGGCGATCGGGTTCGGGCCGAGGAGGTTTCGAGTCCTCGAGACAGACGACATTGTCGACCAGCTCACCCAGGCGGGCGGCCGCGCGCGGCGAGACGGTGGGCGCGATCGCGACGACCCGCACGGCTCCCCGCGCGTACGCGGTGCGCGCCACGGCGGCCACGGCCTCCGCGTCGACAATGCTGTCGGCGACGACGAGAACGGTTATGCCCGAGAGCGATTCGTGCGCCTCGAGCGTCGCGTCGAGCGAAATACCCAGCGAGACGGCGATTCCGTAGGCCAGCGGCACCCCGCCGCCCGGCAATGCCACGATCCGCACGTCCTCCCCGCGGAACGCCCACAGCCGATCGAGGAGCAGGCGACTGACCTGGCATCTGTCAACGGTACCCATGAACAACCTCCGACGGTCGGCGTCACGTCCCTGGAATGCCGATACTACACGACGTAGTTGTTTATGGGGTCGTATCCAATGCCACTGCGACGCAGGTTACTTCGCGGTGCGATAGATCCAGGGGCGGGCGAGCCGGTCCCGGGCCCGGAAGTTCTCGATCAGGTCCGCCGACAGCAGGGTTTCGCCGACGGTGTCCAGACCCTCGAGCAGGAGCCGCCGACCGCGTTCGTCCACGGCGAAGTGGTGAACGGGGCCGTGCGCGGCCCCGACCCGGCAGCGCTCGAGGTCCACCTCCACCGCGCTCACCTGTTGGTCGTCGAAGATCTCCGTCGTGAGCTCGGCGTGCTCGGCGGGTGAAAGGGCCAGCGGGAGAAGGCCGTTGCGATAGCAGTTGGCCTCGAAGATCGCGCCGAAGCTCGGCGCGATCACGGCGCGGAAACCGGACTGCCGCAGCGCCCACACCGCGGTCTCCCGGGAACTGCCGCAGCCGAAGTTGGCCCCGGCGACCAGCACACACGCCCGCCGATACGGCTCCCGGTTCAGGACGAAGTCCGCGATCTCGCGGCCCTGCGCATCGAAACGCCAATTCGCGAACAGCGCCTTGGCATAACCGCTCTTGGACAGCGCGGTCATGCGCACGCGCGACGGCGCGATGGCGTCGGTATCGATATTGGCGCGAAGCAGCGGCGCGGCGATACCCCGCACCACGGTCAACGGATCCCCGGTCACGACAACACCTCCCGGGCGTCGGCGATGCGTCCCGCGAGCGCCGACGCGGCGACGGTCGCGGGGCTGGCGAGATGGGTGCGGACGCCCGGCCCCTGGCGTCCCTCGAAATTCCGGTTGGTCGAGCTGATCGTGCGCGCGCCCGCGGCGAATCCCTCGCCCCCGGCGAAAAAGCAGAAACCGCACCCGGATTCACGCCATTCGAACCCGGCGTCGAGGAAGATCCGGTCCAGGCCCTCCCGTTCGGCGGCCCGCCGGACCGCGCTCGATCCCGGAATGCAGATCGCCCGCACCCCATCGGATACCTTGCGCCCCTGCACGATTCGCGCCGCGGCGCGCAGGTCGTCGAGCCTGGCATTGGTGCACGAGCCGAGGAAGGCCACCTGCACCGGCAGATCCCGCATCCGCTGCCCGGCAGACAGATCCATGTACTCCAGCCCGCGCCGCGCCGCCGCCGGGTCGGCGAGATCGTCCGGATGCGGCACCCGCCCGTCCACACCCACCGCGAACTGGGGGCTGGTACCCCAGGTCACCTGCGGCGCCAAGGTGTCGACGCCGAGGGTGACCGTGCGGTCGTAGCGCGCGTCGTCGTCGCTGCGCAGCGCGCGCCACGCCGCCGCGGCCCGCTCCCACGACCGCCCGGTGGGCGCGTAGGGGCGACCGCGCACATAGCGCAGCACCGTCTCGTCGGGGGCGACCGTGCCGGTCCAGGCCGCGCACTCGACGGCCATGTTGCACAACGTCATTCGCCCCTCCACGCTCATCTCCGAGATCGCGGTACCGGCGAACTCGATGGCGTGCCCGCGCCCGCCCGCCGCGCCGATGCGCGCGATCAGGGCGAGAATCAGGTCCTTGGCGTATACGCCGTCCGCGAGACGGCCCTCGAAGCGGACGAGCATCGTGGGCGGGCGGCGCACCGCCAGGGTCTGGGTGCTCAGCGCGTGTTCCATCTCGGTGACCCCGACGCCCCACGCCAGGCCGCCCACGCCGCCGAGGGTGCAGGTGTGGCTGTCGGCGCAGACCATCGTCGCCCCGGGCAGCGCGATCCCCAGTTCGGGGAAGACCACGTGCGAGATGCCCTGCGCGGGATCGCCGATGTCGAACAGGGTGATGCCGCGCGCGTGGGCCTCGTCGCGGAAGCCGCGGATGAACATCTCGCCCGACGGGATCGGGGTCGCGTCGCCGCGGCCCGGCCGGGTGTCGACGACGTGGTCCATCGTCCCGAACGCGAGGCCGCTGTCGTAGAGCTGCCTGCCCTGCTCGCGCAGGCCGCGCAGGGCGAGCGCGCCGCTGCGCTCGTGCAACAGCACGCGGTCGATGTGCAGCAGCGCGGTGCCGTCGCCGAGTTCGGTGATCACGTGCTGGTCCCAGATCTTGTCGAGAACGGATCGGTTCATCTGCTCACCGCCGCAGGTAGAGGTCTTCGAGCCGCTCGATCTCGCGCATGCCCATCAGGTCGTGGACCTCGCGGAACGGCACGGTCAGCTCGGCCAGGTTCCAGGTGCCGCCGTCGGCGACCACGCGGGCCAGGGCGGTGCGCATGCCGTGCAGGGCCGACATCAGCAGCACGCCGGGCAGGCTCACCCGCGCCACACCCAGGTCCTGCAATTCGCGGAAGGTCAAGTGCTGCGGGGACTTTCCGCCCTCGACGATATTGATGGCGACCGGGCCGTCGATCCCGTCGACCGCGCTGCGGATCAGCTCGCGCGAGGTCATGCCGTCGACGAAGACCATGGTGGCCCCGGCCTCCAGGTAGGCGTTGCCGCGCCGGACGACGCCGTCGATGCCCTCGACCGCCAGCGCGTCGGTGCGGGCATTGATCACGAAGTCCGGGTCTCGCCGGGCCTGGGTGGCCGCCCGCACCTTGCCCACGGCCTCGTCGAGATCGATGAGCTGTTTGCCGTCGAGGTGCCCACATCGCTTGGGCGCCACCTGATCTTCGAGATTGATCCCCGCGGCACCGGCCCGTTCGAACGCCCGGACCGTGTAGTGCACATTGACCGCATTGCCGAATCCGGTGTCGGCGTCGCCCATGACCGGGACGCGCACGGCGCGCGCGATCCGCTCGGTGACGCCGACCATATCGGTCATGGACAGGAACGAGTAGTCCGGGTAGCCCAGGTGGGTGGCCGAAATGCCCAGGCCGGTGCATTGGATCGCCGGAAAGCCCGCCTGCTCGGCGAGTTTGGCGCTGAGCGGGTCGAACGCCCCCGGCATGACGAGAAGTTCGGGGCCGAGGATGAGCTCCTTCAGCCGTGCGGCCGGGCTGTCGGTCGGCATTGATCTCTCCTTGATCGAGTGCGGATGGTATGCCATCGTGCGCTCCATCCGGCAAAGATGTCAACGAGTGCCTTGAAAATCCCTCGAATGGCATGCCATATTGGGTCGACGGGCGGAATGCCGCGACTCGGGAGAGCGGAGGCCGGATGTCTAGAGTGAGCCCATGACAGGTTCGACCACGACGCAATCGGTGACCGAGCAGCTGCGGGCGAAGGTGCTCGACGGCGAGCTCGCGTCCGGCAGCCGCCTACAGGAGCGCAATCTCGCGCAGCTGCTGTCGGTCTCGCGCACCCCGGTGCGCGATTCGCTGCAGGTGCTGGCGGGCGAGGGCCTGCTCGACTACTCCCCGCACAGCGGCTACGTCGTGCGCGAGTTCGACCTGACCGACGTCCTGCACGCCTTCGACATGCGAATCGCGCTGGAGGGCATGGCATGTCGCGCCCTCGCGGGCAAACCCGAACGCGCGCGGACCCTCCCGCTGCTACACGCCAACCTCGACCGCGCCACCGACACGGTGGACCGCGGCGAATGGTCCCCCGACCGTCAGGGCCGCTGGCTGGAACTGAACCTGGAATTCCACAACATCATCCTGGCGGCCGCCGGAAACCCGTATCTGGTCCGCGGCGTGGAACAGGCCCGCCGCGCCCCCCTGATCTACGACGCCAGGCACCGCCGAGACGGCGATATAGGCCACTGGTTCACCCACGACGAGGTCCGCCAGGCCCTCGCCGACCACCGCCGCATAGCCGACGCCCTCACCGACGGCCCCCCCGATCGCGCGGAATTCCTCATGCGCGAACACATCTACACCAACCGCGAGCAGATCCGCCGCCACGGAAATCGTACTGGGGAGTGATGCGGCGGGCAGACGACGGCTGGCACGCTGGAGTGGTCGTTGTGGTTCGAAAGACAGGAGAACGACGTGGGGTTGATCAGCAGACTTCGGGGGCGTAGGTCGTGGCGCGAGGAGCGCGCCCGGACCGAGGCGTACGAGCGGGCGATCCGGGCGGGAGCTTCGCAGCCGCAGGCCGCCGCCGCGGCCGAGGAGGCCGCGCGGCGAGCACGGCGGCGTCGGCGGGTGCTGCGCGCCGGTGCCGTCAGCGGCGGGTAGTTCCCGGAGTTTCCGAGCGGAGTCGATGTCCTCGCCGAGGACGTCGATTTCCGCTGTCCCGGATCACGGTGCCTCGCAACCGCATCGACCGACGGCCGCCTCCTCGGTGACCGGCGTCACGCGGCCGTACGGCAGGGAGCCGCGGGTCAGCGCGATGAACACCACCGTCACCGCCACCGCAGCGAGGGCCGCCTCGACGATCTGGAACACCTCGAAATCGGCCCCGCGCGGCATCTCCACGACCGCGACGATCACCGAGAACACCACCGCCGGAACGCGGAACGCCGACGTCGCCGCCCCGGCGGCCAGCGGCACGATCGCCCAGAGCAGATACCACGGCTGCACCACCGGCGACAGCAGCACGACCGCACCCAGCGATACCCCGAGGGCCGCGATCGGGTGCAGCCGCCCGGTCCAGGTGGCGATCAGCATGCGCAATCCGATGAACCCGGCCGCGACCAGGGCGACGGGGCGGGTGATGCTCAGCAGCGCGTCGGTGTGATCGCCCAATCCCAGCAGGACGCCGCCGAATCCGGTGACGATGCCGACGGCGGTGGGCAGCGACATCCAGCTGCGGACGACCCGGGCGGTGTCGAGGGTGTGGACCCAGCCGAAACCCAGCCCGCTACCCCAGCACACCAGCACGATGGTGGCCCCGGCCACCACCCCGAAGCCCGCCGCCACGATCAGCAGCGGCAGCGGACGCCTGCCCCAGCGCCGGGCCAGCGCGGCGCCGACGAAACCCAGCGCGACAATGGCGGGGAACTTGATCATCGACGCCAGGGCGATCACCACCACGCCGCCCATCAGCAGCGCCCATGCCCGCCGATCCATCCGTCCCGCACCGATATTCGTCGGGAGGGCGCGCAGGCAGATCTCCAGGCCGATCAGCATGAGCCCCAGCATCAGGGTCTCGTTGTGCACCCCGGCGATCAGATGGAACAGCACCAGCGGATTGGCCGCGCCCAGCCACAGCGCCGCGACCGGCGACACCCCGGCGCGCCGGGCCAGCCGCGGCAGCGCCCACACCACGAGCATCAGCCCGCCGAGCTCGAGTGCCCGATGCGACCAGACGCCGAGCAGGATGCTGTCGCCGGTGATCGTCGCGATTCCGCGGCCGATCCACAGGAACAGCGGCTCATAGGGTGCGGCCGTGAGGCGCCAGATATTGGGCACATTGTCGGTGAGCACATTGTCCAGCCCCAGCCCGGTCGCCGGGCCCACCACGTAGGGATCCATTCCGCGCTGGGCGATTTCGCTCTGCGCCAGATAGGAATACACGTCGTTGGAGAACATCGGTGGCGCCGCCGCCAGCGGCGCCACCCACAGCAGCAGGGTCCGGTCGAGCTGGGAGCGGGTGATTCGGCCGGTGGCGCCGATCGTGAACCGGCCCAGCAGCAGCCACGCCAGCACCACCGCGACCATGCCGATCATGCACATGGCCAGCATCGCCGTCGGCACCCGCGCGAACAGCCCCGCCACCCGAATCCCCGACACGGGATTCTGATGCACCGGCTGCGCCCCGACGCCCAGCGCGCTGATCGCCATCACCACGGCGCCGGTCGTCCCGAGCAGGCGAATCCGGCGGAGCCGCAGGCCGATCACTCGGCAGCTGGGCTCTATTCCGCTGTGCCACATCCTCCGCCAGGCCCACACTTCACCGAGCCTAGCCACGCGGCCGAATCACGGTCGGCCGCAGCGCGGATCACTCCGCGGCGGGTTGGGCCTCGGGCTCCTCGGCGAGCCGATTCGGTTGCGCGAGAGCCATTTCGGCGGCCTGGTCGAGGGTGCGCGAGGCCCACTCCACCAGGCTGGCCTCCGACCGCGCGGCGGCCAGGGCCCACCGCTGCATCTGCTCGGCGCGCGCCCGCACGCCCGGCACCAGCTCCCGGTCCGAACCCCGGGTGACCGGTCGCGCACGATGGCCACGCACCCGCTCCCGTAACTTGTTGCGGGACCACTGATGTTCGGTCGCGAGGTCGAGCCAGCGGTCCTGCTCGGCGTCGCCCAGCGAGGCCACCTCCGCGTGATGCTGGAAACTCAGTTCGCGTCGTCTGCGCTCCGGCACGAACCGGCGGCACACCCACGCGTAGTTGCGCAGGGTCTGATAATCCAGGCCCACCGCCTCCACCGCCACGCGATAGCGGTCGGCGTAGGACTTCTCGCCGTAGACCAGCCAATCGCCCAGACACCAGGTCGACGAGCTGGAGATGTGGGCGAGCTTGCGTCCGGCGCGTTCCCACTGGGCGTAGGCCATGCGGTTCGGGAAGAGCAGTCCTACCTGTGTAACAAGGATGGCTTTGGGATCTGCCAGTTGAGAGTGAGTCACCTGTGCGCTACCTCCGTAACAGCCGTTCGTTCATGAGGATTGCTGGTTCGACGTGCGCGGCGGCGCCGGGCAGACCTCGAGGAGCTCGAGGCCGAGCGCCTCGAATTCGGCGAGCACGCCGTACAGCGCCGCCTGGTCGGCCAACTCACCCGTCAGCACGGTGTCCCCACCGACCGTCTCGAACTCGAGGGCGGGGAATGCGCAGCGGAGGGTCTCGCCCAGGCGGCCCCGAACCCGGATCCGGTAATTCCGCGGATACGGATCACGGTGGCTACTGGTGGTCATGCCTACCTCGCATTCGGCGGTGGTGCGCCCACCGGCACCACCGAGCATCGCCCGCGATCGGGTGAATCGTCCATCACCCGATCCGGGTGATCTTCGATTCTCACACCGCCGCAGCGTGTTTCGAGATGAGCATCTGCTCAGCGCCGACCGGTGGCGGGCGCGAGCAAACCGAGGGCGCGGGCGTGCCCGACCGCCTCGGAGCGGCGATGGACACCGAGTTTGGTGTACAGATTGCGCAGATGGGTCTTGACGGTATTGGGGGAGACCGACAGCTCGCGGGCGATCTCCGGCGCCGACAGATGCGTGGGCAGATAGCGCAGGATGCGAATCTCGCTGTCGCTCAACGTCTCCTGCGGCTCCGGTTCGGCGGGCCGGGGGTCGTGGCCGGTGAGCAGGCTCTGGATCTCGGCGACCAGCGCGGGGTGGCCGGTGCGGTGGCGGGCCCGGCGCGCGAGCAGGTCGGGCACCGGATGCAGCAGGAACCACAGCAGTTCCCCGTCGGGTTCGGCCGAGTCGAGCGCGCGCTCCACCGCCGCCTCGGCGGCCTCGAGATTGCCCAGGGCTTCCTGGGCGATCGCCTCCAGCAGAAATCCCTGGGCCAGCCGCCGCGCCCAGCGCACCGGAACCGAGCCGTCGAGCACGGGGGCCAGCGTGACCCGCGCGGCCAGCGGTTCGCCCTCGGCGAGCTGTATTGCCGCCTGCACCAGGCGCATTCCGCCGCTGGCGCGCTCCTGCGCGTCGACGGCCGCGTAGGTCGCCGCGGCGGCGTCGATCCGGCCCATGCGCAGATAGGTCAGCACCTTGAAGGCCTGCACGACGACGGCGCGCGGATGCGGCTGGGGGAGCTGCGCGATGACCCGCTCGGCGGCCTCGAAGGCGGCCACCGCATCGGCGCAGCGGCCGTGCGCCAGCTGGAGAATGCCCTGGAAGATCTCGATTGCCATGCCCACCGGCGGCTGCACCTCCGAGTACAGCGTGCGCTCGGCGCGCTGGAGCCAGCGCTCGGCGTCGGCCAGCCGTCCCTGCCACACGGCCACCGCACCCAGTGCCGCGTAGGCGATCCCGGCGGCCGGGTGGACGGTCCAGCCGTGCGTGCGGGCCAATTCCAGGGCCGCCCGGCCGGATTCGATCGCCAGCGGGAGCGAGTCGAACATCTGGGTTATCGACTGGTAGGCCCGGCCGATGAATTCGAGGTAGGGCCGCCCGATCCGATGAGCCAGCGCGGTGCCCTGCTCGAGATGCCGTGTCGCGTCGTCGAATCGCGCGATCGAGAACTCGGTGCTGCCGAGGCTGACCAGGGCCATTGCCCGCAGGTCCGCGTCGAGCCCGGGCAGCGCCGCGTCCGGCGCCTTGGCCACCACCTGGAGTTGGCGCGTCGCCTCGAGCGCCGCGGGCAGGTCCCACTGGCGCCGGGCCAGCAGCAGCCGGATGATCGCGAGGATCAGCTGTGCGTGGGCCTGCCGCTCGGGCGGCGCCGAGGCCGCCGCGCGTTCGGCGAGGGCCAGGTAGCGGCCCTCGGCGGGCGCGGGCGCCCCCGGCATCTGGCAGGCCGCGGCCAGCATCGTGAGTTCCGGGTCCGCCGCGACGATCTCGCCGGGGAAACCGCCGAGAAGCTCTCGGATGACGGTCTTCTGACCGTCCATCAGCAGGCTGGGCCAGCGATCGGTGAACAGGCGGGCGGCCGCGGCCCAATCCTGCGCGGCCTGCGCGTGCCGGATCGCCTCCATCGGAAATCCCTGCTCGGCAAGCCATCCGGCGGCGGCCCGGTGCAGCCCGACCACCTCGTCGGGAGCGACGCGCCGCAGCTTCAGTTGCAGCAGATCGGCGAACATCTGGTGGTAGCGGAACCACGAGCGAGCCCCGTCGAGTGAGGTCACGAAGGCGTTGGCCTGCTCGAGGTCTTGCAGCACCCGCTCTCCGCCGCGGCCGCCGGTGAGCAGGTCGGCCAGTTCGCCGTTGACCCGCTCCAGGATCGAGGTGCGCAGCAGCAGCCGACGCACCGGTTCGCTCTGCTGCTCGAGCACCTCGGCCAGCAGATACTCGGCCACCGTCCGCTCGCTGCCGGAGAATTCGGCCGCGAATCGGGCCGGATCCGGGTGACCGGTCAACGACAATGCCGCCAGGCGCAATCCGGCCGCCCAGCCCTCCGTCCGCTCGTAGAGGGCGCTGAGCGCGGGCTCGGGTAATCGCACCTGCGCGAGTTCGAGGAGTTCGCGGGTCTGTTCGAGCGTGAATCGCAGGTCGGCCGGGCGGATTTCGTCGAGCCCGCCCTCCACCCGCAGCCGATGCAGGCCCAGCCGCAGGTCGTGGCGGGTGGCCAGGACGAACCGCAGATCGGTGGGGGCCCGCATCACCAGCAGCTCCAGCTGGCGCTGCGCCTCGGCGGAACCCAGCTCGTGCACGTCGTCGATCACCAGCCACAGCCGCTGCCGCAGCGGCGCGAGGTCGGCGAGCAGCCGCTCCGCCAGCGCCCAGCCGTCCGGCTCCGGCGCCGCCGAAACGGCCCGCACCAGTTCCGATCCCGCGCTCGTCCGGCGCAGCGCGTCGCAGACCGACCGCCAGAAGCGTTGCGGGTCACGCTCATCGCGTCGCACCGGCACCCAGGCGGCGCGGTCGGTCAGCTCCGACGCGGCGATCCACGACCGCAGCAGGACCGTCTTGCCGCTGCCCGCGGGGGCGGACACCATGGTCACTCGCGCGGCCCCGAGGCGCTCGAACAATTCCGGGCGCAGGACCAGACTGGCGCCGTCGGAGCGTGCAGCATCGCCGGGTCTCACACCTTGGATCATTGCACAGCGGCTCGCCGCGACGCGCCTGTCGCGGCGCCGACTAGTCGAATCATGGCTCGGCGCAACGATACCGGGCGACCGGTGGGCTGAACCGATGGTCGGGCGCGCGGGGAATCACCCCGACGGGGCGATGCCCGCTCACCCCGGCGCGGGGGATTGTCGATATCGGTCCGAGTGGCCGCCGGGCAACGACGCCCGGCAGCGAGTCGCCGCCGATGCCGACTCCGCGGCCGGATCGGACGACCCGATGCCCGGCGCGCAGACCCGCCCCTGTCGATCGCGCCGGGCTCGGTGCACGGGGCTCGCCGATCAGGATTCGGGTGATTGCAGCGCGGCGACCACCTTCTTGGCGGCGGCGCTGAAGCGGCCGAGGGTCACCCCCGGCGCGCTGGTCACGATCAGCAGCAGCGCCGTGCTGACGGGGAAGACGCCGACGCAGCCGCGATCGCCTTCGACCAGCATGGATTGCAGTCGGCCGTGGGCGGCCAGATTGGTGAAGTGATCGCCGATCCCGGCCGCCGCCGCGCCGAGCGCCGAGCCGTGGATGGCGACCTCCTCGTCGCCGTTCGCGTCGGCCGCGATGATCAGGCCGTCCCGGCTGGCGATCATCGCGTGCTGGATGTCGCCGACGAGGGCGCAGGCGCGGGCGAGCAGATCCTTGACGACCGTCGGGTCGCTCAGCCGGATTTCCTGCCGCTGTAAGTGGTTGCTCATACACTGACCGCCTGCTCCAGGCGGCGCAATTGATGCCGGGCGAGCGCGAGATTCGCCCGCGACCGGTCGAGCACGAAATACAGGAACAGCTTGCCGGAGTCGGCCCGGGCGCCCGGCGTGCGGTTCTCCAGCGGCCTGATGATGTGGTACTGGCCGCCGAGGGTGATGAGAATGTCCTCGATCGCATCGTCGAGTTGCAGTGCCTCGATGGCCCGCATCTTCGCCCGCACCACCTCGGTATTCACCGCCCCCGCGACCTCGAGGTCGAGCAGCGCGTTCCCGCCCTGCTTTCCGAGCACCATGCCGCTGTCGTAATCGACCAGCGCGATTCCCACCGCACCATCGACCGACATCCCGGCCCGCAGCGCTTCGTCCAGATCCATGCAGAATTCCCCAATTCCTGGTCACTCGTGATCCCGGCGTGCTCACCCGCCCTTGATCCCGGCGTGCTTTTGGCCGGGATCTATTGCAGCAGGCCAAATTCCGGCCACAAGCACGCCGGAATGACGAGGAGAAACCGTCGACTACCTGCTCAGGACAGATTACTATCTACGTGCGTAGATAGTAATACCACGGGTGTGGCCCGGCCGCAAGACTTTCCGACAGGAATCTTCGCTGAATCTTTGCCGGGACGCTCACCGAGTGCGCCGAGCCGGTGTGAGATCGGCGGCGGGCCAGCCGGTTCGACCCCCGGATGCATCGTTGAGGCTGGCTAATTGTCGATGTAGCAGGTCGGTGTTGCTCTTGTGCCCGGCGTGACGCGACGATGGTCGTGGAAATCAGCGGAGAAGTTCGATGAGGGGTGCGAATTTCTCCAGATTGGATTCCAACACCGTGAAGTAGTTGAAGCCGTAGCGTTCCCGGCGTTCGCGCAGGGAATCTGCCATCTGCGCGGGAGTGCCGGTCAGGAGGGTGGGGACTTGATCGAGCTCATCGGTGGCGTCGGGAGAAATGTAGCCGCGCAGTTCGGCGGAGACGCCCGCGGATTCGCCCGGCGCCACCAGGCGCTGGATCAGCAGATTGAATTCGACGGTGTCGGCGCGGTCGCCGAGCAGGCCCCGCACGTAGCGCACCCGCTGCGCGGTCTCGGTGGCGCCTGCCAGCCGCAGGGTGCCGTCGTTCGAGGTGCTCGCCCCGACGAACGCGACGATGTCGGCGTGTTCGGCGGCCAGCCGTAGCACCCGATCGCCCCAGCCCGCGATCAGCAGCGGCGGTCCCGAGGGCCGGGCGGGCCGCGGTCGGTAGCCGGGATCGGCGAAATGCCGCCGCAGCGTCGCGACCGTCTCGGCGAGCATGTCGACGCGTTCACCCGCACTCGGAAACCGCATCCCGATCGCATCGAACTCACCCTGCACATAACCGGCCCCGAGGCCGAGTTCGACTCGCCCGTCGGTGAATTGGTCCAGCGTCGCCACATCCCGCGCCAGCAGGCCGGAATTGAAGAACGGGGCATTGAGCACGTAGGTGCCCACCCGCACCCGCTCGGTCACCTCCGCGGCGAGCATGAGGGCCGGAAACGGAGCGGGCAGGCCGATATGATCCGGTACCCCGATCACGTCGTAACCGAGTTCTTCGGCCTTACGGCATTTCTCGACCCACGTCGTCCTGGACGCGGAACTCAGGTTCACACCGAAACGGAAGGGCTGCGTCATACCCCAGGTTCTACCATGGTTGCCGGGGTATCTCCGGGCATGTCAGGGGTTGTCGCGCCGCCGCCCTCGATTCCCTTGGGAACCCTCGGAAAGTCTGCGATACTCGTTGTGTCCGAATGGGAGTCGGCCATGACGAGGGTAATTCTGGCCGCGCTGTGGTGCGCGGCATTATTCGTGGTCGGCGGCGGCAGCGCCACGGCGGCGGGCACCACACTCCCGCTCGACGGGGCCGTGTACGGTCAGCCGGTCGTCGGCGGCGACACCATCTACGCGGCCACCGAGAACGGCACCGTCTACGCCGTCGCGAACTCTGCCGTGCGGTGGCAAACCCATGTCGCCGACCCCATTCCGGAGTCCAGCCTGCCGTGCGGCGATATCGATCCGGAGGGCATCACCGGGCGCCCCGCGCTCGACACCGCGGCCCATCGGCTGTATGTCGTCGCCGAAACATCGGACGCGCATCACGTCCTGTTCGGCCTGGACTCCGAGTCCGGCGCCGTCACAATGCAACTGACGATCGATCCGCCGTTCGGCGACTCGCCGTCGTATCTGCAACGCCCCGCGCTCACCCTCGCCAACGGGCGCGTCTACGCCGCGTTCGGCGGAAACGCCGGGGACTGCGGCAATTACACGGGAGCCGTTGCGGCCGTTGATCTTTCCAACAACACCGTCGCCTGGTATCAGTCGTCGACCAGCGGTCGCGGCGGCATCTGGGCGCCGGGCTCCCCGGCGCAGGCGGGCGGCCTGCTGTACTACTCCGTCGGCAACGGAAACGCCGGGCCGGGAGCCGATTACGACAACACCGACTCGGTCGTCGCCCTCACCCCCGACCTGCGGCGCGCCGACTTCTTCGCCCCGGCCACCTGGGCCGACGACAATGCCGCCGACAAGGACCTCGGCTCCATGAACCCGGCGCTCGTCGGCAGCCACATCGTCATCGCCGGAAAGGCGGGCGACGGCTACGTTCTCGACGCCGCCCACCTCGGCGGAATCAGCAGCGTGGCACCGGCTTTCACCGGCTGCCGCGCCTTCGGCGGCGCCGCCGTGGCCGACGATATCGCCTACCTGCCCTGCACCACCGGCACCACCGCCGTCCGCATTGCCGCCGACGGCACCGCCACGGTCCTCTGGCACGCCACGGTCCCCGCCAACGGCCAGCCCATCCTCGCCTCCGGCCATGTCTGGGTCACCGACTGGCACTCCGGAACCCTCTACGCCCTCGACCCCGCGACCGGCGCGGCCACCGAGCAGTTCCCCACCGACACCCTGCCCCATTTCGCCACCCCGGCCGCCGCGGGCTCCACCATCGTCCTCGGCACCATGACCGGCCTCGCCTTCTTCCCGGCCCAATAGCTCCGGCAGGGCCGAATCTCAGTGCGGGACAGGGAGGTTCCCGCCGACCGCGCTGGCGCCGAGTAGGCGCACGGTCAGCTGGTCGGAGGCGGCGACCGGGTCGGTCTTGACGTAGACGATGCCGCCGCGGTCGTTCGGGTCGTACCACCAGCCGTTGGGGGCGTTGTCGAGGTCGGCGCGGCTGGCGCGGCGGTCGAGTGGGGTGGTGCCCGCCTGGACGGTGGCGGGTGCCGCTCCGGTGTGGACCGCGAGTTCGTAGTGGCGGGCCGACGGCTTGCCCTGATACGCACCTTCGCTCGTGCCGATGGTCACCTCGACATCGCCGGGGCCCGACTGCGGCGCCTGCGCGGTGAATGTCTGGGTGGCCTGCTGTCCCTGCTGGTAGGCGCGGGTCACCCCGTCGTCCTCGGTCAGCGTGAAGCTGCCCGAGCCCTGCGGGTAGACGTCCAGGTCGAGCACGCCGGTGTCGCGGGTCCGCCACGATCGGGTGCCCTCCGGCCACAGGGGCAGCACCGCGCCCGCGCGCACGAACAGCGGGAGCGTGTCCAGCGGAGCGTGATAGCCGTTCACCGTCGTCGGCCCGGTCCAGGTCCGGCCGCTCCAGTAGTCCACCCAGGTGCCCTCCGGCAGATAGATCCCGTCCCGCACCTCGGTGTCGGTGTACACCGGCGCGACGAGAAGGTCTCTGCCGGACAGGAATTCGTAGCGGGCCTGCTCGCCCCAGGTGTTCGGGTCGTCCGGGTATTCCAGTGCGAGCGGCCGGATCTGGCCGACGCCGGTCCGATTCGCCTCGACCGCATAGCTGTAGGTGTAGGGCAGCAGTCTTTCCTTGAGCTCCAGGTACTTTCGGTTGATCGAGGTGTAGGGCTCGCCGTAGCGCCACGGCTGCTTGTCCGAGGGCGCCCAGCCGTCCATCGACATGATGGTGGGCAGCAACGCCTTCCACTGCAGATCCCGCGTGTAGGTCTGCGGGCTGCCGCCGAAGATGCCGTCGACATCGCCGGTGTTGTAGGCGATCCCGGACATGGTCGAGCCCGCGTAGGTGGGAATCTGCCAGCGGATGTAGTCGTAGGAGCCGGTCTGGTCCCCGCTCCACAGCACCGCGCAGCGCTGGGAACCCGCCCAGCTCACCGGGGTCCAGACGAATCCGCGCGCGTCGCTTGCGTCCTCGATGCCGCGGTGCGCCGCGTCGCAGGCGTTCAGGGCGAACTCGTAGCCGGGACCGACCCAGGCCACGTCCAGTTTGCGCACGCGCACACCGGCTTTCACCTCCTCGGCCTGATTCGGCAGGCCGTTCTCGGTCCACAGCCCGAGCTGCATATCGTCCTTGCGTAGGCCCTCGCCGACCTGCTGTAGGTTCTCGTAGCCGCAGCCGTAGCCGTCGTTGACCAGCATCCAGCCGTTGGGTATCCGGTTGCGCACGTAGCCGTCGGCGACCTGCACCGCGTCGAGGGTGTGCCGCTCGCCGCGATTGGCGTTGTGCAGGTAGCAGTCCGAGTCGCCCATCTCCAGCCCGTAGATCGGCGGCCGGAACGGGCGGCCGACCAGCGCGGTGTAGGCGGAGATGACGTGCTTCGGGGTATCACCGGCGACGTAGATCGCATCGAAGCGGCGCTCCTGGTGCGTGGTGCGCACCGGGTCGGCGAAGGAGTAGGTGCCGCGCGCGAAGGTGTTGCGCAGCACGCCATAGCCGTTGCTGGACAGGTAGAACGGCTGCGAATTCGGCGCGCCCCCGTCGTTCCAGTTGTCGTCGGCGAAGATCTGGATGGTCTGGTCGCGGTGGCTGAATCGCCCGTTCTGCTCGCCGCCGCCGAAGAACTGCTCCTTATCGCCGCGGCCGAGGGTCTGCGTGGTGGAATCCTTCGTCCACGACAGCGGGGCCGTCTCCGCCCAGATCTGCCGGGTGTCCGCGCCGTCGTAGAGCGCGAAACGCAGGGGTTGTTTGTAGGCGCGCAGCGTGATCGCCTCGGTGGACAGGGCCCAGTAGTCGCCCCTGTCGACCCGAGTGTGCGCGACCGGGGGACCGGAATTGGGCCGGACGATCTTGTCGCCCGCCGGGTCGGTGAACGTGCCGTCGGGGGCCAGCCGCACGCGCACCGCCCCGGAGGTGGGGAAGCTCACCGCGACGGCGGCGGTCCCGGCATTCAGGATGGTCACCGGACCGTTGTCGACGATTCCGGTGAGATCGGTGAGTTGTCCGGAGTCCGCGTCGGCGCGGGCCGCGGGCGCGAGGACCGCGGCGACGACCAGCAATCCCAACGCAATATGCGCGATTCTGCGCATGGCGGCGACCTTTCGCGCGTGAATCAGCTTGGCTCACAATATATAACCGATCCGACGCCCCTATGTCCCCGGATACGAGCAGTCCCGGGTAGACGAGTCGGCCGCGCACAGCGCCGCGACGATCGCATCGCCATGGCCGGAATGCCGATGCGTGCCAGGCACTGTAGGCTCCGCCCGGTGTTCGTGAAGATCTGCGGGCTCCGCGAGCCCGACCATGTCGCCGCCGCCGTCGAGGCGGGCGCGGATGCGGTGGGTTTCGTCCTCACCGCCAGCCCGCGCCGGATCACCCCGGAGCGGGCCGCGGCGCTGGCCGCGCCGGTCCCGCCGCACGTGCTGACCGTGGGCGTGTTCATGGGCGAAACCCCCGCGCAGATCCGGCGGGCGGCCGAGATCTCCGGCGTGCGAGCGATTCAGCTGCACGGCCGCCACCCGCGCTCCGACTTCGCCGCACTCGACGACCTCGGGCGCACCCTGATCCGCGCGGTCCCCGCCGACGCCGACCTGCGGTGCGGCGCGTACGGCGAGGAGCTGCTGCTCGTGGACGCCCCGAAACCGGGGGCCGGACAGCCCTGGGACTGGACGGCCGTGCGCGACCGCCCCTCCGGGCACTGGCTGCTGGCAGGCGGATTGAGCCCCGACAATGTGGCACAGGCGATCTCCGCCGCCCGGCCGTGGGGTGTCGATGTCTCCAGCGGCGTCGAGGTGAGCAAGGGCGTGAAGGACCCCGATCGGATCCGATCCTTCCTGACCGCCGCGCGGCCGTAGCGGCGGTATAGTCTCGCTACATTCATTAGAATAGCGATGTGACAAGGACCGTGGACAACCCACCCGCGCGGACGCGCCTGCTCGAGGCCGCCGCGCGATTGTTGACGGAGTCGAACGGAACCCCGATCACCACCCGCGCGATCTGCGAGCTGGCGGGTGTGCAGGCGCCGACGCTGTATCACCACTTCGGCGATAAGCAGGGCCTACTGAATGCCGTGGCCGCACACGGTTTCGAACGGTATCTGGGCGCGAAACGAGCCCGGGCGGCATCGGCCGATCCGATCGCCGATATCCGCGCCGGATGGGATCAGCATGTGCAATTCGCGCTGGACAATCCCGCCCTGTACGCGGTGATGTACGGCCAGGTCACCCCGGGTCGGCGGCCGTCGGCCGCGACCGAGGGCCAGGCGCTGCTGCTCGGGATGCTCAACCGCGCCGCCGAGCAGGGCCGCCTGGTGGTGCCCCCGGACGTGGCGGCGCACCTGATCCTGGCCACCAATGTCGGTGTGGCACTGGCGTTGATCGCCTCGCCGGAGCAGCGCGACCTCGGCATCTCCGAGCGTGCCCGGGACGCGGTGCTGGGCTCCATCGTTCGGGAGGCCGCGCCCGACCGCGACCCCGGCGTCGACGCGGTGCCGGGCGCGGCCATCGCCCTACGTGCGGGACTGGCCACCCACCCGTCTCCCGACCTGTCGACCGCCGAGACCGAGCTGCTGAAGGAATGGCTGCGCCGCCTGTCCGGCGATCACTGACGGCGGAACAACCACTGCCCCATGCGAATACACGCACGCACGGCCGACTCGTCGGGATCGGCCGTGCGTGCGGTGCCAGGGTTCAGAGGGTGAGCACGTTGCGGAAGCGCGCCTTGCCCATGTTCTGGAAGGCCGCCTCGGCCTCCTCGAGCGGGTAGGTCTCCACCAGCGGGCGCACGCCCTTCAGCGCCGCGAATTCCATTGCCTCCTGGCTGTCCTGGGCATGGCCGCTGTACCAGCCGGACACCGTGCGCCGACCGAAGACCAGCAGGTCGGGGGAGACCTCGAGCGGCTGGTGATCGCTGGCCACGATCAGCAGCCGACCGTTGGGACGCAGGCCCTGCATCAGATCGGCCTGGGCCGGGCTGGAACCCACGGTGGAGAACACCAGGTCCGCGCCGCCCAATTTCTCGACCGCGGCGCCCGCGCTGCCCGCCTCGGCATCGACGTACTCGTCCGCGCCCAGCTCGCGGGCGATGTCCTCCTTGGCGCGCCCGCGATTGACGGCGATGGTGCGCAACCCCATCCGGGCCGCGAACTGGATGGCCAGGTGCCCCAGGCCGCCGACCCCGTGCACGACGACCGTATCGCCCGGCCGCGCACCGGAATTCCGCAGTGCGTTGAACGAGGTGATGCCCGCGCACATCAGCGGACCGGCCTCCGCGAACGACAGCCCGTCCGGGATCCGCGCGAGCGTCTCCTGCGGCGCGACAACGTATTCCGCGTAACCACCGTCGTAGGAGACGCCGACGATGCCGCGATTCGCGCAGTTGGCGAAGTCGCCGCGACGGCACTGCGTGCAGGTGAAGCAGTGGCCCCCGTGCCAGCCGATGCCGACCCGATCGCCGACCGCCCACGCGGTGACGCCCTCGCCCAGGGCATCGATCTCGCCGGCGATCTCGTGCCCGGGCACCCGCGGCAGCCGCACCCCGAGCAGTCCGAGCCGGGCAATGTTCTCGCCGCCGCACACCCCGCAGGCATGCACCCGAACCCGGACCTGCCCGGCCGCGGGCTCGGGAACCGGGATGGTCGTCGCCTCGAACGGCGCGCCCGCGCTGACTACCCGGACGGCGCGCATGGTGGCAGATGACATGGAATGTCCTTCCCTTCCTTCGACTTTCGAGAGGCGGGTCAGTTACTGGATCCGCCGTTCATCAGGACTTCTTCGCCGGTGAGGAACGCCGCGCCGTCGCCGGCGAGGAATTCGGCGAAATCGGCGACGTTCTCGGGCGTGGCGAGCCGGCCGATCGGCACCGAATCGCGCAGTGCCTTCTTGTACGGGTCGTCGTCGGGGGTGCCGGTGAAGATTCCGGCCCCGTCGATCGGCCCGGGTACCAGGGAGTTGACGGTGACGCCTCGGTGTCCCAGCTCCAACGCTAGGACTCGGACCAGGTACTTCGGGGCGGTTTTGCTGGTGCCGTACAGACCCAGCCCGGGTTGCGGCCGCGCCGTCGAACTCGACGCGATATTGATGATCCGGCCGCCGTCGGCGATCCGGCGGGCCGCGGCCTGCAGAACGAAGTACGGGCCCTTCGTGTTGACGCGGAACAGCAGATCGAAATCCTCCTCGGTCACCTCGGTGACGGGGACGTCGACCTTCTCGATCCCGGCGTTCGCCACCACGATGTCGAGCCGCCCGAACTCCTCGACCGCGGTGCGGAACAGGCGGTCGATCTCGGCGACGTCGGAGACATCGGCGCGCACGGTGATCGCCCGGACCCCCAGGCGTCGCGCCTCGTCGGCGACCTCCGCCGCGGCCTGCTCGTCGCGCAGGTAATTCACGACGATGTCCGCCCCGCGCGCCGCGTACCGCAGCGCGATCGCGCGGCCGATGCCCTTGCTCGAGCCGGTGACCAGTGCAACTTTGCCCTTCAGGCTCATGTCGATACCTCACTCGCTGCGTGTCGATCCGATGTGCCGCTCGGCCGTAGACGACTATAGCAACGATATAGAGATCTGTATAGCGATGTCACCAGGGAAAATCTACGATCTACGTACATAGGTGATATGTTCTGGCCGTGGGTGCTGCCGATGAACTGAGGTCCCTGCTGGCTCCGGGACGGCCGATTGTCCGCGCCCCGGGAGCCTTCGACTCGATGAGCGCGCGGCTGGTGGAACGGGCCGGATTTCCGGCCGTCTACATGACCGGCCTGGGCGCCACCGCCTCGCGCCTCGGGCAGCCGGACATCGGTCTGCTCACCCAGACGGAGATGGCCGAGCATGCGCGAAATATGGTCCGCGCCACCTCGATTCCGGTCGTCGCCGACGCCGATACCGGCTACGGCGGGCCGTCGAACATCCACCGCGCGGTGCAGGAGTATCTCCAGGCCGGTGTCGCGGCGCTGCACCTCGAGGATCAGGTCATCCCGAAGCGGTGCGGCCAGCTGTCGGGAATCCGGCTGGTGAGCGCCGAGGAGGGGGAGCAGCGCATCAGGGCCGCGGTGGCCGCGCGGGGAGACGAATCGTTGATCATCATCGGGCGGACCGACGCGCTCGGCGTCACCGGCCGCGAGGACGCCGTCGACCGCGCGACGCGGTACCGGAACGCGGGTGCGGACCTGATGTTCGTCGACGGCATCAAGACCCGCGCCGATCTGGACTACATCGCCGAACATCTGCCGGGCCCCAAGGTCGCCTCCCTGGTCGACGGCACCGATGCGGCGGCCACGAGCGCTCTCGAGCTGGAGCGGATGGGCTTCTCGATGGTGTTCTACGCCCTGACCGCCCTGCTGTCCGCCGTCGCCTCGGTGCAGGAGTCCCTGGGCCAGCTCTACGCGGACGGCGTCGTTCCCGCCTCGCGGCCGACGCTCACCTATGCCGAGTACTCGCAACTGGTCGGATTGGATTTCCACCGCGAACTCGACGCGATCTGACGGGGTCGTGTGCCGATCGAAAGGAGAGTTCATGAGGAGAGTCGTCGCCGGTCTGGGGGCTGCGGCCGTTGTGGCGCTGGGTGTTTCGGGAACGGGGATCGGTGTTGCGGCGGCGAGTGTGCCGGAGTCCGGGTCGGCCGATCCGTTCGCCGACGACCGGCTCATCGATCACGTCGTCTGGACCGACACCCGCGACGGTCGTCGCCTCATGATCTTCCCGACGCTGTCCGGGCGTCGGGACTTCGCCCCGCCCGCCGGTGACCGTGCCTGGCAGGAGGTGCTCGAGCAGGCGCCCGATGCGAACACCCCGGGGATGATCGATCAGTTCATGTGCCACTGGCATTGGGCCCGGGTGGTGGAATCCGGCAAGACCAGTTGGAACCTCGAGCCCTGGCGTCCCGTCGTGGGGTATCCGGAAACCGTTGCCGCGCTCTGCAATCCGGGCGCTCCCGAGAACGGGTAGCGCATGCATTCGCACGCTTATCCACAATTACGGCTCGACGTCGACGCGGTCGACCACAATATTCGTGTGATGGGGGAGTGGTGCCGGGCGCGGGATGTCGTGCTCGCGCCGCACGTGAAGACGACGATGTCGGCTCCGATCGTGGACCGGCAGCTGGCGGCCGGGGCCGTCGGCGTGACGGTGGCGACGGTGGACCAGGCGGCGGTTCTGCTCGGCTGGGGGCACGATCGAATCCTGATCGCGAACCAGGTGGTCGATTCGGAAGGGCTTGCGCGGCTCCGGGATTGGCTGAACGACAAAGCCGACCGGCAGATTCGGTTCTTCGTCGATTCGCCCGAGGGTGTCGCGGCGGCCCAGCGCATCCACGGGGAGCGCGACCGCCGATTCGAGGTGCTGCTGGATGTCGGCACGCCGGGCGGCCGCACCGGGGTCCGCACCCGCGCCGATGCGCGGCGTCTCGCCGAAACGATCGCGCGGGCACCGGGTCTCGCGCTGGTCGGCGTCGCGGGATACGAGGGGGTGGCGCCCAACACCCGGACCGAGGACACGCTCGCCGCCGTCGACGACCACTGCCGCCGCGGCCGGGACGTCTACACCGACGTGGCGGCGTATTTCGACACCGACGCCCCGATCTTCTCCATGGGCGGCTCGGCATTCCCCGACCGCGTCGTCGAATTCCTGCCCACCGCATCGGATGTGCCCGGTACGGTGCGGCTGCTCCGATCCGGCTGCTACGTCACCCACGACCACGGCACCTACGCGCGGGTGAGCCCGATTCCCGGTCTGCGCCCCGCCCTGTCGGTGCGGGCCGTCGTGTTGTCGGCGCCCGAGCCCGGCGTCGCCGTTGTCGGGGCCGGGAAACGCGACCTCGCCTACGATGCCGACCTGCCGGTCCTGCTCGGTGCCCGATGTGCCGACGGCACCGAGAAATCCGGTGTCGCGGGCACCGTGCGCGCGCTCTACGACCAGCACGCCGTGCTCGCCGATGTCACCGGGCTCGCCGTCACCGATATCGTCGAATTCGGTCTCTCCCATCCCTGTTCGGTCTTCGACCGCTGGCCCGCATACTACGCCGTCGACGCCGACGGGGACGTAAGTGATCTGTGGCGCACGGATTTCCATCGCACCTCCATCACGAGCGTCTCGAGACCCGTTGCGGGGTAACCGTTTGTCGGTGCATATGATCGGAAAGTCGGTACGGCCGAAGGAATCTCGAGACAACCCCTTATCGATGGCGTACGAATCGCGTGCACGGCGTTGTCTCGAGCCGATCGGTCGCCGGTGGTGGCACTAGCATCGGGCACTGTCGGAGGCGGATCTCCCGCCTCCCGTATGGCAAGGGAAGGATCGCTATGCGTCGAGCCGAACTGCTCAGTGCCGCACTGCTTTTCACTGCCGCCCTGGTGTCGGCCCCGGCGGCGAACGCCGCGGCCGCGCCCGCCTGCGGCACCCAGCTGTCGGACTGGCAGCACGCCACCTATACCGGCACCCTGTTCGACGAGCACGGCATGCTGCATCCGGTGACCGTGCGGGTGCCGGGCAATACCGCGACCGTCGAGTCCGATACCGGGCAGTGGGAAGTCCGGAACATGCGGGTCGAGCTTCGCGGTGACACCCTGACGTGGGGTCAGGACATTCCGGACTACAGCTTCCACCAGACCCTGCACGACCCCCTATGCGCCGATTCCACCACGGTCATCGCGGCGGCGTTCACCGCCGAAACCGGCACTCTCGTGGGCGGTTCCACCGCGACGGGGTGGGTCGTTCGGACGGGGGATTAGCGCCAGTCGACCTCGGTGGTCAGCATGGCCGATAGGCCGAGGGAGCGCCACAGCGCGGCGTGACCGGCCAGCCGCTCGCGCAACCGCGGCCAGGGAGCCGGGGTTCCGGACCAGGCGGTGTCGGCGATAGTGGCCAGCCGGGGGAGCAGCATGGTGGTGAGATCGTCGAAATCGGTGAGGGTTTCGCTCCACAGCGCGGCCTCCACGCCGACAATGCGGTCCGGCGGCAGGTCGTGGCAGGAGGGATCCCAGGCGGCGATCTCGGCCACCGTGCGCGGCGGGTAGACCGACAGCCCGGGCGGGCGGTGGTCGGGTGGGACGATCGCCGCGGGGTACGGGCGGTCCAGGTACAGATGCGACATGGGGGACAGCAGGATTCGGCCGCCCCCGGCGATCGTGCGGGCGACATCGTGATCGGTCGGGGCGTACAGGTGCGCGAGCTGCCGGACGATCTCGAAGCTGAAGCCCGGCGGAGGATCGTCCCAGAGTCGTTCGAATTCCGCTGCGGTGTCGGGTATTTGGAGCATGGCGAGATCGACCCACCACTGCACGATGTCGTCGGCTTCGATCCCCGCCCGCGAACTCTCCTGCCAGCCGATCGGTCGCTTCCCCGCGGCCCGCACCGTGCGCCGCGCCAACCGCACGGCCTCGGCGAATGCCGCCGCATCCATGCCCAGCGCCTCGTCCGCGCCGATGTGCAGGTAGGGCCCCGTGGTGAGCTTCGCCAGCCCGCCGAAGACATCGGTGATGAACGACCGGGTGACCGGATCGTGCGGATCCAGCGGCGCGGCGAACGGCACCGAGTCCGGCAGACCGGTCGGGGCGGCCAGCGTCCGCAATTCCGGACAGGCGCGCACCGCGGAGCCGCAGTGCCCGGGCAGATCGATCTCCGGGACCACCGTGACGAATCGCGTTGCGGCATAAGCCTGTAGGTCCAGGAACTCGGCGGCGGAATAGTGCTCCGCCCCCGCCTCGGTCAGCCGCGGCCATCCGGGAATCTCGATCCGCCACCCCTGATCATCGGTGAGATGCAGGTGCAGCACATTCAGCCGATACAACGCGCACAGGTCGACAATCCGCCGCAGCTCCTCGACACTCCAGAACCGCCGAGCACAGTCGACCATCAACCCCCGCCACGCATACCGCGGCCCGTCGTCGACAATCCCGTCCCGCAATTCCCCCTCGGCGGCGAGCAACCGAGCCGCGGCCTCCGCCCGCACCACTCCCGCATCCGTGCGAGCCCGGCAGGTGACGGTATCCCCGTCGACGGTAATCCGATAGCACTCGTCGGCATCATCGCTCGGAGCAACCCCGATCGCATCCGGCCGCCGCGGCACCTCACCCAACTCCCGCACGATCTTCATGCGAAAAGTCTATTCCCGCCGACCCCGAATACCGGCCGCCCAGACTGGTTTCCCCGCCTCACGCGGCAAGCAGCGCCTTGGCATGCCGAACCTCCGGAATGCCGATGGCCTTCGCCGCGAAAAGGAACACCGCGCCACCGAGCACCACCCCCGCAGCGAGGGCGAACACGTGCGCCACCATCGGCGCGGTGACGAGGTGCTGAACCAATGCCATGGCCGTCACGCATGCCAGACCAGCGGCAGCGGTCGCCCAGATCACCCGCGTGAAAGTGATGGCGACGGTGGAGAACCCGAGCAGCCCGTACCGCCGCCGCAGCAGCACGTGCCCCGCGACCGCACCCACCGTGTAGGAGACCGACCCGGCCACACTGAGCATCACCACGACAAGGTGGTCGGGTAGCACCGTGGCGGAGAGAACAAGAACGGCGACCTTCGTGGTCACCATGGCGATATTGATCAGTGTCGGGGTGCGAGTGTCATTGTGGGCGTAGAACACTCGTAACTGCAACATGACCAGCGCGAACGGTGCCAGCCCGAATGCCGAGGACGCGACGGCGGCCCCGATCGAGCGGGCCGAGGCCGCATCGACCCGTCCGGTGAACACCACCGTCGCCAATACCGGCCCCAGCAGCGCCAGCGCCATGGTCACCGGCACGAGCGCCACCGTGAGATACCGTGCGCCCCGGCCGAGATCGGCGATCACGGCCGAATGATTCCCGGCAGCGGCCGCCTCCGAGATCCGCGGCATCAGCACCGTCAGCAACGATGCCGCCAGAATGCCGTACGGCACCTGAAACAGCAGATCGGCATTGGTGTAGACGGACATCCCGTGGTGATCGAGCCCGACCCGCATCGTGACCGCCACGCCGACCTGGCTGATCGCGGCATAGCCGAGCAGCCAGCCCAGCAGCGGCATCCCCGCCCGCACCGGCCGCCACGTGTAGGGAATCGGCCGCACCCGCCAGCTCCATCGGAACCCGGTGCGCCGCAATGCGAGAACGATCCACAGCGCCTGCCCGACAATCCCCGCGGTCGTTCCGAGCCCGAGGGTGAGAACCTGCGCCGTCGTCATCGAGGTGGGCGTCAACGTAATCGGGCCGGGAAGCAGCACGAAGACCCCGGCCGTCAGCAGCACGATCCCATTGTTGACCACCGGCGCCCACGAGGCCGCCGCGAAGCTGCCGCGCACATTCAGCACGGCGGTCACCAGCGTCGTGACCCCGTAGAAGAAGATCTCGGGCAGCAGCAGATACGCGAACAGCGTTGTGAGACGCCGCGTGTCGGGCTCGGCAACGAAAACCCGCGCGATCACCGGAGCACACAGCACCGTGACCACGGTGACGACACCCAGCGCAAGAACCGCCGCCACCAACACCCGCTGCGTGAACCGACGAGAATGACCGCGCCCACCTCGCCGCGCCCGCGCCAACACCGGCACGACAGCACTGGCGAATACACTCCCGAGCAACAGCTCGTAAGTCATATTCGGCAGATTATTGGCGAAGTTGTACGCATCCCCGACCGCCGCCGCCCCAACCACCGCGGCGACGACGATCGTCCTCACAAGCCCCGTCACCTTGCTCACCACCCCCGCCACCACCACATGCCCCCCGTCTCGAACCAGACCACCGCCCGACGGTCGGCGCTCCTGCACACCGATTCGGCCTGTTTCCCGTTCGCCCCCACGACGCGAACCCAACAGAATCGGTAATGGCTGCGTCGGCAGATTGCCGTAGTCGTTCAAGCCTTCTCACCTTCCCCGTAGCGAATCGGCGCGAATCTGCCCGCGCGGCAGGATCAGCCGTTGAACAGCCTCGCCAGCGCCTCGCGGGCGGCGGCGTCGCGGGCCGCGAGGTTGTTCAGTTCCTCGGCCAGGACCGCGAGCCATTCGTCGACGCCGATTTGCTTGCGGCTGATGACCACACCGCGCACGACGCTGCGGACCTCGGCCTCGACGCCGCCGCGGCGGCCTTGGCGCAACTCCAGTTCCCGGTCGGGGGCGTAGATGCGGACGGCGGTGGCCTGGCCGGGTTTGCCGCCCATGCGGTCGGACAGGGTGCGGCGGTAGTCGACCTCGACCATGCCGTCGGGGAGGGCGTCGCCGAGGACATTGGTGAGGATGCGGCCGTAGGATTCGACGTCGCTGCGGTCGGCGCGCAGCGCGGCGACCATCATGTGCATATCCCAGAGGGGACTCGGTTCGCCGTCGGTCACGAGTCCACCAGCGGGAGAACCAGTTGCGGCTTGGCGATGTGATGGTCGGCGCGCAGCGGGCGGATGGCGGTGCCGATGGAGAAGAATTCGGTGGTGTGGCCGCCCCAGCGGTGCGGCAGCGACAGCAGCTGCACGCCGACGATGCCCTCCGCGTGCAGGCTCTCCGCCTCCGCCTGCATGCGGGACATGGCCAGCTCGCGCGCGTCGTACAGCGCCTCGGTGAACTGCGGAATCTCCACGTTCTGGCCGATATTGCCCATCGCCTGCCAGAACCGTTGATGCGCAACGTGATACACGCACGAGCCCATCACCATGCCCAGCGGCGCGTACCCGGACTGGATCAGCGTCCAGAAGTCCTGGCCGGACAGGTCGGAGGTGAACGGCTTGTCCCGATTGTTCCGCCAGGCGCCCGGCTCGTCGGCCTTCACCGCGGTGCCGATGGCGATGAATTCGGCGAGGTCGCTGCCGAACTCCTTGAATTCGATGTCGAGCCGCACGCCGACGATCCCGTCCGCGCCCAGCACGTCGGCCTCGGCCTCCATCCGGGTCATCGCCAGGTCCCGCGCGTGGTACATCGCGTTGGACAGCGTCTCGAGCTCCTGGTTCTTGCTCCACCGGCCGAGCTGGAAGCCGACGTGGTAGATGCTCGAGCCCAGCACCATCCCCAGCGGGCGGAAACCCGCCTCGCGGACCAGCAGGAACTCGTTGACGCTGAGGTCCGAGGTGAACAACGCGGTGCTCTGACCGGGCCGCATCTCGGTCAGGCGGCGCATGGCATCGTCGGGGATGGCCTGCGGCCCTTCGGCACTGGTCATTCTCACCTCCGGCTTTCTCGTGAGGCGCGGCGCCCGGTCGGCGGCCGCAGGGGCATGATGGTCAGGGCGCTGCTGGGCGCGCGCCGACCGGTGTGGAACCGGGATATGGCGGTGCCGAAGACCATCGACTCCGCACCCAGCAGGATGGCATTGTTGTTCTCCTGCTCCCAGGTTCGCAGCCCGATATCCGACACGATGGCCCCGTCGGCCTGGCCGTCGCGGGCGTGGCGGCCGAAGGTGTCGCGCGCCAGGTGCCGCACCCGGGTGATGAGCGCGGTCGGTCCGTCGACCTCGGTATTGCCGGACATGATGCTCATCTGCATGCGGCTGCGCTGGTCCAGGTATTGCGCCTCCACCGCGATGCCGAGCGCGATCCGGGCGGGCACCCACCCGGCGTGCATCAGCTTGGCCACGTCCTGGCCGGGCAGCATCGCCGTGAACGGCTGCCGCGGCCGGTGTTCGGACGCGGCGCGCACCGCGGTGCCCAGGGCGACGAATTCCTGATTGCTCTGGCCCAGATGGGTGCGGGTCAGCCGCACTCCGATGACGCCGTCCGCGCCCATCGCGGCCGCCTCGGTGACCATCCGCGCCAGCGCGGTGTTGTACCCGTGATACAGCGCCTCGACGTAGGGCCGCAGATTCAGCGCGTTTCCGTACGACGCGATCGTCCCGAACGTGGTCATCCGGGTCCAGCCGATCCGCTGCACGATGCAGCCCATGACCTCCCCGACGGGAGTCAGCCCCACCGATTCGACCCCGACCGCGCCCGCCACCGGCAGCAGCGAGGTGCGCACGCCGGAGGCCGAGAACCGGGCCAGCCGGGTGCGCGCCGCCTCGGGCAGCCACGCCGCGTCCGTCACCGCCAACTCCTTCCCGCACAGGCCGATCCCGATCCATACTTCCACGCCTACGACCGAGGCGTCGAAACCCGGTCCTGGTGGCGGGCGGTCGCGACGGCGGCGACGGTGGCCAGGGCCAGGGTGATGACCAGGATGGCCGCCATGGGTGCGGGGCTGTGGGTGCCGAACAGCCCGACCGTGGGGGAGGCCACCGCGCCGAAGAGGAATTGCCCGCCGCCCAGCAGCGCGGACGTTGCGCCCGGCGCCGCTCGGCCGCGTTGCTGGCCGATGGTGACCACGGCGGGGAAGAAGGCGCCGAATGCGGTGATCGACAACAGAAGACAGCACCAGGTGACCCCCATGGGGCTACCGATCGTCACAGTGGTGAGCAGCAGCAAGGTCGGCCCGGTCAGCGCGAGCGCGGCGCTGGCGACGAGAAGTGTTTCCGGGGACCGATGTTTCACCAGTCGCCCGTATGCGAGGCTGCCCATCATATTGCCGACGGCGTTGACACCGTAGACCATGCTCGAGGCGGTGGGGCCGAGATGGTAGATGTCCTGGAATACGAAGGTGGTACCCGCGACATAGGTGAAAACCGCTGCGCCGCCGAAAGATATCGCGAGCGCGGGCCCCAGCACCCGTCCCCGGGCGACAAGTCCGCCGATGCCGCGTAACCCCGCGGTCATGCCACCGGACAGGCGCGCGTGCGGGGGATGTGATTCCGGGACCCACCGCCACACCCCCACGCCGAGCAGCACCCCGACGATCGCGAGCGCGATGAACAGTCCACGCCACGGAATGATCAGCAACAGCACCCCACCGGCCAGCGGCGCGAGAACCGGTGCGGCAGCACCGATTGCGCTCAGTCGCGAATATGTGATCGCGAGGTCGCGACCGGCGAACAGATCGGCGATCACGGCCCGGGCGACGACGATCCCCGCCCCGCCGCTGATGCCCTGCCCGCACCGGGCGATGTCGAGGACCGCCATCGTGGGAGCGAGGGCGCAGACGACGGAGAGCGTGGCGAACCCCAGGGTGCCCCACAGCAGCACCGGGCGTCGGCCGACCGTGTCGCTGAGCGGGCCCAGAACCAGTTGGCCGACAATGATTCCCGCCAGAAAGCCGGTCAGCGACAGCTGAGCGCCGGAGGCGTCGGTGCCCAGGGACGCGGCCATATCCGGTAGGGCGGGTATGTACATGTCCGTGGCCAGCGGCGAAACGCCACTGAGCCCGGCGAGGACTACCAGCAGGCGTATCCGGCCCCCGGATGATGACGATATCGCAAGTGCGGCAGTCGTTTCCGATCGCTGTGCGGTCATAGCGCGGGAGCCGCACCGTCGGGCCGGGACTGCGTCGCTGTGCCCTCGCCGGTGAGAGTGACCTCCGCCTCGGCCATTTCGCGCAGCAGGGTGGCGGCGATGCCGAGCACGCCGCGCTCGGCATCGGTGAGGGTGTGCCGCAGCGTGGCGGCCAGCCAGGCATTGCCGTCACGGACGTGCTCGCGCAACGCTTCTCGCCCGGCCTCGGTAATGGCGATGTCCTGTCGCCGGGCATCGGTGTCGCTGCGCGAGCGGCTGATCCGGCCGAGTTCGTGGAGTTCGTTGAGCACCCGGGTCAGCGACTGCGCCTGCAGGCCCTCGATGGCCGCCAGCCTCGACGCGGTCAGCGGACCGCTGTGTGCGAGATTCGCCAGCACCGACGCCGCCAGCCGGGTGAGCGGCCGGGCGCTGCCGGGTTGTTCGGCGCGCAGCCGCGAAGACAGCCGCGATACTCCCCATCGCAATGATTCGGCCAGCAGTAGATCGTCTGTGGTGTACCCGCCCCGGTTCTCCATCATTACAAGCTAAAGCTTGGAGTATTGCCCGTCAATCCCGAGTAACCGGGCAAGTATTGCCAAGATCTAGCTGATTATTCGGCTTCTCCAAGACGGAGAGGCCGGGGCCGCGGTCCGGGAGGGCGCTGCGAAAGAGAGACGTGGGTCACAATTATTGATAATGAAATCCGTTTTCATTACTCTGCTGCACAGCCGTAGCGCCGGTCGAGCGCATCCGGTCGAAACGTCAGCGCCCGTGGCTGTTTCGGGCGTGTCGAGGTCGCTGTTCACATCTGTGCCGAGGAGGAGTCATGTCAGCCGTTGTCGACGATCCGATCGTGCGCGAGGAGGGGGCCACGCGGCCGGGATGGTTCGTGAGCCCGCGCGTGGATATCGTGCTGGTGCTCGGGCTGGGTGCGCTGCTGTCGGTGATCCTGTCGCTGACGACCGTGCACAAGGGCGCGTTCCTGGTGGCGGCGGTCGCCTTCTCGGTGCTGTCGGATTATCCGCACGTGCTGGCGACGTCCGCCCGGATCTGGCTCGATCCCCGTGAGCGGCAACGGTATTGGCGGCACTACCTGGTGAGCTGGGTGGCGGTCGCGACGGTGCTGAGCGCGTTGATGTTCGGCGGCGCGACGGTGGTCGTGGTGGCGGTGTGGGCATACTGGCAGGTATTCCATGTGCTCAAACAGCATTTCGGGATCATCAATATCTATGCCGCCAAGAACGGCTACCGGGGGCCGCGGAATCTGTTGAAGTACAGCCTGTTCGCGGCGTGCCTGGCCCCGTTCGTCTACCGGGCGAGCCAGGGCCTGCACTTCTCCGACTATGTGGTGCTGGGGCACCGGCTGCCGTTCTCGGGGTTGACGATTCCGGCCCCGCCGCTCCCGATGCCGGTGGTTATCGCGTGCTTCGGTGTGGCGGCGGTGCTGGTGGCGCTGTTCGCGGCCGAGCAGGTGCGGCTGCGCCGCGCCGGGCAGCGCGGGCTGCCCGCCATGTCGTGGGCGACATTCGCGCTGGCCGTGGTCTCCTACAACCTGTCCTATCTGCTGGTGTCGGATCTGTTCGCGCTGATCCTGATCGCGACGACCACCCACAGCCTGCAATATCACCTCATCAACTGGACCCGTAACAACACCCGCTTCCGGCTGTCGGCCGACCCGGCCGAGCGCCGACTGCTGCTGGCCCGGTTGTCCAGCCGCCGCGCACTGCCGCTGTACGTGCTGGGCTTCGCGATCGTCGGTGTGGTCGCGGGGCAGCTGGATACGGTGCTACTGGGCGTGATTCCGCTGAGCTTCGTGTTCCACCACTTCTACATGGACGGCGCGCTGTGGAAGAGCAAGGGCAATCCCGAACTGGCCTACGATCTCGGTATCGCGGCGGCGAAATGATCTCCGTCCGGCTTGCCGAAAGCCCCGCGCAGCGTCGAGATTTCGTGCGATTACCGTGGCTCGTCAACGGCGCGGACCCGTCCTGGCGGCCGCCGCTGCGGCGGACGGTGGCGGCCGGTATGCGCGCGCGGTCCAACCCGTTCCACGCCGAGGCCGACATCGCCCACTTCGTCGCCTACCGGGACCGGCGGCCGGTCGGGCGCATCGCCGTCACGATCGATCACGAATACGTCCGCCGCTACGGCGCGTACGGCCTGTTCGGCTTCTTCGACTGCGTCGACGATCTCCCCGTGGCGCAGGCCCTGTTCGACGCGGCGCAGGGCTGGGCGGCCGACCGCGGGGCGGCCATGCTGACCGGCCCCTACAACTATTCGCCGCGGCACGATATGGGCCTGCTGGTCCAGGGTTTCGATCGGCCGCCGACGCTGATGCAGACGCACAATCCGGCCTACTACCCACAATTGCTGCGCGACTGCGGATTCGAGCGGCGCTTCGACACCACGACGTATCGGTGGACGCGAGACGAGCACGCGGAGCAGGCCGAGCGGCTGCGGCTGCGGGCACGAAAGGTGCTGCGGTCCAACCGGATCGGCGTGCGCGCACCCGATATGCGGAATTTCGGCGCGGAGGTGGAACTGCTGCGCCGCATCTACAACGAGTCGTTCCACGACCATCCCGAGCATGTGCCGATCACGGCGCCGGTATTCGCCGCCCTGGCGGGCGATCTCGAATCCGTGCTGGACCCCGCCCTGATCCGGATCGTGGAGGTGGACGGGCGGCCCAGCGGATTCTCGATGCTGGTCCCCGACGTCAACCAGGTCGTCCCGCGCTCGGGGCGGGTGACCCCCGCCCTGCTCGGCCGCCTGATGACCAAGCGGGACAACCGCATACGCGGCATCGATACCGCGGTGGTGGTGATGATCGGCGTCGCCCCCGAGCACACGGGACTGGGTGTGGGCCGGGTGGTGGCGGGCGAGGTCGCGGACGTGGTGCTGTCCGGGCGATACCGCCAGGTCACCACCACCTGGATCCATGAACGCAATCACTGGTCGAAAGCGCTGGTGGCGCAGATGAAGGCGGCACCGGCCAAGCGATACCGCGTCTACGAGAAGGCAATCGGATGAGCACAGCGACACTGGTGACCGGGGCCACCGGATGCCTGGGCGCCGCCCTGACCCGCGCGCTGCTCGACGACGGCGACCGGGTGGTGGTGCTGGCCCAGCCCGGCGCGGGACCGGGCGGGCTGCGAGACCTGCTCGACCACCTCGAGTTTCGCGCGGGCGACGTGACCGATCCCGAGGCGCTGACGACGGCGATGCACGGCATCGACCGCGTCTACCACCTGGCCGGGATCGCGGTGCCGTTGAACAGCGTGGCCGACCGCATGTGGCAGGTGAATACCGTCGGCTCCTACACGGTGGCGCGGGTGGCCGCGGCGGCCGGGGTGCGGCGGATGGTGCACGTCTCCTCCAGCGCCGCCATCGGCTACCCGCCGGACCACACCATCGCCGACGAGACCTTCGACACCCGGAACTCGGTGGCCGACACCGCGTACGGCACCACCAAGCGCTGGGGCGAGCGCCTCGTCCTCGACGCCGCGACCGACGATTTCGAGGTGGTCGTGGTCAATCCGGCCGCGGTGTACGCGCCCGGCGGCGACCCCCGCTGGGGCTGGTTGCGGCTGGTGCACGCGGCCCGCCGCGGACTGCTGCGCGCGGCGCCCACCGGCGGCACGGCGGTGTGCGCGGTCCGCGACTTCGTGGACGGCACCCGAAAGGCCATGCGGCACGGCCGATCCGGCCGCCGCTACATTCTCAACAGCGCCAACCTCGGCTACCGCGAGATCGGTGCGGCGCTGTCGATCGCGCTCGGGCGGCACCACCGCATCCGCGAGGTGCCCGCCCCCGCCCTGCGTGCCGTCGCCCGCGTCAATGCGGGGGTCGCCCGGCTGCGCACCGACCCGCTGCGCTCGTCGCTGCTGGTGCCCGAGAACGTCGACCTGATGACGCGGCGGCTCTACTACAGTCAGCGGCGCGCCGTCACCGAACTGGGCATGACCCAGACCCCGGTCGACCAGCTGTTCCGCGACCTGATCGGCACAGGTGCGCCGTGACCGCGACGACCACGACGGGATCGGAAGCGGCGCTGGGCATTTCGATGTCGGAGGCGCGGCGGCTGGTGATCGACCTGAAACGTCCGGCGCCGTGGATCTATTGGCCGGACCTGCTGGCGAGCGTGGCGGTCGGTGCGGCGGCGTTCGCGGCGTTCCCGGTGCGCGCGCCGCTGTCGCCGGTGGCGGCGGTGTGCGTGCTGGTGTCGGCGCTGGCGTTCTATCGCGCGGTGCTGTTCGTGCACGAGCTCGTGCACGCCGCCGCGGACCTGCGGGGTTTCACGCTGGTGTGGCATCTGCTGGTCGGAATCCCGTTCCTGGCACCGAAATTCGTGTACGAGTTCCATCGGGAACACCACGCCTCGCGAACCTACGGCACCGCGGCCGACGGCGAGTATGTCGACTACGCGACCGGTCCGTGGTGGCGGGTGCTGGCGACTCCGTGCACGGCGCTGGTGGGGCTGCCGGTGTTCATCCTGCGGTTCCTGGTGCTGGCGCCGCTGAGCTGGCTGGTGCCGCCGCTGCGCCGGTTCGTGCTCACCCGGGCCTCCGCCCTGGCCATCGACGCCGAATTCGTGCGCACGCTGCCCGACGGGCCGGTGCCGCGCCGCTGGATCGTCCAGGAGGCGGCGTGTTTCGGCTACTGCCTGACCATGGCGGCGCTGCTGGCCACCGGGCACCTTCCGCTCATCCGGTTCGCGCAGTTCTACGCCGTGATCACGGTGCTGCTGTTCGTGAACTGGCTGCGGGTGCTGGCGTCGCACCGCTACGAGGGCGGCGGCGCGCCGATGTCGTTCCCGGACCAGATCCTGGATTCGGTGGACCACACCTCGTTCCCGCTGCTGGCCGAGCTGTGGGCGCCGGTGGGGCTGCGCTATCACGCCGTGCATCACTTCTTCCCCTGGCTGCCGTATCACGCACTGCCGCAGGCACGTCGGCGGCTGGTGGCGGCCCTGCCCGCCGACGGCGGCTATCGGCACACGGCCGACCCGTCGCTGTGGGCCACCCTGCGCCGGTTACTGGCGCGGACGCGACGAGACGCGAAGGGAGCACTGCGGTGACCCGAGCACACGACCCGATCACCCGTCCGCACGAATCACGGGTGTCGGCCTATTCCCGGCGGCTGCCGATCGTCCCGGTCGAGGCCCGCGGCACTCGCGTGCGCGGCAGCGACGGCCGCTGGTACCGGGACTGCCTGGCCGCGGCCGGTGCGATGTCGCTGGGCTGGAACCATCCGGTGGTCACCGAGGCGATCCGGCGCACCCTCGATTCCGGAGAACCCCTGCTGTCGTTGGACTTTCACACCCCGGCGCGGGACGGGTTCGTCGAGGCCCTGCTCGGCACGCTGCCGCCCGGACTGGCCGACGACTGCGTGGTGCACCTGTGCGCACCCAGCGGAGCCAATGCCATCGAGGCGGCCCTGACGGTGGCCGAGATCGCCACGGGCGGAACCGAACACGTCGCGGTGCAGGGCGGCTTCCACGGTTGCAGCCGGGCCGCGCGGTCGGTGAGTTCCGGTGGGGGACTGCGGAAGCCGCGGCTGGCCCGCGTCCCCGACGTCCGATTCCTGCCCTTTCCGCAGGAGTATCGCTGCCCGTTCGGCGTCGGCGGCACGCAGAGCGTGGATCTGGCCGTGCGGGCGGTGCGCGAGACCTTCACCGACCCGCACGGCGGGCTCACCGCCCCGGCGTCCCTGCTCACCGAATTCGTTCTCGGCGAAGGGGGAGTCGTCGCGGCCCCGCCCCGCTGGGCGCGGGCGCTGCGGGAGGCCGCCGACGCCGCGGCAGTGCCGCTGATCGCCGACGAGATCCAGGCCGGTGTGTACCGCACCGGCCGGGCGTGGGCATTCCAGCACTGCGACGTCGAGCCCGACATGATCGCGATCTCCAAGGGCCTGGGCTCGGGAATCCCCGTGGCGGTGCTGGTGATTCGCCGCGAATTCGACGCGTGGGATCCGGGCGTGTTCACCGGAACCTTCCGCGGCAGCGCCCTGGCCTTCGCCGCGGCGACCGCGGTGCTGCGTTACGCCGCCGATAATCGGCTCGGCGACCACGTCACCGCGATGGGCGAACTGTTGCGCCAAGGGTTGACCGCGGTGGCCGCCTCGTCGGCGGTGATCGGCGAGGTGCGCACGGCCGGGCTCATGGCCGGGGTGGAGATCATCGACCCGGACGGGCCCGTCGACCCGCGCGCAATCGCGGCGCCGGGGACGGACCTGGCGGCGCGGATCCAGCGAGAGTGCCTGGACTCGGGCCTGATCGTGGAGACCGGCGGCCGCTACGGCAGCGTGATCCGCTTCCTGCCACCGCTGATCATCGACGCCGACGAGATCGCCGCCGTGGTCGACATCTTCGCCTCCGCCGTCGAACGGGTGGAGAACCGCCGCCGATCCGACCCCCTGGAGGTGCCGTGTCCGACCTGATGGTACGTCGAATCACCTTCGGTGACAGCGACTTCGGGCTCGCCAAAGCCTGGGAGTACGAGGTGTTCGGGCGCGAGAACGACTACACCGAACCGGCCGACGACGCGGCGGGGGAGATGGTGCACTACCGGCGCTGGGAGCGGTCCTCGGAGTTCTACGTCGGCTTCGCCGCCGACCGCGCCGATCCGGTCGCCGTGCTGCGGGCGCTGCGCTGGCATCCCGGCCTGGGCCACGACAGTTTCAGCACGCTCGCCGATCTGCGGGCCACCGACACCGGCCTGTACCCGGAATGGGAGCGGCGCTTCGACCGCATCGCGCCCGAGGCGGTCGCGGAACTGGCCACCCAGGCCGTGCGCCGGTCCCACCGCCGCCTCGGCGCGATCGACCAGCTGTGGGCGCATTTCGCCGACCGGCTCACCGCCGAGGGCGTGCGCTATGTCACCGTGGCACTGGTCGTGCCGCTGTTCGAGTGGTACCGGCTGGTTTTCGGCCCCGCCATCACCCAGATCGGCGCCCTGCTGCCCGACTATGTGGGCGCGGACAGCATCCCGGCGGTCCTCGACCTGCACCACCTGGCCTCCCTGCTACCGACAATGAAAGTGACGCAATGACATTCGAACCGGCCACCCAGCGCATCGACCGGGTGAGCATCGTGGACGCCCCCATCGACGCGGTGTGGGCGACCGTCACCTCCCCGGAGGGCATCAACGCCGAACTGCGCCCCTACCTGAAGATGACGGTGCCGGGACCGTTCCGGGGCCGCACCATCGCCGACATCGAACCGGGAACGCGCCTGGGCCGCAGCTACTTTCTGCTGTTCGGCGCGGTGCCCATCGATTTCGACGACATCACCGTCGCCGAGATCGATCCCGGCCGCCGGTTCCGCGAGCAGTCGACCATGATGTCGATGAGCCGGTGGGTGCACGAACGCACCCTGCGCCCGCTCGGCGAGGACCGCACCGAGGTCGTCGACGCGGTGTCGTTCGTCCCGCGCCTGCCCATGGGGCTGATCCCCGGCTGGGGCGCCGTGCTGCGGGCCTGCCTGTCGTTCCTGTTCGGTCACCGGCATCGCCGCCTACAGGCGCACCTGGCCGGTTCCGGGCCGGGAGCCGATCGATGACCGCCGGCGACGCGACCCCGGCCGTCCGCACCACCGAACTGTGCAAGACCTACCCGGGCGCGACCACCGGTGCGGTGAACGGCCTCGACCTGGAGATCCCGCGCGGCATCGTGTACTGCCTGCTCGGCCGCAACGGCGCGGGGAAGAGCACCACGATCCGCATGCTCACCACCCTGCTGCCGCCGTCGGCGGGAACCGCGGAGGTCCTGGGCGTGCCCCTGGAGGATGTGCGGCGGCTGCGCCCACTGATCGGGGTGGCGTTGCAGGAGGTGGCGCTGGACCCCTGGCTCGACACGCGCGAACAGCTCGAGTTCGGGCTCGCCCTGGCCGGATGGTCGCGGACCCGCCGCCGCGCCCGGGTCGCGGAGCTGATCGACCGATTCGGGCTGGGTGCGGTGGGGCGCAAGCGCATCGGCGCGCTGTCGGGCGGGATGCGCCGCCGCATCGATGTGGCGCTGGCGGTCTCGCACGATCCGCAGCTGCTGTTCCTGGACGAACCCTCCAGCGGCCTGGACATCGAGGGCAAGGACGAACTGTGGCGGGCCATCTCGGAGCTGCGGGACGAGGGCCGCACCGTCGTGCTCACCACCCACGATATGGAGGAGGCGGTCGCCCTGGCCGATCGGGTCGGCATCATCAAGGCGGGCACGCTGATCTCCTCCGGGCCCGCCGCGGAACTCACCCGGGCCCGCGGCGCCCGCGCGCGCATCGCCGCCGAACCCGCCGCCCACCGCGACGCGATCGACGACCTGCGCACCGCGGGTTTCGAGGTCGCCACCGAACACGCACGGACCGTCACGGTCGCACTCCCGGCCGCCAATGCCCGCGAAATCGCCCGTCTGACCGCGGTATTGGGCGGCAGCGGGCTGGCGGACTGTGAGGTGCGGGTGGACACCACCTCGCTGCGCGACGCGTTCCTGGAGGTCACCCGATGACGACGCTGCGGCTGTTCCTGCGCTATCTGGTGGTCGGGCTGCGGCAACCGGTGTTCGGGTTCGTCTTCCCGATCGTCTTCCCGGTGGTGCTGGTGATCTTCGTGCGCGCCATGTTCCAGCGGGTGGCGCAGCTGCCGGGCTTCCCCGTGCACTCCTACACCGCCTATATCGCGCCCGGGATCATCATGCTGATCCCGATGATCGGCTCCGGCTACGGCGCGAGCACCCTGCTCGAGGAGATCGGCTCCGGATTCGTGGATCGGCTTCGGCTGCAAGGGGTTTCCGCGCGCCAGGTGCTGACCGCCAAGATCGGTTTCGAGGCGGTCCGCATCCTGCCCGCCGGGCTGATCGTCATCGGGCTGCTCGCCGCCCTCGGCGCACCGCTGCGCGCCGGAGCGGTGACGGTGGTGGCGCTGCTGGCGCTCATGTGCCTGTGGTCGGCGGCCTACAGTTCGCTGTTCTACCTCGCCGCCGTGCGCACGCTGAACCCGCAGGCCCCGATCGCCCTGCTGCCGTTGGCCTTACCGGTGCTGTTCGTCAGCCAGGCCCTGATGCCGACCACCTTCCTGGCCGACTGGTTGCGCATGGCGATCGACGTCAACCCGTTCTCGCACGTGGTCGCCGCCGCGGCCACGCTCATGTACGGCGCCTTCGACCCGGTGCGGCTGCTGATCGGGATCGCCGTCGCCGCAGCGGTTCTCGTCGTGCTGCACCTGCTGCTGATGCGGCTGGTGCGCCGCCGCATCGGCCTGTGAACAGATCCGAAAGGAGTGGAGCTGTGACCGTCACCGTCGAACAGACCCTGCACGACATCCTCGTCGACGATCTCGAATTGTCCCCCGAGGAGCTGCATCCCGACGCCGATCTCGTCGCGGACCTGGGTTTCGACTCGCTGTCGTTCGCCACCGGTGTCGCCGAGATCCGCGACCGGCTGGGGGTGACGCTGACCAAGGACGCCGTCTTCTCCTGCCGCACCCTCGGCGATCTGCAACGGCTGGTGTCCGGTGCGCTGGCCGCCTGACCCGATTCGACGAAAAGGATTGAATACCAGGTGAATCGGTTCACGATCGCACTCATCGACAGTGCCGCCCGCGGCGACAACGGAATCCGCACCGGCGACCCGGCCGCGCTCTCCCGCACCTCGTGGCGGGCGGTGCACGCCGAGGCCCGCCGCATCGCCGGTGGCCTGGTCGAGGCGGGGCTGCGCCGCGGCGGCGCGGTCGCCGTGCTGGCCGCCGCACCGGCCGATATCGCCCCACTGGTGCAGGGCATTTGGCTCGCGGGCGGCACCGTCACCATGCTGCACCAGCCGACGCCGCGCGCCGATCTCGCCGACTGGGCCGCCGACACCCGCCGCGCCCTGGCCGTGATCGACGCCGAGATCGTGGTATTGGGCGCGCCTTTCGAGGCCGTGCGGGACCCGGCCGTACCGGCGCGCTGGATCACGGTGGACGAGCTGCGAACCGGCCCGGACATGGATCCGGTGGCCACCGCGGACGCGGATCTGGCGTTCCTGCAACTGACTTCGGGCTCGACGGGTGCGCCCAAGGCCGTCGCCGTCAGCTACGCCAATATGTACGCCAATATCCGCGCCATGGAATTCGTCTCGCTGATCAGCGTGCGCCGCGACGTCATGGTCAGCTGGCTGCCGTTGTTCCACGACATGGGCATGATGGGCTTCCTGGTCGCGCCGATGTTCCTCGGCGTCGACCTGATCTCGGTGACCCCGGCCGATTTCCTGACCTCCCCGCTGATCTGGGCGCGGCTGGTGAGCGAACACGGCGGAACCATGTCCGCCGCACCGAATTTCGCCTACGGGCTGCTGGCCCGCAAGCTCGGCCGCGCTCCCGACGGCGCGTACGATCTCTCGTCCCTGCGTTTCGCGCTCAATGGCGCCGAACCCATCGATCACGCTGTCGTGCAACGATTCCTGACCGCCGGGGCCCGCTTCGGGCTGCGCCCGGAGGCGATCGTGCCCGCGTACGGCATGGCGGAGGCGACCTTGGCGGTGTCGTTCGCCCGGCCCGGCACCGGGGCCGCCCTGGACCGGGTGGATCCGGCGGAACTGCGGTCCGATGGTCGTGCCGTGGACTCGACCGCCGACGATGCCGCCACCCATGTCCGCCTCGGCACGCCACTGCCCGGGATCGAGGTGCGGGTGCGCGCCGAATCCGGTGCCCTGGCGGCGATCCGGGAGGTCGGCGAGCTCGAGGTGCGCGGGGACAGCATTATTCGCCGCTACCGGACCGCCGACGGATTCGTCGACGCCGTGGACGAGTCCGGCTGGCTGGCCACCGGCGATCTCGGCTACCTGACCGAGGACCGCCAGATCGTGGTGTGCGGGCGCAAGAAGGACATGCTGATCGTCTCCGGGCGCAACATCTTCCCGGTCGATGTGGAGCGCCTCGCCGCCGGGGTGGCGGGCGTGCGGGCCGGGAACGCGGTGGCCGTCCGCACCGCCGACGCCTCCGAATCGTTCGCCGTGATCGTGGAATCGGCGGACACCGAACGCGCCCGCATCGCCCGCGAGGTCGCGACCCGCGTTCAGGCCGGGCTCGGTGTGGGCCCGCGCCGCGTGGAAGTGGTTGCGCCGGGCCGTCTTCCGAAGACACCGTCGGGCAAGCTGCGGCGCCTGGACGCGGCGGCGCTGCTGGCCGAGGGCCCGATCGGGTGCTGAATTCGGTGCGCACGCTCGGCCGGACCACCCTGCTGGCGGCCGACGCGCTGGGCTGGCTCGTCCGCGATGTGGCCGCGGGGCGGGTGCCGTGGCGCGACATGCTCGCGCAGGGCTGGTTCATCGTCGGCGTCACGGTCGTGCCCGCGGTGTTCGTCGCGGTGCCGTTCGGGGTGATCATCTCGGTGCAGGTGGGGCAGCTGACCCAGCAGATCGGCGCCACCTCCCTGGCCGGTGCCGCGGCCGGGATCGGTGTGGTCCGCCAGGGCGCGCCGCTGGTGGCTGCGCTGCTGCTGGGCGGCGCGGCGGGGGCGGCGATCGCCGCCGACCTCGGCTCCCGCACCATTCGCGAGGAGATCGACGCCATGCGGGTGATGGGCATCGACCCGGTGCGGCGACTGCTGGTGCCGCGGCTGGCCGCCATGGTCGCGGTCGCGCCGCTGCTGTGCGTGGTGATCGTGTTCATGGGGCTGGCGACCGGCTACGTCATCAATGTCGGCGTGCAGCACGGGACGGCGGGCGGGTATCTGTCCTCGATCGCGGCCTTCGTGACCGTCTCGGACCTGATTGTCGCCCTGGCGAAGTCGGCGCTGTTCGGGTTCGTGGTGGTGGTGCTCGCCGGGCAGCGCGGGCTGTCGGCCAGCGCGGGACCCAAGGGGGTGGCCGATGCGGTGAACGCGTCGGTGGTGCTCGGCGTGGTCGTCACGTTCTGCCTGAATCTCGTGCTGACGCAGGCGCTGTCGGTGTTCGGCGAGCGAGTGGTGCGGTGATCGCGCAACTACCGCGGCCGCCGATCGGTAGTGCGGTGCGGCCGTTGGGAAACGGATTGGAACGGCTCGGGCATCAGCTCGATTTCGGCGGGCGCGTGCTCGCCTCGCTCCCGCACGCGGCCCGCGCCTATCGCCGCCAGACCATGATCGCCCTGACCGATATCGTCTGGGGCGCAGGCAGTCTGGTGGTGGGCGGCGGCACCGCCGCGGTGCTGATCTTCCTCGGTCTCGCTATCGGCGGCTCGGTCGGCGTGGAGGGGCTGGACACCCTGAACAGGGTCGGGATGGGACCGCTGACCGGCTTCGTCTCCGCCTACGCCAACACCCGGGAACTGGCCCCGATCGTGGCCGCCGTCGGATTCGCGGCCCAGGCCGGGTGCCGGATGACCGCCGAGATCGGGGCCATGCGCATTGCCGAGGAGATCGACGCCCTCGAGGCGCTGGCCGTGCGGCCGATCGCCTTCGTCGTCGCGACCCGCGTGCTCGCGGGGGTGCTCACCATCGTGCCGCTGTTCCTCATCGCGCTCGTCATGGCCTACCTGGCGTGCGCGACCGCGGTGAACCTCGTGCACGGGCAGTCGCCGGGCACCTACTTCCACTATTTCGGCGCGTTCCTGCGGCCCGCGGATGTGGCGTGCGCGGTGCTCAAGGCGGTCGTCCTGGTGGCGGTGGTCATCGTGATCCACTGCTATCACGGGTTTTTCGCCTCCGGCGGCCCGGAGGGGGTGGGCCGCGCCTGCGGGCACGCCATTCGCGCCAGCCTGGTCGCGGTGATCGTGGTCGACATGGTGCTGACCACCCTGTTCTGGGGCGCGGACAGCGGAATCAGGATCTCCGGGTGAGCGGGGAACGCGCGGCGCTGCGTCGCCGGGGCGCGGCGGTGCTGACCGCGGCGGCGATCGTGGCGACGGTGGTCCTCGCCCACGCGCAGGGCCGCTTCCGCGACGGAACAGATCTGGTCGTGGAGGCGCCGGCGGTGGCCGATGGGCTGGCCGCGGGATCGGAGGTGACCTTCCACGGCATGGTCGTCGGCACCGTCCGGCAGGTCACCGTCGCCGCGGACGACACCCGGCGCGTCCGCCTGCGTCTCGACCCCGGACCCGCGGCGGCCGTCCCCGCGGCGGTCGCCGCCCGATTCACCTCCGCCAATGTCTTCGGCACGCCCGCAATCGAATTGGTGCCGCAGGGCGACGGACCGCGGATCGGCGACCACGCCCGGATACCGCTCGCGGCCGATGCGGACCTCGGGTCCAGCACGGCGGTGCTCCAGCACTCCGGGCGGCTGACGGCGGTGCTCGACTCCCCGCAGGTGCGCCGACTGCTGGACCTGGCGGCCCGCGATCCGGGAACGCTGGCCCCGGCCGTGGACGCCGTCACCGGGCTGGCGCGGGCGGTGGCCGCGAACCGGCGCGGCGATATCGCGCACTACCTGCGCATTGCCGGGAACCTCGGGCACGGGGCGGCCGATCTGGAACCGGCGATGGCGCACGCGCTGGTCGCCCTGCTCGATCAGAGCGCCTACTTCGACGACGAGGCCAATCGCGCCCGCACCCGTAAGGCCATCGCGGGTCTGAGCCGAGAATTCCTGCCCGGCTACGCGACCCTGTTCGGCGGCAATCTCGACTCGTTCACCCAGATCCTCGCCGTCGTCATGGATCTCGGTGTGCCGCTGGGCATGTCGTACGGCAGCCTGGCGCCCGCCTACGGGCGGCTGCCGGAGCTGATGGATCGGATCGGCGCGGCGTTCCCGGTGGTGGACGGGCGAGTGCAGTTGCAGCTGCGGATCATTGCCGACACCATGCCGCAGATCGCGCGCTCGGTGACCGGGCCGGAGGCGCCCCGATGATCCGGGTGCGCGGCCCGGCACTGAAATTGGGCGTTTTCGTCGTGCTCGTCGGCCTGTGCCTCGGCGTCCTGCTCACGACGCTGCGCGGACCCCGGCCCGGCGGCACCGGGTACGCGGCCGTCTTCGCCGACGCGTCCGGGCTGGCGGTCGGCGACGCCGTGCGCATGTCCGGCGTGCAGGTGGGCAGGGTGACGGCCATCGCGGTGACCGGCGATGCCACGGCGCGGGTGCGGTTCTCGGTCGACGCCGGGCGGCTGCACGCCACCACCGGCGCCGCGATCCGCTACCAAACCCTGCTCGGGCAGCGATATCTGGAGCTGACCGAACCCGACCCGCCCGGCCCCCCGCTGCCCGCGGGCGCCACCATCCCGCTCGACCGCACGGTACCCGGCTTCGATGTGACCCGGCTGTTCAACGGGTTCAAGCCGCTGTTCGCCACGCTGGACACCGCGCAACTGAATCGGCTCGCGGAGAATCTGCTGCACGTGGTGCAAGGCGACGGTGCCGGTATCGGACCCGTGCTCGACGATCTGCATGCGTTGCTGCGCTTCGCCACCGATCGCGATGCGGTCGTGGCGCTGCTGGTGCGCAATCTCGGGGACATCGCCGACGAGATCGGCGGCAAATCGGAGCGGGTGGGCGCGCTCATCCAGCAGGTGGCCGGGATCATCGGCGTATTCAGCGGGCGGGCCCACGAATTGGTGGAATCGCTGCGGACCGCCGCGCACGGCCTGGAACCCGATGTCGGCATCCTCACCGAACTGGAGTCGCTGTATGACGACACCTCGCAGCCACTGCTGGATCTGGTGCGCCGGTCGGTTCCGAGCAGCGACCAACTGGCCCAGCTGATTTCGCTGGTTCCGGCATTGATCCGCGGCCTGAACGCCCACTATCCGGCCGCCGGGCAGGCCGATTTCACCTGTTCCTCGTCCGTGGTGGCACCGCCCGATATCGGCGCGGCGGTGCTGGCGACCCAACATCTGGTGGTGTGCTCATGAGACGTGACCGTACCGAGCGTCGACGCGAAATCCGGTGGGGCATAACGGCATCCGTATTGGCTGTGGTCGCGCTGATCGGACTCGGCCTGGTTCGGTTCGTGTCCGTGGGGGAGGACACGCACGTGGCCGAGTTCGGCAGCTCCGGCGGGCTGCGGTCCGGCGACGAGGTCCGGATCGCCGGGGTCCGGGTGGGCCGGGTGCGCTCGGTCGACCTGGCCGGTGACCACGTCCGGGTCGGATTCACCGTGACCTCGGGCACTCGGGTCGGAGACCGTTCCGCCGCCCAGGTGCGCCTGCTCGCACCCACCGGCGGGCACTACCTCGCGCTGGACCCCTCCGGAACGAAACCACTGGGGAATCAACCGATTCCGCGAGCTCGGACCGGCACACCCTACGAGCTCACCGATGTGGTCGAGCATGCGACATCGCCGCTGCGGGATACCGACGGCCAGACCCTGCGGACCACCATGGCGGAACTGGACAGGGCGCTCGCCGACCGACCCGACACCGTCCGGGGCATCCTCACCGACCTGAACCAGCTCGTCGGAGTCGTTGCGGCACAATCGGACCGACTCGACCGCGCCGTCGCCGTCTCCGACGAATACATCGCCGCCACCGCCGACGACCGCGCGGTCCTCGCCGACTTCGTCCGCCGAATGGGCGCGATCTCCACCGAACTGGGCCAAGGCAAAACCGAAGTGATCCGAGCCTTCCAACTCCTACGCCGCCTGATCGAGGTAACCCACCGCCCGATCATGACCTACGCCGACCAGGCGGAACCGATTGTGCACCAGCTCGAACAGCTACTCGCCAAGGTCCACGACGCCCCCGAACGACTGGACTCGGCAATCGCGGGCATCGACGAATTCGTCCGCAAGGTGGGGCCGTTGGTAGGTGCCGGGCCTGGACCAGTTGGTGCTCGTATATGCGTGCCCGCGCAAGGAAGGCAGTGCTGACATGCCCATCAGGCTGCGCCACATCACATTCGGCCTCCTCCTTCTCGCCGTCCCCGCGCTGTCCGGCTCGTCGGCCGTGACGCCCGTCGATCGCATCCGCTACGGCAAACCGATCTGCGCCGAGTTCGCCGATGTCGCCGGGCTGTACCGCGGCAACGAGGTAGCAGTGCTCGGCGTACCGGTCGGGGTGGTGGATCGGATCGAACCGGTCGGCGATCGGCTGCGCGTGTCGATGCGGATTCGCCCCGATGTAGTGGTGCCGGACGGCACGAGCGCGGTCACCCTGGCCGACTCGATCGTCACCGATCGTCGCGTCGAACTGATCCGCCCCGCCGACCACGGCCCCGAACCGCAACCGGGCCACTGTATTCCACTGTCGCACACCAAAACGCCCGTCGGTATCAGCGAAACATTCACCGTCATGCGCCAATTGAGCAACGACCTCGGCGGCGATCACACGGCGGGCGACACCCTGCGGAATCTGGACCGCGCCCTGCACGGCACCGATGCCACCGCCAACGACCTGCTCGGCCGAGCCTCCGCCGTGGCGGGCGACCCCCGGACCCGCGACGCGTCGCTGCGGCGGCTGATCGACAATCTGGACACGCTGACCACCATGTTCGCCGGGAACTGGCCCGATATGCAGCTGCTGCTCGAGCATCTGCGCGACGGCCTGGAGGTGGTGGACGGGCTCTCGGCGAACTTCGCGCCCATGATCGACCTCTCCAACCAGCTGCTGCCGGTGCTGGCCCGCCTCGCCGACACCTACGGCCCGAGGATCTACCCGATGCTCGACGGCCTGGTGCCCATGGCCCACGCCGCATTGCAGAGGTCGGGCGATATCCGAGATCTCCTGTCGCACATGGCCGGGCCGCGATGATCCGCCGCTGCGCCCTGATCCTCACCACGCTGGTGATCGCGTCCGCGTGCGGTCTCGATCCGACCGATATTCCCGTGCCGGGCACCACGATCGCGGGCGCGAGCTATCCGATCCGGATCGAGTTCACCAGCGTGCTGAACCTGCCCGCGAAGGCGAAGGTGCTCGCCGACGGCCTGGAGGTCGGCGTGCTGGACCGCGTCGATCTCGCCGACCGGCGGGCGGTCGCCACCGTGAAACTCCGTGCGGGAGTGCGGATTCCGGCATCCAGTACGGCCGAGATCCGGCAGGCCACGATCCTCGGCGAGCCCTATATCGCGCTGCTACCCTCGCACGATCGCGCCGAGCCGTCGCTCGAGCCGGGGGCGACGATCCCCCTCGCCCGCACCCGCCCGCCGGACAGCGTCGAGGATCTGCTGCGCGGCATGGCGAATGTGCTGGCCAACGGCCGGTTCGGCGATCTGGCCGAGGCGGTCGCCCGCGCCAACACCGCCTTCCCCACCGACGACGAATACCGCGCCCTGGCCACCGAGTTACACACCGATCTGCACGACATGGCCACGGGCAGCGCCGATCTGGATCGGATTCTCGACGGGGCCGCCCGCATGAGCGGCGACCTCGCGGCCCGCAGGAGCGCCGTCGACCGGGCCCTGGCGCTCGGCCCGGCCCGGGCGGCGGGGCTCGCCGATGTGCTGTTCGGCGTGGTCGATCTCGCCGTCGGCCTCGGCAAGCTGGCCGGACCGGCCGGTGCGCTGGTGTGGCCCATCTACCCGCAAACCATGGACATCTACCGCGCCATGCGGCCGCTGCTGCTCACCGTCGCCTCCGCCGACACCACCGTGCCCATGAATATCGACAAGCTGATCACCCTGTTGCGCGACAAGCTGATTCCCTACTTCGGCGCACCGCCGAACATCCGCGTGACCGGTCAGGTCGCCGCCGACCCCGCACAGCAGGCCGATGCGCTCATCGCGGCCCTGCGATCGATCGGAATGGTGCCATGACGCTTCGCCCACTCACCTCGCTCGCCGCGCTGCTGGCCACCACCGTCGCCGGACTGGGATATCTCGGCCTCGGCGTGCTCGACCTGAATCCCTTGCGCCACACCACAACCGTCACCGTGCGGATGGCGTCCTCGGGCGGACTGATGGACACCTCACCGGTCGACCTGCGCGGCCTGCGCATCGGACGCGTCCGCAGCCTCACCCCGACCCGCGCGGGCATCGACGCGGTCGTGGAATTCGATGCGCGATACCGGATTCCGGCCGACAGCCCGGTGCGGGTGGCGAACCTGTCCGCGGCGGGCGAACAGTATCTGGAATTCCGGCCGGACTCGGCGGACGGCCCCTATCTGAGCGACGGCGCGGTGATCCCACCGGATCGCGTCCGGGTGCCGGTCACCGCCGCCGAGGCCATGGCCGCGATGAACAACCTGCTGGGCCAGCTGGATCCGACCGTGGTGGCGCATCTCGTCGACACCGTCGACCGGGCCACCGCCGGGCGGGACGCCGAGCTGGATCGGCTCGCCGACAGCGCCGATCTGTTCGCGCGAACGCTGCGCGACAAACGGGCGGCCATCGCGCGGCTGTGGGGCAACCTCCAGACCCTCGCCGACGATCTCGACGGCCACACCGCGACCCTCTCTCAGGTCGCCCCGATCGTCGCGCGCGCCGATCCGGAGGTGGTGCACCTGATCAGGGCCTTCCAGGACTACTCCCGGGTCGGCGAGAACATCTGGGACGACTCGCTGAATCCGGTGATGCGCAAGATGAACGACTACGCCGGGGCCCTCGCACCGGATCTGGCGCTGCTGGCGACCGCCATTCGCCCCGCCACCGCCGGACTGCGCTCGCTGCGCCTGGACGCGGGCTCCATTGTGGACCTGCTCGACGGCGCGTTCCCCGGCGACGGGGCCGCCCGCATCACCCTCTCCCGCCCGAACTGACCACCATTCGAAACCCCGAGGACCACCATGACCGTCGAACTCGACCGCACCGACCGCCCCGGCTCCGAAGCCCACGACGACCCGATCGGCGAGTCCCCGTGGGCGACGCGTCTACTCGCGGCCGCCGCGGCGATCCTGCTCGTCGTGTCCGCCCTGCTGACGTGGTGGTGGCATCGAGATGCCCAGCAGCTGAAGGAACTTCGGCAGCACGCCGCCGACAGCAACCGGGCCGCCGATATCGCGAAGGACTACGCCACGAAATCCCTCACCTACGATTTCCACCACCTCGACGCCTTCTTCGACAGCGTGCGCACCGGCACCACGGGCGCCCTTTCCGACCGCTACAACACCGTCCACGACACCCTGAGCAAGATCATGACCGAGGCGCAGGTGGTGGCGCACGGAGACGTCGCCGCTACCGCGGTGTCGCCCAACGGAAACGGCCTCTACTCGGTCACCGTCTTCGCCACCCAGACCACGCAGAACGTCCAGCACCCCGACCCGGTGACGGCCTCGACCCTACTGACGGTCACGGTCCAGCACACCGACGGCCGCTGGCTCGTGTCGGACTATCACGCGCGCTGAGTGCGTACCGCCAGCACGCCCGCGGCAATGAGCACGGCGGACACCGCGGTGAAGACGATCTGCGGACGATCCAGCGTATTGTCACCCGCCAGCAGATAACAATCGATATTGATCAACCAGTGGCCGATCGCCGCGGTCAGCGCCCGCTGGCGGAAGCTGCCATTGCCGAGATATCCCAGAATGACCGCGATTCCCATGGCCGAGGCGAAGAAACAGATCGCGGTGACCGGGCCCGCCGCGAATGCCTGGATATGCCAGAGTGCCCACACCGCACCGGTTATCGAGATCGCCGCGAGCCGGGAGACGCGCGATTCCAGGATCGGCTGCATGAAGCCCCGCCAGCCGAGCTCCTCACCGCCCGCGCCGATCAGTTGCAGCACCAGGAACACCAGGAAGGGCACCCCGCCGACCGCCGCGGGGCCGACCGTGGCAATGCCCGCCACCACGGCCGCCATCGTGATCAGCAGCCAGAACAGCACGCACGCCGCGACCACCGTCAGCACATCGAGGCCCACCCGCCGGGCGGACACCGGTTCGGGTCGCAGGCGATTCACTGTGTTGCGGAACGTCAGCCAGGTCGCGAGCGCGCCGAGCGCCGGACCGAACTGGACCAGCGACAGCGCCGCCGGATCGATGCCCGAGTGCGGCTGAACCGCGAGGAGGACGGCCGAGGCGATGAGTGTGGACAGTACATAGACACCGAGTGCGGCCCAGGCATGCGCCTCGGCCGGTGACTCCACCGCGCGGGTCGGGCTGTTGCTCATGCCGATGACACTGCCCGGTCGGTATTCGCCGGTGGATCACCCGGAAGTCTCGATCACCTCTCATACCCGGGTAGCGTCACAGGAAGGTGATGCTCTGCACCATGCCGGTGCCGCTGGAAATGCCCCCGGTCAGGCATCCGATGACCGTCTCCGGCGCCCACACGTTGTAGTTGGCGACGATCCGAACCCGGCCACCCGCGCCGAGCCCGTCGACGACCGCCAGCTCCCCGACCGTCGGCTGCACCATCCCGACCGGCCAGTCGCCCCACACCGTGCTGGTCGCCCCGTTCGACCAGTCGACGGTGAAGGTGAGCGGCCCGTCGGCGGGCTGCACACAGCTCGACATCGACCTGTGCACCCCCGCAACGGTGGCGCCGGTAATGCCGTCGATGCCGACACAGTCCTTCCACACACCGGACGTCACAAAGGTGACCTGCCGCGGCACCATCGAGATCGACCCGTCGACGACATCCCACCGCAACTCACCCCCGGAACAACTGCCATGAATGGGATCGGCGTGCGCGGCGCCACACACCGGCACCCCGGCAAGCACGGAAAACAACACCCCGACAAGGACTTTGACCGGTCCGGACACGCTGTACCTCATACTTTCAGCCAATTATCCAGGAGCATAACGCCCGGTGGGGATGCGGACGACAGGGCAAATATCTGCTACCGCCGCGCGCCCGCACTTGCCCGCCCGATCGCCACTATCTACTATCTGTGTACGCAAATAGTAGGTGGTGCGCCTCGGTCGACGATGAACGTGAGGAGTTCCTGGTGCAGGCGAGTCCGATCCCCACCGGAACCGTCCTCGGGACCGACCTGCAACCACAACACGTCCGGCCGTCTCCCGGGATCGAGATCCGCGCCCTGCCCGACCGCGAGTCGATCGTCGCGAAACTGTCCGCGGCCCTCGCCCCCGGCGGTGTGCTGATCGTCTCCGACTGGGACGGAATGGAACCGGATTTCATCCTCTTCTCCCCGGACCAGGAAACAACCGACATCCTCGGCAAATTCAGAGACACCGCCATGGTCCTGGCCGAATCGGCCGGGATGGACTTCTCCTGGGCCCGGAGGGCAGGCAGGGCATTCGGGGCGGCCGGACTGACCGACATCGGTACCCGGGGTTCCTGCGAATCCTGGGTCGGCGGCAGCCCCGGCTGCCGCCTGCTGGGCCTGCACACCCTCCTGCTCGAAAAGTCCTTGACCGCAGGCGGATTGACTCCCGCGGAACTCGCCCACATCCGCGCGGCGGTAACGCGCCCCGACCTGATGGTCTGGTCGTACCAGCTGTACACGACGACCGGGCGCCGACCGTGACCGTGCCGCTGTCCGTCCTCGATCTGTCCCCGATCAGTGCCGGGTCCACCGCACAGCAGGCGCTGCGCAATACGATCGATCTGGCGCGGCATGCGGAGCGGTGGGGCTATCACCGGTACTGGCTTGCCGAGCATCATTTCGCCGCGGTGGCCGGATCCGCCCCGGCCACGCTGATCGGCCTGGTCGCCGCCGCCACCGCACGGATTCGGGTCGGCTCGGCGGCGATGCAGATGGGCCACCACACCTCGGCCTCCGTCGTGGAGGCGTTCGGCACGATCGACGCGCTCCATCCGGGCAGGCTGGACCTGGGCCTCGGGCGGTCGGGTCATCGTGGCGCCCGGTACGCGGCAGCCGCCGAGCCGAAAGGATCTCGGCCCGAGTCGGATTCGACCGCCGGGCATGCGGTGATCCGTGACGGCGTCGTGGTGCCACCACCGTTCGACTGGAACCGCATCGTCGATCGATCGAAATCCCGTGCCGCCCTTGCCGCCCTACAGCAGCGCGGCGCGCAGCCGCCGGATTTCGCGGAGCAGGTCGACGAGGTGTGCGCCCTACTGGACGGGACCTTTACCGGCGCGGATGGTATTGCGCTGCACGCGGTTCCGGGTGAGGGCGCGCAGGTGCAGCTGTGGTTGGTCGGCAGCTCGGCGGGCGAGAGCGCGGAAATCGCCGGGCGGCACGGACTTCCGTTCGCCGCGGCCTACCACATCGCGCCGGGTACCGCCCTGGACGCGGTCGCCGCCTATCGCGCGGCCTTCCGGCCGTCGCATCACCTGTCCCGCCCGTATGTCGTGGTGTCCGCCGATGTGGTTGTCGCGGTGGATGATACGACCGCCCGGCACCTGGCCTCGACCTACGGTCACTGGGTATACAGCATCCGCAGCGGCAGCGGTGCGGCGGACTACCTCGACCCGGACACGACCGCACCGCTGACCCCGGAGCAACTGCGCCTGGTAGAAGACCGACTGGCCACCCAGTTCGTCGGCGCACCCACCACCGTCGTCGACCGCCTCCGAGCCCTGCGGCAAGCCACGGCCGCGGACGAACTCTTGATCACCACCATCACCCACCGCCACGAAGACCGCCTGAAATCCCACCGCCTCCTCTCCGAGGCGTGGCGTTCGGCTCAGGGTTTGTCGAGGTAGGTGAGGACGGCGAGGACGCGGCGATTGTTGTTGCCGTCATCGGTGATTCCGAGTTTCTCGAACAGGGAGGTGGTGTACTTGCTGATGGCGCTCTCGCTGAGGAACAGGCGCTGGGCGATGGCCTGGTTGGACAGTCCTTCCGCCATCAGCGCGAGCACGGAATGTTCGCGCTCGGTGAGCCGTTCCAACCGCCGGTTCGATAATCCATTGGACAGCAATGCGGTGATGACCGCCGGGTCCATCGCGGTTCCGCCGTCGGCGACGCGCTCGAGGGCGTCGATGAACTGGTCGGCGTCGAACACGCTGTCTTTGAGGAAGTAGCCGATCCCACTGGCGCCGTCGGCCAGAAGTTCACGGGCGTAAAGCTGTTCGACGTGCTGGGAGAGGATCAAGATCGGCAGTCCGGGCAGCTCCCGGCGAGCGGCGAGCGCCGCCCGCAGGCCCTCGTCCGTGTGGGTCGGCGGCATCCGGACGTCGACGATGGCCACGTCCGGCCGCCAGGTCAGCAGCGCGTCGAGGGTCTCGGGACCGGTGGCCGCGGTGGCCACCACCCGGTGTCCGTAGGCGTCGAGGAGACGGACGATCCCGTCGCGCAGGAGGTAGAGGTCTTCGGCTACGACGATTCGCATGGCAGCACCATCCTCGCACTGGTCGGGCCGCCGTGCGGGCTGGTGACCTCCAGGGAGCCGTCGAAAACGGCGAGGCGGCGGCGCAGCCCTTCGAGCCCGCCGCCGGGGCGCATGCCCGCCCCGCCCCGGCCGTCGTCCTCGACCTCGACGACGAGGCCGATATCGTTGCGGTCGAAGGAGATCCGCGCCCGCGTCGCGTGCGCATGCTTGACCGCGTTGGTCAGCAGTTCGGCGACTCCGAAGTACACGGCGGACTCGATCGGCGGGTCCAGGTGTAGTGGGAGGTCGGCGCTGACCGTCGTTTCGAGTGGGCTGTCCATGGCGAGGGCGCGGACGGCGTCGACCAGCCCGCGCTCGGTCAGCACCGGCGGGCTGATGCCCCGGACCAGCTCGCGGAGCTCGGTCAGGGACGCGCGGGCACCGGCGCGTGCCTCCCGCAGCAGCGCCATTGCCCGGTCGGGGTCGGTCTTCATGAACCTCTCCGCGGTCGCCAACGAGAGCCCGAGCGCGACCAGCCGCGCCTGCGCCCCATCGTGCAGGTCCCGCTCTATCCGGCGGATCTCGGCGGCCTGCGCGACCGTGATATCCGCACGCTGGGAAGTCAATTCATCGACCCGTTCCGCGAGCGTCGTCGCGGGCGGCGGGCGCAGGAAGCGGACGGATACGGGCTCGACCAGCCGCCAGGCGTAGGGGGCGGCGGCGGTGGCCACGACGATGCCGAGCACCCCGGCGAGGGAGCTGGCGAACCCTGGTCGAGCGAGTCCGAGGACCGCCACCGCGACTCCGGCCGGGGGGACGGCCGCGGCCACGCCCGCGGTGACCGGCGCGATCGCCGCGAATCGCAGGTCACGCCACGTGGCGGGATCGCTCCACCAGAGCCGCAACCGCTGATCCTGGTGGGCGTCCCGGCTGCTGCGCTCGTAGGAGTAGCCGTTCCACCAGTATCCGGTCGACATCCGCACCACCGGCCCGGCCTGCCGGTATCCGGCGGGAATGACGGTGCCCGTCCACCTCGCGACGAGGAAGCGGAACACCCGGCACACCTGGCGCGAGAGCAGGAGCGTGCCGAGGCAGGCCCACACGAACGGCGCTATCCACGACCACGGGTTCGCGCCCCACCAGATATCGATCCCCGCCATGGCAACCCATACGGCGGGGACCAGCATGCTGACGGCCAGCACAACGCAGGCTCGCACGAACCCCACGCAGGCTCTCGCCATCCACGACATCAGTTGTCGCACGACCCTTTCCTCTCCTTCGCGGCGGCCCTCCCTGTTCACACTGCACCACGGCGCGACCGGTCCCCACCGGATCGGCGGTGAAGTGGGTCTGGCCCCACCCATCCGTACGTCCAGGCGCATACCTCGCCCGCCGTGCGCTCCCTAACGTCGATCACGCCGGAAATACAAGAGAGGCAACGGATATGGAAATCACCGACAACATCACCCAGGGGGCCTTCGGCAAGACGAAGGTCCTCGTCGCCACCTACGGCGCGCTCAATCTCGCCCTCCTCGTCGTGGTCGTTGTCCTCGCGGTCACCGGCCACGAGGTGAGCTCGTTCATGTGGGGCAGAACAGGCGGAGTGCTCGTCAGCGCCGCGGTGACCTACCGGCTGTCGGTCATGGCGGCACAGGGACACCGATCGGCCTACCGCCGGGTGCGCATCATCTCGATCGTCATGCCGATCGTGATCATCGCCCTCGACTGCATCCCCGGAGCCCTCCCGCTGTGGTTCGCCGCGATTCAGATCGCCAGCGGCCTGTCCCTCGCCTCGATCAACCTCGTCCGCGAGCGGGCCGTCCGATGACCGCCATCGACATCGTTTCCACCGCCAGCCCGTTCGCGGTGGCACTCCTCGGCGGCGCCGTCGCGTCGCGCCGCGCGCGCCGCCGCAACGAGAATCCGATGGATGCGTGGATCCGCTGGTGCATAGCCGGGATCGTGTATTTCAGCCTGTGGGTCGTGGTGTGGTTCTGGGCAGCTCCCGAATTAACGGCCGACGCAGTAGGTTTCGCCCGTTCGCCCTTCCAGTTCGAGGTAGCGGGCGCAAACCTGGCCACCGGAGTACTCGGCCTGATAGCCTTCCACCGCCCCGAATGGCGCCTCCCCCTGACCACCGCCTGCGCAATCTTCTGGTGGCACGCAGCCCTCGGCCACATCTACCAAGCCCTCGCCCACCACGACCACACCTACAACAACACCTACGGTCCCCTGACCATCGACCTCCTACCCGCCGCACTCATCCTGCTCTTGGCCCGCCAGCGGGCGGCCCGGGACGCCGAACGGTAGGAGATTCCTTGCGGCGCAGCATATTTCACCCTGATTTCCAACTAGCCGGGAGGCCGCATCGATGAAGGTAGCCTCCCGCACAGACCACCTCACCCCGCCTCCACAACGCTGCCGTCACACTCCCTACCTGCGGCACCGGTGTAGTCGCGGAGTTCGAGATAGACCCCCGGACGGTCATCCCTGTCGTCGTCATAGGCGGCTCCGACAAGAAGTACTGCCCTACCCTCTGCGCCCCCGATCGGCGAAGTTTCCTCATGGGCGAGGAACCTTCGTGCTCGCGGGACGGCCGATCACCGATGCTGAAACACTGGTGCAGCTGACCATGGAAGACTTCGAGACGGCGATCGAGGTGCCGCGAGCTGAGAGGATCTACTTCGGTGGAATTTCGCGGAGGTGACGACTGGGACGATCTGTTTCACGAGTGCCGAGAGTCGGCCTATCACATGGAGGTTCGTGACACCTATGCGGTAGCGAGTGAGTCCGAGCCGCTGCGGCGATTCCTCGAGGGTGAACCGCCGCCGGTCTACGACAAGTCCGACTGGACCGACCTGATCCGGGAGATGACGGGACGCGGCGTCGCGGTGAGCCGGATCCGCGTCGTCACGGTGCCGCACAGTGATTACCAGCGGTGGCTGTTGTCGGTGACCGGTGAGAATGTCGGAGCGGGCGAGGACATTCGTTACCTGCCAAGGCATCTCGTCGATACCGCCGATGTTCCGGCGGATGACTGGTGGCTGTTCGACGGGCGGCGTGTCGCGTTCAATCTGGTCGACCAGGCCGGGTGCCCCGCGGGTGTCGCGGTCACAACCGATCCGGAGATCGCCGCGTACTGCCGGGCTGTCCGACAGCGGCTGTGGCCGTCGGCGACGCCGTATCGGGAGTACATCGACGAATCCCCGGTGGACAGCCGGTAGTGACCGATTCAGTCCATGAAGCACGGGAAGCTCTTGGCAAGCGGCTCCGCGAGATTCGCCGCGACGCCGGAATCACGGGCCGAGAGCTTGCCGCGCGCGAGGGCTGGCACGAATCCAAGGTCTCCCGAATCGAGCACGGCAAGGCCAGGCCATCCAGCGCCGATCTGCACGCCTACTGCCTGCATTGTAACGCGAACGAGCAGTTGCCCGACCTGCTCGCGAGCCTCCACAACATCGACTCCGCATGGTTGGAGTGGCGGCGACTACTCGGCACAGGGGTGACGCGCGGTCAACAACTGGCGTTGAAGCTCGAATCCGAGACGACTCTCATCCGGAACTACGAACCACAGATCGTCCCCGGCCTCCTGCAAACCGCAGAGTACGCCGAGGCCAAGCTCCGCCGGGTGATCGAATTCTTCCGCCTGCCCGATGATGTGGACGCCGGAGTGGCCAAACGCATGGAGCGCCAACAGATCCTCTACCGCCGTGACCGTCGCTTCCACTTCCTTATCAGCGAGGCATCGTTATACACGACGGTGGGAGACGACCATGTGATGCGGGGCCAGCTGGACCGCCTACAGGCGATCATCGGAATGCCCCGCGTCACACTGGGAATCGTCCCACTGATGGCCGAAGCGCTGGTCGTGGCCGAGGGTTTCATGATGTTCGACCACCGCATGGTGAAGGTCGAAGCCCACACCGCCGAGCTGACAGTGACCCAACCCCGCGAGATCGCGCTGTACGGCCGCGCTTTCGACACCCTGGCCGGTCAATCGATGAAGGGTGACGCAGCGCGGGAGCTGATCTGTCAGGCTCTGGATGCACGTTCCAGGTGACTGTTCGCATACCCGCCCGTCACATCCTCACCGGAATACCCGCTGGCATGATTGCCATCCGATTCGGATGCCAAGGCACCTCCTCCAGCGGAACCGCGAGGCGGAGCTGTGGTAGGTGCTCGAGCAGTACGAGGAAGGCCGTAGTCGATTGTCGCCGAACCAGGTGCGCCCCCGGGCAATGATGGCGGCCGTAGCCGAATCGCATGTGCGGGTTGGGGGAGCGGGTGGGGTCGAAGGTGTCGGGGGCGGGGAAGGCGGTGGGGTCGTAGTTGACCGCGTCGAGAGAGAGGAGGATCAGGTCGCCCTTTTCGATTGTCTCGGTGCCGAGTTCGCCGTTCTCGGTGACGAAGCGGGGGATTGCGTTGCCCAGCACGACACTACAGCGCAGCAACTCCTCCACGCAGTGCGGCATCGTCTCCGGGTGGGCGCGGACGGCTGCCATGACTTCGGGGCGCTGGAGGAGATGCAGGACCGCGACCCCCAGGAAACTGGCGAAATCCTCGTAACCGCTGACGAATAGGACCGCCGCGATGTTCGACAGCTGCCTGTCGGTGAGGCGGTGGTCGCCAATGTTGAGGTCCGCGAGGCGATCCAGCAGGCCGCGGGGCTCTCCGGGTCGCCGGGATGCCATGTGGGTGTGCATGTAGTACCGGATCTCTTCCCAGTTGTGGGCGAGCTCGTCCGGGGTGGGGGTGACCATGGTCAGGTCGAGATCGGCTCGGACGGTGAGCCATTCGTGATCGGCGAACGGCAGACCGAGCAGGCGGCACATGCATTGGGCGGCAACCCATTCCGCGAAGTAGCGCTGAACATCGCCAGGCTCGCCCTCGCGAACCATCGCATCCAGTCCCTCGCGGGTGACCTCGGCAACCCACTCCGCAGGCAGGTCGGGCTGATTGCGGCCGAGCGCCCTGAGTGCTTCGTCGCGCAGACCGGCCTGCTGGAGGTGGTTCATGGCATCGAGCAATTCGGGTGCCAGGATCGGGGTGTCCTGCATCGGACTGTCGGTATCGGCGAGGATTGATCGAGCAAACTTACGCTCCCGCAACACATGTCGGGCCAGCTCATACCCGGTGACCAGCCACGCCTCGTCACCGGAGTTGGTGCTGACCCGGGCCACGGGGCAGCGGGTCCGCAGGTCGTCGAGTTCGGGAGCGAGCCGGTCGCCCCGGGAGCTGAAAGGATAGTGCGGCAGAGCTTGTTCGGAGACGGGTCCGGTCATGGTCTTCGGCCTTTCGTAGGGTCGGCGAGGGGCGTCACCAGCGCACCGGCAGCCGTGCCGGTGCGCGCAACGGCGTGGACTCGTCCCACGGAATCGACTCCGCGGGCACCGCGAGCGCGATATCGGGCAGCCGCTCCAGCAGCACCCGCACGGCGACGGAAAGTTGCAACCTGCTCAGATGCCCGCCGATACACGAGTGCGATCCGTGCCCGAACGCAATGTGCGCGTTGGGTTTCCGGTTCAAATCGAGCCGGTCGGGATCGGCGAACGCCGCCGGGTCGCGGTTGGCGGAGGCGGGGACCGGCACCACCGCGTCACCGGCGCGGATCTGCCGACCGTGCAGGACGTAATCCTCCTCCGCGACAAGGATATTGATGGCATTCATCAGCGGCACGAACCGCAGCAACTCCTCCACCGCGGTATCGATCCCCTCGGGGTCGTCCCGGAGGCTCCGCAACTGCTCGGGGTGGGTGAGCAGTGTCAGTATGGCATTGCCGGTGTGCTGAATATTGGTCTTGTAGCCCGCCATCAGCATGGTGACGACAAAACTCACCACATCGTCCCGAGTCAGAGTGCCGTCCGCCAGCAAGATACCGAGGTAATCGTCGCGCCCGCCCTCGATCTCCCTGCGGGACACGAGTTCCGACGCGTAATCCTGTAGCGCGTACAGCGCCGTCAGCACCTCCTCCATCGACAGCCCGGCGGCTCCGAGCAGGGTGAGGGTGTGCGGAAGATACGTTTCGCGATCCTCGTGCGGAATCCCGACCGTCTCGCACAGCACCTGCAACGGCAGCGGGTCGACATAATGCGCGACAAGATCCGCCGGATTGCCCTCGGCCACCATCGCATCGATCAGTCGATGCGCCATCGCCCGGATTCGCGGCGCCATGAATTCCAGCCGCCGCCTCCCGAACAGCGGCAGCACGGCCCGGCGCACGCGTTTGTGCTGCTCCCCGGTCATTTCCAGGAATGTCGGCAGGCACGGCGGCGGTGCGTCCGCCCCGTCACGCGGCGGCCAGGCCGACAGCAGCGGCCGCACGAGCCGCGGATCGGCGAATGCCGCGCGCGCATCCTCGTAGCGGCTCAGCAGCCACCCCGTCTCACCATTGGGCAACCGCGCCTCGACGACAGGCTGCTCGGCACGCAGCCGGGCATACGCGCACGGCGGCCCCGCGGTGCCCGGCTCGACGGCCGGAACCGGAATAACCTCACGCTGCTTCATGATTGGGACCCCCGCGGCTGCGGCCGGGCGATATACCCGGAGGAGAAGAAGAACTCCAAGTACCGATCGATCAGATCGTAATCGACCGGTGGGCAATGCAATCCACTGTCCGCCAGCGCCTGTGCGCTATTGCGCCGCCCCAGCACCGGGAAAGTACCCTCGAGATACATCTCTTTGACCGAGATGTCGGCCTTACGACTTCGATCCACGCACAGGGAGACGAAAGGTGCTGTGGGACTGGTCGGATTCTCGGCGACATGCCGCACCAACTCCCGCACCCACCGGTCGTACGGCAGCATCCGAAGCTCGAAACCCTTGGCCCGCATGCGATCCAGCACATCGCCGAGCATCGCCGGACGCGGATTGGTCAGGTGGTAGACCCGCCCGTCGGCACGCCGATGCGTGGCGATGTGCACCACCGACGCGGTGAGATGATCGACGGGAACGAAATCCATCGGTAGCGCGATATCGGGAGCCAGCCCGGTGTCGGCGATCATCTTGAACAGCGAGCAGATGGCCGTCGAGGTATCGCACGCGCCGTGCACCCGATCGCCGGTCACCTCGTACGGCCGGTACACGGCCACCGGCAGACCCTGCTGTGCGGCATGCCGGAGCACACCTTCGGCAACCCACTTGCTCTCCGCGTAACCCATGGTGAGCCGATCGGCATGATCCAGCGGCATATCCTCGTCGACCACCCGCACTCCGGCCGTACCGAACCCGGCGGCGACGGCGACGGTCGAGATGAAGTGCACGGGCACGCGCCGGGACGCCGCCAGCTTGACGATCTCCCGGGTCCCGTCGACATTCGCGGGCCGCAACTCCTCGTAGGGATAGAGGAAGTTGACCTGGGCGCCGTTGTGCACGATCAGATCCAGGCAACCGGTCAGCTGCTCCGCGTGCCCGGCCGACAGCCCGAGCCCGGGCTCACGCAGATCCGCGGGGAAGCATTCCACCCGCCGCCACGCGGCCTCGTCCGGGCACAGGTCGAAACGGGCCAGCGCGGCACGCACCCGCTGCTCGGCATGGGCGCGATTCGATGCCCGGACGGGACAGTGGATGCGCGCCGATGTCACGCGCAGCAACCGATCCAGCAGGTACGCGCCGACGAATCCCGATGCGCCCGTGAGCAATACGTCCCGCGGCTCCTCCGGACGCGGGGCCGGTCCGACGGCGGGCGGCAGCTCGAAGCCGAGTTCGCACTCGCGCGTGAAATCGATGACCGGCTCCGGCCCGGTCGATCCGCCGCGCCCCGCGCGCACGGCCGCGGCGAAGCCCTCCAGCGTGGGCGCGGCCAATAGCGTCTTGACCAGCGTCGACCCGAGCCCGGCGTCGAGACCGAGCACCGCGAGCGTGCGGGTGACGACCTCGGAGGCGAGCAGGGAGTCGCCACCGAGCAGGAAGAAGTCGTCCTCGGGCATGGGCCGGACGCGCAGCACCGTATGCCACACCTCGCCGAGGACATCGAGCAGGCCCCGCGCCTCGGGCCGCGCGGACGGAGACTGGGTGCCGGTCTGCAACCGCCCACGGTCGACCTTGCCGCCACTGGTCACCGGGAAGCCGTCTATGGCAACCAGCGCCGGAACGGCTTGCGGCGGAAGCCATTCCGCACAGTAGCGCAGGACATCGGGCAGCGACAGCGCGCGATCGGGCCCGGCGGCGGTGAGATAGCCGGTCAGCGCCCCGGATTCGACCTGGACGATGGCCTCGCCCACCGCCGGGTGCGCCCGCAACCGCGCCTCCACCTCGTCGAGTTCGATGCGGACCCCGCGCAGTTTCACCTGACGGTCCAGCCGCCCACGGTATTCCAGCACACCGTCGGCGGTCCGCACGGCGAGGTCACCGGTCCGATACAGCCGCCCGTGCGGCTCCACCGCGCGGAACCGTTCGGCCGTCAACTGCGGGTCGCCGAGGTAACCCAGCGCCAAACCGTCTCCGCCGACATACAATTCACCCTCCTCGCCCGGCGCCGCCGCCGAGCCGTCGGGCCGCAGGATGTGGCAGGCGGTACCGGCGAACGGGCGGCCGATGGGGACATGCGTGGCATCGCCGGGCAGCGGGCGCAGCACGTAGGCGGTGGAGACCACCGAATTCTCGGTCGGCCCATAGAAATTCACGACGGTGGTGTCCGGGCAGGCGGCCAGCACCGCATTCGCCAAACGTGGATCCATCGCCTCCCCACCGGCCGACACGAAACGCAGCCCGGCCAAAGCCTGCGGCCGAGTCCTGGCGACCAGATGGAACACACTGGTCGTCAGATAGGCGATCGTCACGCCCCGCGCACGAATCAACTCCTCGAGAGCCAACGGCACCAGCAGATCCTCCCGATCGGCGAGCACCAGGCAGGCCCCGGTGAGCAACGCGCCCCAGATCTCGATCGTGGAGGCATCGGAAGACAACCCATAGGCATGCAGCACCCCGTCACCGTGATCGGGCGGAGATAATTCGGAGTCCGCCAGCACCAGCCGCACCACGCCCCGATGCGGGATCGCCACCGGCTTGGGCCGCCCCGAAGAGCCGGAGGTGAAGACCACATAAGCGCAATCGGTAGCAGACGCGACGCAAGGCGTACCAGCAGAGTCCCCCCTCGCGATCCCGGCATGCTTTTGGCCGGGATCTCCTGCGGCAGAGTGGTTTCCGCCCAAGAGCGCGCCGGAATCACGAGGAGGACCAGCCCCGTCGATAACGTCGAGTTCGATACGAATGCGCAACCCCCGGACCCGATGCGTGCTGTCCGGAAGCGCAACGGCGGCACGGAGTTCCGTGTCCTCCGCCATGGCCCGCAGCCGGGCAGGCGGCAGATCCTCGTCGAGCGGGACGTACGCGCACCCGGCCTTGAGGATGCCCAGCAGCGCGACCAGCGCCTCCAGGGATCGACTGCCGCACACACCGACTCGTGTCCCCGGCTCCACACCCTGCGCGAGCAGGCGCGCCGCGAGGGCGTCCGAATGAGCGTCGAGCTGCCCATAGGTCAGCGTCCGGTCCCCGTGCCGGGCCGCTAACGCGTGCGGCCGGGCGGCGGCCTGCGCCTCGAAAAGCTCAGGGATGCAACGATCCCGAGGATATCCGGGCGGATCGCACGGCGGGGCCGCGGTGTAGGCATGGGGGAGCGGTAGTACCGAGGTGTCGATGTCTGCCATGAAGTCCTGCTCACTGGTGGTGTCGCGGTATCTCTTGCCTGACAGGGAGTTTCGGTGCGGTTTGGGTTCAGCCGCCGGTGGCCTGGTCGGCGAAGTCGGCGGCGAATGCGGCGAAATTCGCGGTGCGCCAGTGCTGCGGGCGCATGCGGAAGGTGACGTCCTCCTCGAGCTGGGCCGACGTCGCCGCCAGGTAGGCGTCCGCCTCCGCGGGATCCAGGTAGCGCCGGGCCATGGCCTCGCGCGCGGCCGAATCCACCGGATCGGTGACCGAGGTGACGGGGCCCTCGACGCTCACATAGCGGTACGGTCGGCTCTCATCCTGCGCGCACAGGCTGAATCGTCCTGCCGCATGCAGGAATTGGGCCTTGATCGACTCCCGACCGGTCTCGATGACGACCTCGCCGCCCGGCTCGTAGAGGTACCACACCGGCACGAGCAGGGGCGCACGGCCGCCTCTCGCGTCGATGACTCCCAGGACGCCGATGCGCGGGTCGGCGAGAAAACGCTCGCGCTCGTCGGATGGCATGGTTGGCAACACGTGTTGATTTCCTCTCAGGACAAGGGGGATCGATGGTGGTGTCGTGGCTACCAAGCCTCAACAAGGCTGCGGTGCAACGTGTTACGCGCGGCGCAGCGAGTCGGGTCGGGCATGGGTGTATTTCAGCATGGAAGTGATCGTGGACGTCGGCCGTTCGCCTGACAAGATCGAAAACCCCCTATCCGGATAGCAGTTGTTCCGCGGCGGAGGTCGGGTGTACGGTGCTGCACATGCAGCACGCCGTGTTCACGACGACGCCGGACGACGTCCCGGCGCGCTGACCGATGTTCTGATCGAAGCCCCGGGCGAGTGCCCGGGGCTTCTTCGCGCGGTCACTCGCCCCCTACCAGGAGGAGACCCGCGTGTACGACCACCGGAAACTGGGCCGGGAGCTCGGCCTGTTCGATACCGATCCGCTGATCGGAGCCGGACTGCCGTACTGGCTGCCCGACGGGGCGATCGTGCGCCACGGCCTGGAGGAGTACATCCGCACCGCGGAGCGGCGGGCGGGCTACCGGCACGTGTACTCGCCGGTGCTCGGCAAGCGCGAGCTGTACGAAATATCCGGGCACTGGGCACATTACAGCGACGACATGTATCCGCCGATGACCATCGGCGGCGAACAGGTGGTGCTGCGGCCCAGCCTGTGCCCGCACCACGCGGTGATCTACCGCTCCCAATCACACAGCTACCGTGAGCTTCCCCTGCGGATGGCCGAACTCGGCGCGATGTACCGCTCCGAATTATCCGGGGCGCTGGGCGGTTTGACCCGGGTGCGCTGCATCCATCTCAACGACGCGCACATCTTCTGCACCCTGGACCAGGTCGGCGACGAGGTCGCCGGGGCGCTGGCGATGATCGACTCGGCATACCGGGCGATGGGCATCCGCGCGGCCCGCTATCGCTTGTCGCTACCCGGCGCGGGCGGGAAATACGCTGCGGCACCGGATATGTGGCGGCACGCGAGCAAGCTGCTGACCGAGGCGCTGGACCGGTCCGGGCTGGCCTACGAGGCGGTCGAGGGTGAGGCCGCGTTCTACGGTCCGAAGATCGACGTGCAGGTGGCCGATCACGCGGGCCGGGAATCGACCCTGTCCACCGTGCAGGTCGACTTCTATCAACCCGAGCGGTTCGACCTGCACTACATCGGACCCGACGGTGCCAAGCATCGCCCGGTTATGGTGCACCGCAGTATTATCGGCAGCATCGAGCGTGCCGTCGCTTACCTGATCGAACAGCACGGCGGCGCCTTCCCCGCATGGCTGGCACCGGTGCAGGTGGCGGTGCTGCCGGTGTCTGAGGCCGATGAGTCCGGTGCCGAAGAGCTGCGGTATCGGTGTGCCGCAGCAGGTTTGCGCGCCGAGGTGATCGGTGCGGACGCGGGAAGTCTCGCCGCGCGCGTGCGTGCCGCGCGCCTGGTGCCGTATCAGTTCGTGCTCGGACCGGCCGAGCGCGCGAACGGCGACGTGGCGGTCCGCGTCCGGGATGGCCGCCGCCTGCCGGTCCAACGGTCCGCGGATGCCATAGCACACATCCGCGCACTCGTGGACAAGTACGAGACCCGATTGTGGGCCGACTGACCGGTCGGCGGCTTTCTCGGCTCCGGTAATGCGAAGCGGCCCAGCCGATCTGGGCTCGAAGTGTTTCCGATTGAAACGATCACCTCGACCCGATTCGTCTGCTACCTTCGATTACGTAACGCGCCTGGGGCAGTTGATGATTCAGCGAATGTGATCGTTTCTCGGCACCGGAACCGCTATCCCCGCCCGATCCCCGCTCCGGAAAGGAATGCCCCCACGAACGAACAACTCAGCAATAAACGGCCGCACCATCTGTAACCAGCGCTGACTACAACGAGGACGGCAACCGTGGTCTTTCACAATATCTCCACCACCGCCCAGAACTCCTCCGGCACAAGCGAAACCGCCGGAGAAGGCATCTCCGGCTACGCTCCGAAGAAGCCGACCGAGTCCGCCCCCGTCCCACCCCACGATCCGGCGCACCCGATCGCGCAGTGCCCGCAGGACCCCAGGATCGGTTGCGAAACCTCCCCACAGGCTCAGATCGTCTTCAACCTGGTGAGCGCACTCTTCGGAACCATAAAACGAGCCACCGAGGAGCAGGCCACGGTCTCGAACGATCCGGTCCCTACGGCCGGGCCGATCACGAAGAACGCCGATCAGACAGCGCGGAAGGTTACAGACGACGTCCCGCGGCCGGACGGAACCACGTAGCCCGTAGAGCGGAGGCCCGACGTACCCACCCCGGATACGTCGGGCCTCGCGCGCACAGAAAACAAGATGCCCGGACCAGATATGCGCCCTACGGTCGACGCGCATGGAGCACCCAACCCTTCGCCCAGCCGTACCCGCCGACGAACCCTTCCTCTGGGCCATGCTTTTCGAGGCATCACATTTCGGCGAGTCCGGCGCAACATCCCCGGCCGACCTGCACTCCGTTCCGGAATTAGCACACTACGTCGAAAACTGGGGCACCACAGGAGGTCTGGGCATCATAGGCAGCATCGACAACAAACCACAGGGCGCAGCATGGCTCCGCCTCCTAACCGGAAACAACGCAGGCTACGGCTACATCAACGACACCACACCAGAATTGGCAATAGCAACCGCCCCGGAAGCCCGCGGCACCGGCCTCGGCACCGCAATGCTAACCCGCCTGATCCACAACGCCCACTCGATCTACCCCGCCATCAGCCTGAGCGTCCGCGACACGAACCCGGCCCGCCGCCTATACGAACGACTGGGTTTCGTAGAGGTACCCGACTCGGCAATGATCAACCGAGTCGGAACAACCAGCCGCACAATGCTTCTGCGCTGGCGCTGAGCGTCAGTCGATCAAGTCGCGTATCGCGGCGACGACCACGTCCGGCCGCTCCTCCGGTAGGAAGTGGCCGCATTCGACTGTGGCAGTGCGCAGATCGTCGGCCTATCCCGCCCAAATCGAGGCAGGGTCGAATGGCAGGACGGTCTCACCCGGGTCCTGCCAGAGCGCGGCGACGGGCATGCTCAGCCGACGGCCTGCGCGGCGGTCGGCTTCGTCGTGATCGTTGTCAACGTATGCGCTGGCGCGATAGTCGCCACAGATCGCTCGGATAGCGTCTCGGCTACGAGCGGCGGTGAGATACGCGGTGCGGATGTCGTCGGGGATGGCGTCGGGTACCCGGGTCCAGCTGTCGAGGAAGTGTCCGAAGAACAGATCGGGATCGGCTCCGATCATGCGCTCGGCCAGATCGGTCGCCTGCGCGAGGAGATAGAGGCGGAACGCGAAAATACCGGAGGTCCCGCGCAGCGTGGACCACATATCCGCGGCAGCGGCGGACCGGTGCTCCACAATCGCGAACCCGACGACATCGCACCCATCCATAACGACCCACGCCGGATGAGTCCCCATCAGGCCCGCGACCTTCCCGCCAACATCCGTCGTGAAGTACTCCGGCAATCCCCGCACAATCGCAACACAACGGTCGGCATCGGCGGGCACACCGCGGTGGACGACAAGCACACCGCGATAGTCCCAAGCCTCACGCTCCGTCACCACTCGTTTTCGAGCTCACCGACATCCATCTGTAGAGGCCGGTAAGTTCACCGATGGGTGTGTTGGGGACGTCGATAGGGTTGCGGCTCGATGGTGGGGCTGTCGGAAAGATCCCGGTCAGGGTCATCGCTCGGGTCGATGACGAGAATCAAAAACAGCAGGGCAATAAGTTCGAGGAGCACTGCGATCACCTCTTACTGCTGGTACGAGACAGTCACCCCTCATTTCCGGAACTGTCTCACCCGCAAGTCTACGTACCGGTTGGTTATCGCTCGGCTATCACACGGTAAATCTGACGCTTACTTTGTGCTCTGCGTCCCGACCGCTTCCCCGGTGCAGCATGCCCGAACCATGATCACCAGATGACGACTCCACCGCCCACGCCGAGAGCCCGCCCTACCGCGATCTGGATATGCGCCAGACGGGACGCGACGGCATCGATCACCCTCAGGTGTGTGGCATCGGGCCATGGCGGGTACGGGAACGGTGCGATCGTGCTCAGATTGTCGCTGAGACTGGCGCATTCACGTGCGAACTCCAGTACCTTATCCGGATATACCCACAGATCACCCTCGGCTAGTACCGGAAAGAATCGTGCCCCCAGCTCGCGAACGGCCGCATTACCCCATACTTCGGTGCGCCAACTCTCGAACCCGGCAAGGTCCATCCACCCCTCACCCGCGTCGAGGAACGACGTTTCGCCGTCCTGAAGAGTAAAGACGTGCACGGTCAGACTCACCTGGCCAGTGAATCACACCCGTAGGCGTCGGCCCAACCGAATTCCCGGCCTCGATCGCCCTTGCGATTTCGATGAGGCACGGCAGTCCGCGCTAATCTTGCGTGGCCGCGTCGAGAGGCGGTTGAGACAAGGGGCCGACTGTGCCGACCACTTCCTGAATTTCCTCGCCCAGTTCACCGGGCCGGTGCCGGGGGACCAGGTGCGGCACGAGGTGGTCGTCACGCACAACTTCCTGATCGGCTGGCTGGTGCGGCACGCGATGGACGCGCCACGGTGGCGCTGGCTCGGCCTCAATCATGGAAATGCCGCCTTGACCGTGATCCGCTACGCACCCGGCAGCCCTTCCCGCGTCCTCGTCTACAACGACGTAGGGCACCTACCGGATGCAGTGCGCTGGACCGGATTTCCGCCAGAGTTACGACCCTGAGCCTGCCACACCGATCCGGTTCATGACCGGACCTGGTCGTGGCTGGCCGTAAAGCTGAGGAAGCGTGGAATTACCTGGTGCGGGTTCGTCCACAGGAGGTCGTGGCCGATGCCTGGGTAGATGTCGACCTCGGCGGAGGGGATGTGGTTGCGGGCGCGGAATGCGCCGAATTCTGGGTTGCTGACTACTGTTTCGGCGCCGAAGAGGATCAGGGTGGGGGTGGTGATGGCGGAGAGTTGGTGGTCGGTGAATGGGCGGTCCCAGGGCATTGCCATGCGGAACTTCTGGGCTGCCATGGCGATTGCGAACTCGTCGTCGGTGAGTTCGAGGCCGGGCATGAGCCAATTGTTGAGCTTTCGCATCCGTTCGGGGGTCGGCCGTATGCCTGCCACGACGAATTTGAGTAGGAGACTCCAGCGGGGCTTGGCGAAGGTCGATGCGCTCGGTTCGAACATGGTCAGGCTTGCCAGTCGTTCGGAGCGGTATACCGCGGTGGCACCGGCCAGCCAGGCGCCCAAGGAATTTCCGGCCAGATGGACGCGCTCCGCATCTAGTCTGTCGAGCACCTGAGCCATCCAGGTCGCGACGTCTTCCGCGTCGCGCAGGGGCGCGGTCTGGACGCAGCGCCCCGCCCAGCCGATGACATCTGGGGTGTAGACGACGCGGTGCCGCGCCAGATCCTCGATGAATCGGAACCACACCTGACCATTACCGCCGATGCCCGGCAACAACACGATCGGCGCACCCTCCCCGCTTCCGGACTTTCGCACTCGTGTTGTCCCGAACGATGTTTCGACGTCGAGGCAGGTCGACGGCACCGGCCACTGCGCGGCCAGGGCATCGTAGGCGCGCAGGAAGGTCGCCTTCGCCTCCTCGCTGGTGAACCGCCCGATCTTCGGCATGGCCTCCCCTTTCGCCTTGATGGTACGAACATATCACATCAGCGGTCCGTCAAGCTTCGACGCATGGGCCGAGATATGCGGCGTGGCCGGGACTTTCGAGCTGAGTCGCGGCTGTGGACGCCCCCGCCGCGTAGCCGACTAATTCCGATAGCCCGAGGTGCCGGTCGTCGGCCGGTATCCGGAACGGCAAACGGGTGCAGCACGCGGTCGAGAACGTCCGGGCACGGCTGTCCGCTGCCGGACTCGCCCGCGACGACGTGGGCGAACCGTGAACCCGCTCGACTGAGCACGGAGCGCAGTGAACACACAGGGAACAACCAGCCGAGCGCCAGTCGCGCTCTCTACCTTCGATATCGGAAGGATCCGGGAGAAGGAGTCGGGCATGGTGGGCGCCGGGCGTGATCGGGGCGCCGGTATGCGCGCACCGGCCGTGATTCTGCTGAATGGGCAGCCCGGGGATCGCTCGGACTGGGATGCGATCGTTGCGCGGCTGCCCGGCTCGGTGCGGGTATTCGCCTGGGACCGGCCGGGTTACGGCGGGAACAGGTCTCCGGCTTCGACGCTCGAGGGCAATGCAATTTGGCTGCTCGACCGGTGGGATGCGGCGGTGCTGGTCGGGCATTCCTATGGGGGCGGGGTCGCGCTCGTGGCGGCGGCGATGGCGCCGGAGCGGGTGCGGGGGCTGGCGCTGCTCGCCAGCATCGGCCCGGGATGCGTGACGGTGTGGGACGAGTTGCTGGCCGCGCCTGTCGCCGGACCGATGCCGTCCATGACGGCGTGGACGGTACTGCCGTGGATGGCCCGGCAGTGTCGGGGGCTGCTGGTGCGCGGCCGGGCGGCGGGGCCGCCGTCGCTGCAAGCCTTGGCGTGTATTCGCCACGATCACGGTCGGGTTCGGCGGAGTTTCCTGACGGAGCAGCGGGAATTGCTGCGCGGGCTGGACCGCTGGTTGGGTCGCCTGGGCGGAGCCCCGATGCCGACATTGATCCTCGCCGATCCGATGGATAAGGTTGTTTCGATTTCGACCGCTCGGGCGGTGCACGATCGATTCCTCCCGGCTCGAGCTGGTCGATGCGGGCGGGCATCATCTGCCGCGAAAGATTCCCGGTGTGGTTGCAGCGAAATTGGGTGAACTCGTCGACGCGTATCTGCGGTCCGACCACATCCCGGCCGCACCGCCCGCGCCCATGTCGCCCGACCACGGCCTGCCGCGGCGAGTGAGCGACGAGGTGCGGTGGTCGTTCGCCCCGCCCCGGCACCGGCTCGAGGGGGTGTGCGCCACATTCTCGTCACGAAAAACCTTGCGCTGCTGGTCATCGTCGGGCCGCCGACCGCCGTACTGGCGCACTCGCTACCGCCGAAACCGTTGCTCGCCACCGTGTTCAGCGTGGCGCTGCCGCCGCTGTGCTGGCTCGGCGTCGGGAACCTTCTTTCGGTCCTGCTGGCCGTCGAGACCCGAACGCTGGTGCGGTGGTGGCGAGAACGCCGCGGCCGGACGACCGTGGTGTGGCTCGCGCACCTTGCGCTACCGTACGGGCTCTACTACCTGATCGCACCCATCGACGGCACCCCGCACGACCCGCTGTTCCACCTGCCCCCGCACCTGGACCGAGACCTGCGGCTCGCGCTCGATACCGGTGTCGGCCTGGCCGTCTGGATCCTGGGCACCGTCGTCGCCGCGCTGGTCGTCAGCCGCCGCGGCCTGCGCGTGCACTGAGGGCGCGGACGATTCACTCCGGCGGCCGCCAGTCGACGATCGGTTCCAGGTTCCGGACCATCGCGCGGGTCGGTGACAGCCGGATCGCGGTGTCGCGCAAGCGAGTTGCCAGCGGCGAGGACCATTGGGCGACGGCGCCGATCACATGGGAGCGGCGCACTATGCGCTGGGCGCGAGGGCGACGCACGCGGTCGTAGCCGGTCAGGGCGGGACCGATCGGGTGGCGGTCGAGCAGGGCGGCGAGGGTCACGGCGTCCTCGAGGGCCTGATTGGCGCCCTGCCCGAGATTCGGCGTCATGGCATGCGCCGCGTCGCCGAGCAGCGCGATGCGGCCCCGGACGAAGGTGTCCAGGGCGGGAAGATCGTAGATGTCGTGGCGGAGTACGGCATTCGGCTCCACGGCGGCCAGCGCCGCGGGGATCGGATCGGGCCAGTGGCCGAAACGGCGCTGTAGTTCGTCGAATTCGCCGTCCGGGCCGCGCTCGCCCTCCCGCACGGTCGCGGCGGCGAACAGGTACGCACAACCGTCACCCAGCGGCACGATGCCGAAACGCTCGCCGCGGCCCCATGTTTCGCTTCCATCGGGCTTGAAATCCAGCGGACGCGTGATCGTCCGCCAGGCGGTGTAACCGGCGTACCGGGGTGCGCGGGCGTGCAGCCACACCGAGGCACGGACCACGCTGCGAAGACCGTCGGCGCCGATCACCAGATCGGCCTCGGAGCGCCCCCGGGAATGCGTCACCGTCACGGCGGCACCGCGATCCTCGACACCGGTGACCGTGGTTCCCAGCCGCAGGGCGTCGTCCGGGAGGGCCGCGGACAGGATGGCGAACAGGTCCGCGCGGCGAACGGCGACCAGTGACCAATACCAGCGCGCCAGCGCGGCCGTATCGGTTTTCGACAGCCAGCGACCGTATCGATCGCGGATGCCGCCGTCGGTGCCGAGCGTCCCCTCCGCCCGTATCCGATCCCCGAGCCCGAGCGTATCCAGGGCGCGAAGGCCGTTGGGCCACAGCGAGATACCCGACCCCACCTCGCCGATCTCGGCGGCCCGCTCGAGCACCTCGACGCGCCACCCGCGCCGGGCCAGCGCGATGGCCGCGGCCAAGCCGCCGATTCCGCCACCCACCACGATCGCACTCGGAGACTTGCTCACGATATCCTCCACTACAGATGTAGTTAGTCGTTACTACAGTTGTAGTACGTGGCGGGAGGAATGGAAACGGCTGTGACCGACAGCACGGATCGCCGCACGCGGCTGACCGATGCCGCGATCGAAACGCTGGCTCGAACCGGCATGCGCGGGCTCACCCACCGGGCCGTCGATCGGGCCGCGGGATTGCCGGAGGGGTCCTGCTCGAACAACTTTCGTACCCGGCAGGCGCTGCTCGCGGCGACGGTCGACCGGCTCGCGGAGCGCGACGCCGCCGAACTCGCGGTATCTCTGCCTCCCGCACCGGATCCCGAGGGACTGGCGGCGCTGCTGGCCGAGATCGTGCAGCGGTGGCTGACCGTCGACCGGGACCGCATGCTGGCTCGCTACGAACTGGCCCTCGAGTCGACAAGGCGACCCGAGCTTCGGAAGGCATTGCACCACAGCGGAATACGGTTCCGCGCCATGGCCACGCAGTTGTTCGCCGCTCTGGGCGCGCCCGATCCGGAGGAGCGTGCCCACGCCTTCGTCGGATGCCTGGACGGTCTGATCTTCGACCGATTGGCGGGTGCCGGGGCGCGGGAAGCCGATCCGCGGGCGTTGCGCGAGGCGGTGCGAATCCTCTTGCAGGGGTTCATCTCTTGAAGGTCGCCAGGCTGTCCGGCTGCGGCCGAGAGTCTTTCGGCTCCGGCCGGGCGATGTGCCGCGGCAGCAGAAAAGGCGTGGCGAGCAACAGAATCCCGGCCAGGGCAATGGCCGTGCGCGGGCCGGTCAGCTGTGCCAGCAGGCCCCACAGCATGGTGATCGCGGCAATGCTCGTCGTGGTGGTGATCGACCAGGCCGTGAGCACGCGGGCCTGGCGGTCGGTGTCGGTGTTGTTCAACCGGTAAGCGGCGAAGACGGGGTTGAAGATGCTCGCGCAGACGATCAACCCGAGCTCGGTGATCATGACGATAGCGAGCCCGGCCACGCCCGGTCGGATGAATGCCAGCCCGAGCGACCAGCAGGCGCGCAGTGTGCCGAAGACCCGCAGCGCCCTGTGATCGCCACTGCGAGAAGCGATTCGGCGGGCGAGCCGCGAGCCGATCAGTCCGCCGACGCACGGGACGGCGAAGGCCAGCCCGTACTGCCAGACCGGGAAATGCAGCCGGGACAGCATCAGCACCGACAGCAGCGGTTCGGTCGCCATGATCAACCCGTTGACGAGCATGGTGTTGACGAACAACCGGCGCAGCGTGGGATGGGTGAGGATGTAGCGCCATCCCTCGAGAAGGTCGCTCCGCCACCGCGTTCGGTCCGTTCTCGGGTTCGGGGGCCGCTCCGGCTCCCTGATCGCGATGATGCCGAGCGCCGACAGCAGATAGCTCGCCGCATCGATGACGAGGGTGGTCACCGGCCCCAGCAGTCCGATGACGGCGCCGCCCACGGGCGGCCCGATAATGGTGGCCGACCAGGTGGTGGACTCGAAACGACTGGTGGCCACCACGAGTCGATCGGCGGGGACGATGGTCTTCAGATACGCGCCGCTGGCCGCCGTGAATGCGATCTTCGCCGTCGCGGCAACGACGGAGACCATCAGCAGCTGCGCGAAGGACAGCACGCCCAGCCAGTAGGCGAGCGGGATGGATGCCAGCGCCGCGCAACGGACCGCGTCCATGGCGATCATGACCGGTCGCTTGGCGCGAAATTCCATCCACGGCCCCAGCGGCATCGCCAGCAGCGCCCCGATCGCGAGCCCGGACGACGACAGGGCGGCCACCTGCGCCGAGTCCGCGTCGAGGACCTTGATGGCAACGATCGAGAACGCCCCGAACCCGAGCCCGGTTCCGTAGGCGCTGACCGCATAGGCGGCCCACAACCGGTCGAACGCCCGGCCCAGCCTCGTCCTCCGCCACACCGTCGGCACCTCGCTCCACCCGTCGACAGCCCGCTGCCGTCATCGAGATTGAAGCCGATCGGTGGGCCCGAGCACCAACAACCGATCGTCCGGCGCGCCACAACCGTTCGTTGTGCGCGCGGGTTCGCGGTCGGCCTGCGTCGGGCCATGCCCGTCACCGGCCTCGCCTGGCGCGCTATCGCCGTTGCTCGATCACCGCCAGGTTCGCCGTGTAGATGCGCTCGCCCGCGTAGTCCTGCCGCTGTCGGCACTGCGCCAGTGCGAGCCGGGTGCAGTGCTCGGCCATGGCCGGGTCGTTCGACCGGAAGTAGTTGAGGCCGAGCAGCCCGTAAATCTTTCCCAGGTAACGCATTCCGGCGGTGTCGCGCAGGGTGTCGAGCAGTTCACGCAATACCTCGTTGCTTGCCGTATAGCGTCTGGCGTCGCTGAGGTCCTGCGCGAACGCCAGTCGGTCGCGGGTGTGCGCCAGCTCCGTCCCGGCCGGGGTGCCCGCCGCGATCTCCTGGGCGACGAGCAGGGTGTCGAGGTTCTCGGTGTAGATCCACACGCCTTCGAGGTCGCCTGCCGTGTGGCTGCGTTGGAGCGCTTCCCGGGTGTGGACGATCGCCTCGTCGATGCGGCCGAGCCGTAAGGCATTGGTGCCGAGCATGCCTGCGACCTTGGTCCGGATATCGTCGACGCCGGGGCCGATCGTGCCTTGCATATCGGCCAGGAGTGCGTGCAATTCTGTTGAGCTGGCGTCGTATTCGCCCGCGTGGAGAAGTTGTTCGGCGCGGGCGTAGGCGTAATACCAGCGTCTGATCGGGTTCGCCGGGCCGTCCGGGCTCAGCCGTGCCATCGGTTCGGGGTGCCCGAGGGCCTGCAACGCCTGCGCGATGGCGGCCAGCGCCTCGATGTAGGCGGCGACCGCCTGTCGATCCTGGCGAATCTCGGCCGGGGCGACGGCCCAGTCGTTGAACACGCGCACAATGGTGTCGGCATGGCGGCGGCAGAGCTTGTCGAACTGCTGTCGGTCGCCGTCGCGATGGGCCGTCATGAGCCGATCGCGTAAGTCGTTCGGGGTCATGGGCTTTCCCCGGGCAAGGTGCGTCGGAGCTCGTCGAACAGGTGGACGCGGAACAGGCCGCCACGCCACTCGGCCGCCTCGGCCCGCTTCGCGTCGACGCGACGTGTGACGACGGAACCAGCGCCCTGGACCGGTGCGTGCCGTGTGACATTGTCGCGGCGGATATCGAGGGCGACGGCGACATACGGCAGCGCGGCGGCGACGATCGAGTTGGTGAGGGAGATTGTGATCGGGCAGCGCGTGAAACGGGTGTCGGCGGCGACCAGGACCCACAGCGGTGCGTCGACCATGGCGGTGCGCAATACGCCGTCGGCGAAGTGCCCGACCGGTGCGACATCGGTGGCCAGCCAGGACAGCGAGCGGACGCCCGCGCCCGCCACCTCCGCCAGGCCGGGCGTGTGGGTGAGTACCCAGTCGGCGATCATCATGGCCTCGCCCTCGCAGGAACCGATGACCGCAACATGGCAGCGTCCCGCGCCCTTCATGGCCACGAAAGACGGTGTGCGGGAGTCTCTTTCGCGGCGATCGTCCAGCAGTGTAGCGGCGGCCCAGTCCAGCGAGGCGGTGCCGACGACCCGTCGCTCCTGGGTGTCGCTCGAGGTCGGAACGAGGACCGTGTGGCCCCGATCGGTGAGCGGAAGCGGGAAGGTGCCGGTGAGCACTTCGCTCTCGTCGATATGGACCTTCTTCGGCATGCCGAGTCGGCGCAGCCCGTCGTAGATGGCCGGTAGATCGGTCTCGTTGGTTGCCGAGAGTTCCAGCCTGCGAAGGCATTCCGCCGGTGTCTGGATGCCGAAGAGCTCGGTGTCGAGCAGTGCGCGCCAGATCACGTGCGGCCGGTCCGCCAGCAGCGTCGTCAGATGGTGTTCGGTGCGCCCGGCCGATACCGTCGGACGGTCGGCGCCCACGAGGATATCGAAACTGCCTGCGGTATCGGCGATTACGGCCTCCAGCGTGCACCATGCCCGGGTGAGATAGTCGTCGGCGTCGTCGAGGAGGATCGCGGTGCGGCCGAGGAACTGGTGTATCTCGGTCTCGCGCAGGTCCTGTTCGAACGCCTGCTGTTCGAGCGGGGTGCGGGGCTGCTGCGGCAGACAGCTGTAGTCGTACCAGACGAATACGCGGTCGAGCAGCCGGCGCAGCCGAGGGTGTTCCGCGACCAGGGTGCGCAGGCGGCCGAGATCGGCGTCGGCGTGACCGGCCAGTACGCCGCGGTCGGCGGTTTCCCGTTGCAGCGCAAGGATTTCCGAGTGCAACGCGGTGAGGCTCGATGCGTCCAGGCCGGGTCTGAGGACGTTCACGATGAGCGCCTCGGCGAGGTCCGAACCGAATGGGCCGAGCGGCACGTTCCCGAAGGTACTGATTCTGCGCGGCGTGTGCAGGCCGCGCTCGTGTGCCACGTAGACGGCTTCGCACAGGGCGGCGACGAGTTGCCAGGCGATCAAGCGCGCCTGTCGCCCGTCCGGGTCGGGCAGGGTCGGGGTGAGCCAGCGATGCGAGATGAAGCAGTAGTAGTTGCCGGGAGCCGTGTGCGGCACGAGGTCGGCGGTGATCTCCTGCATCCGCCCGAAACGGCCCGCGTCGATCAGCGCGGGCAGCGGCAGCCAGAATACGCGCGGCACGTTCTGCGGGGAATGCTGTGTCAGCAGCAGCGGTTCATCGCGATCGTCTGCGAGATCGAGAAGTTCCTTGGGCGGCGCACCGAGCGGGAACGACCACATCAGACCGTCGTCGGGCCGACCGGGTTCGGCCACCTGGGTGAGGTTGATCAGATCGTTTTGGATCGTGAATTTCAGTCGACCGTCCGGGATCGCCAGGGGCCGGTGCCGCAATTTCCGGGTCTGTGTCAGCATCAGATCCAGATCGGCCGGTGACGTTCTGCGACGCTCCCGCTCACTGTCCCGGCGCGCCTGAGCGAATGTCTGCAGCGGGACATATCCCTTGACCGGCGTCGCCGCCAGCCACCGAAATCCGATCTTGTCGTAGGGAATCCGACCGCGCAGCCGCGCATACCTCAGCGCCCGCGCGGCGGCGTCCCGCGCGGGAAAACCCCGCACCATCTCCGGGCTGCCCGCCAGTTGCTCCGCCGACAACGCGGGCCACACCCCGAGATCGATGTGCCCCACCGTGTCCCGCACGAAGTCCGCGCCACTCACACGTCCCTCACACCGCCTCCTCCCGAACGGACCGCGTACTACGCATCATGCCCGACGTATCGAGCGCGGTATCAGTTTTCGGATTTCGACGTCGTCGCCGGGGCGGTCGCGGAGAGAGTGCGCAGATCGTCGAAGGCTTGGGCCAGGTGGGTGTCCAGGCTCTGCGACGGGTCGTCGAGCCAGACTCGAGTCGCGTAATGGAATGTCGACCAACCGGTTTGGGCGGCCAGGTGGGCGAGCCGGTTGTCGATACCGCGCTGCCGCAGCGCCTCCGCCATGGCGTCGATCAGGGATGCGTGCTTGGCGAGTTCGCGTTCGCGCAGGGCCGGGGTCGCGGCGATGACGTGCATGCGGGGCTCGGAGAACGCGCGGTTGTCCTCGAGGATGCGCGCGGCTTTTCCGAAGGCGCGGAGCAGTATTTCGAGGGGCGGCAGATCGGCGGGCGCGTCGGCGACCGCTTGTGTGAGCGTGTCGCGCAGGGTGGCTTCGCCGTCGAAGAGCACCTCGCGCTTGTCCGGGAAGTGCCGGAAGAAGGTGCGCTCGTTGACGCCTGCCCGGGCGGCGATCTCGGCGGCGGTGGTCTGGTCGTATCCGCGTTCCCGGTACAGCTCCAGGGCCGCCTGTTGCAGGCGGCGGCGCGCTTCCAATCCGCTCCGTGGCACCCTCCGAGGCTATCGCGGACTCGGCAGTGAGCGGCATCACATTGCGCCAGTTACTGGCGTTAAATGGGAGAGTGTTCCATGCATGTCTTCGTTACCGGTGGTTCCGGACTGACCGGCCCCGCCGTCGTCGCCGAGCTCATCGCGGCCGGTCACACCGTCACCGGTCGGGCGCGCTCGGAGGTCGCGGCCGCTCGGCTGGAGTCGCTGGGCGCCACGCCGCATCGCGGCTCCCTGGATGATCTCGACAGCCTGCGGGCCGGTGCCGAGGCCGCGGATGGCGTGCTGCACATGGCTTTCGGCGATGACTTCGCCGATCCCGACGGCATGATGCGGCGCGATCGGACCGCGATCGAGACGCTGGGTCGGGTGCTGCGGGATTCGGGCAAGCCGTTCGTCGGCACCTCGGGCACGCTGGTCATGCCCGCCGGTCGGGAGAGCGCCGAGACCGACGAGCCCGACCCGGCCGGGATCGGCGGTTTCCGGATCGCGGGCGAGCGGGCCTGCCTGGACTTCGCGGCGCAGGGCGTGCGCGCGAGCGTGGTCCGGCTCGCTCCCACCGTCCACGGCCCCGGGGACTACGGCTTCATCGGCGTGCTCGTCGCCACCGCACGAAAGACCGGCAGGTCGGCCTACATCGGCGACGGCGCCAATCGCTGGCCCGCGGTCCATCGGCTCGACGCGGCCACCCTGTTCCACCTGGCCCTGGAGAAGGCTCCCACCCGACGCTGCTCGCCGACCTGGAGCACGGCGATTACTTCACCGCGTCCCATGCCCAGCTGATCCACTGATCGAACCCGGATGGACTCGCCGGGCAACTAGTGTCGGGGAGCATGGCAGACAGTGCGCTCCCCGACCCCAATACGTCGTTCGGCGAACGGGTTTGGCGTCGGTTACGCGAGGAACAGCTCATCTGGCTCACCACGGTCGGCAAGGACGGGACCCCGCAACCGAACCCGGTCGGGTTCGTCTTCCAGGACGACCATTCGATCCTGGTCTACAGCGCGCTCGGGGCGCGCCGACTCGACCACATCGCCGAGCGGCCCCGCGTCGCCCTGCATTTCGACGCGCGGTTCGTCCCCGATGGCACCGGGGGCGACATCGTGGTCTTCACCGGCACCGCGCGCCGCGCCGACGATATCCCTCAGGCGCACGAGAATCCGGCGTACCTCGCCAAATGTGGTGACGATGCGGCCCGGGTGTTCGGCAGCGTGGCGAAGTTCAGCGAGAGATTCCCGGTGCCGCTGCGGATCGAGATCACGCGGACACGAGGCCATTAGGGCGATGGCCTAGGCTGCGCCCCTGTGCGTGGGCTGTCGTCGGTGTCGAGGTTGTGGTTGGTGTGGGCGGTAACTCGGGTGCTGATGGTGGTGTTCACCGGGGTGACGGCACTGCCGCACAGCATGTGGGATGCTTCGGCCGCGGACCTGACGCTGTATCGGGGCTGGGCCGACCTGATGGTGCATCAGCACTCGTTCCCGCTGCACGACGAACAGTGGCAATATCCGCCCGCCGCAGGCGCTTTGCTGGTGGTGCCCTGGCTGCTCGGTGGCGGACACGCCTACAGCTGGTTCTTCTTCGCCCTGGTCGCCGCCGCGGACGCGACCGTTGCGAGCCTGCTGATCCGGGCCGCACGCCGCGACGGCGGCGTGGCGGCCCGCACCGGGCCGTGGATATGGACGGTGGGTGTGGCGCTGCTGGGCCGGGTCTGCTACGGCCGATTCGACGCCATCGTGGCGGCGACCGCCGTACTGGCCCTGCTGTGGACGGCGCGTCGCCCGATGGCGGCCGGTGCGGCCGCGGCGGCGGGCGTGCTGCTGAAGCTCTGGCCGATCGTGATCCTGCTGGGTTTGCGCCGTCCCGCGCTGCGCCGGGTGAGCCTGGCGGCGGCCGTCGTCGGAGCGGCCGCGACCGCGGCGCTGACGGCATGGGGCCCCGGCGCATGGTCCTTCCTCCGCTTCCAATCCGAGCGCGGGCTGCAAATCGAATCCACGGCCGCCACACCACTATTGGTAGCCCGGCTGACGCACGGCGGCTGGAACATCGCCCACCGCTACGGAGCCGAGGAACTGATAGGCCCGGGCGTATTCACCGTGGCCCGCGGCTGCCTGGCGGCCACCCTCCTCGGCGGTGTGATCCTCTTGCTCGCCTGGTGGCGAATGCGCCCTCCCGCAGCCGATTTGGCCCTCGCCGCCGTCCTACTGGCCCTGACAACCAGCAGAGTCCTCAGCCCCCAGTACGTGGTATGGGCCGTGGCGGTAGCCGCGGTCTGCGCCCTGAACCCCCACACCACCCAACGCCCAATCCTAGGGCTGATCCTGACAACAGCCCTTCTGACCCAAGTCGAATTCCCCTTCGTCTACGACCGCGTCGCCACCGGAAGTTGGCCGGGCGTAATAGTCCTGGCACTACGCAACGGCCTCCTGCTGTACGCCACGGTGTGGTCCGTCATCCGCCTATGGCGGGGAGAGAAAGTGTTCAGGTGGCAGTCAGCCTGACAGTGAAGATGGTTGGGTCGCGCGAGCGACGGAAACGCGGTCCTCGGCGGAGTGGATACTCACGCCGACACAGGCGGTTACCACGCTCTGCTGCGATGGCTGGAGTCGTTCGGGACCGTGACACACGTCGGGGTGGAAGGCACGGGTTGCTATGGCGCCGGACTCACCCGCTATCTGCGATCACGTTCGGTTTCGGTGGTAGAGGTCAACCGTCCCGATCATCCCGCTCAGGCCACGAAACTCGCGCTGCGCAACATCGGCCGCCGCATCCCCGCACTCACCGACGAGATCGACGCCGTGACAAAGCAATCGACCGCATTGCTGGAAGCGGTCGCATCCGCGACGATGGCGTTGTTCGGCGTGTCCACCGACCGCGCGGGCCAGCTGTTGGTCACCGCGGGCGGCAACCCCGACCGGCTGCGCTCGGAATCCGCGTTCGCCGCTCTGTGCGCCGCGAACCCGATCCCGGCCAGCAGCGGCAAAACCCGCCGTCACCGGTTGAATCCCTTCGGCGACCGTGACGCCAACGCCGCCCTGCCTATGATCGCGGTCGTCCGCATGCGCCACGACCCGGCGACCCGCGCCTACGTCGCCAGACGCACCACCGACGGCTTGTCCAAACGCGAAATCATCCGCTGCCTCGAGCGCTCCATCGCCCGCCAAGCCTACCGAGCCATCATGACCGATCTAGCCCATCCGCAGACCCAACCGGACAACCATCAGCAAACTGCAAGACGCACGCGATAGGCGGCAATTGAGGATGTTTCGGGTGCGCCGCAGTGATCAGTGATCTCCGGAGAAGATCTCTTTCACCTCTCGCAGCGCGTAGAACACGAGCACGTATCCGGCTACCGGGTCGGCCCACCACCAGCCGAGCAGGCTGTTGAGTAGCAGGCCGATCAACACGGCGGCGGCGAGCAGGCCGTCTATCAGGGTCACGCGTCCTTCGGTGGTCAGCACCGGGTTGTCGAGTGCCGCACCGGTACGGGCTTTGCCCACCGACAGTGCGAACATCACCGCCGCTGTTACCGCGGTCCACCCGATGCCCAGCGGGGAATGCGCGGGATGAAATGCGGTGGCCAGCACGACGGTCGACTGGGTCAGCAGATAGACCGCCAGCGCGGCGAACCCGGCACCGATCAGCCGCAGCGCGAGTCGTTGCCGTGTTTCCCCGGTGCCGGAGAGTTCCCAGATCACCACGGTCGAGGCACCGATCTCGATCAACGAGTCCAGCCCGAACCCCGCCAACGCGACCGATCTCGCCGAAATCGCAGCGACCGCGAGGATCACGATGCCGAGCACGTTCCACGCGAGGGTGGCGTATTCGAGCGCGAAGCCCCGGCGCAGCAGGTCGGCACGGGTGAGGGCATCTCTCTCGGTCACCACGGCAGTCTCACACAGCCACTCGGCACAATCGGGCGTTCGGCCGAGCGGTCCGGATGCCGTGTCGGCAAACCGATCCGGACCACCTCGGATCGAGTGCCCAAACGCTCGATATGCGGCATACCGTGCGTTCGGTGGGAACTTGACAGTGGCCGCCGAGCGGCTTGGTCGGTCTCGGTCGTGAGGTTGCTCCCGTTGCGAACCAATCCTCGGATGGTTTCTGTTGCGAATGGCTTTGGGGAACTGATCGGTCGATCACCCTGACGTGTCCGATGTAAGCCGACTGAAAGCCGAGTGGATGAAGTCGGTCGGACCTGCGTCGACGTCCACCAGTGACGAAGCCGGGGGCGCGGCCTGCTGGCAAGACCGGATATTCAGCTCCGATGTGCCCCGAATGAACAGGAACGCACGCTCATCGGCAATACCGGACGTTGAAAGTCCCTGTTGGCCAACCTATCTGAACAGTTGACCAATGCGCGCGCAGCGGCATATGCGCGCACCAGCGCCGACTGAAGTCAGCGTGGCTGGGTGCTGGAACGGCTCAGCCACGCTACGAACCTTGCTATTTCGGCTCGAGGTGGCCGTGTCAGCGGCGTATCAGCTCGGTATCTGTCCGGTGTCAGAGCGACAGGCGATTGTCGCTGCGGTGATCAGTACATCGAAACGCGAAACAACCAGGGCTACCAGAAGCAACAGCGGCCGGATGCCGCGGGTCTTGCGGCGGACGGCGGTCACGGCGCTGGCGATCATGCTGCTGACCGGGGTCGCCGTCGGGGACAGCGCGGCGGCGCCGAATGCCCCCGCTGGTCAGGATCGCCCGGAACTTCAGAAGGCCCTCCAGGAGATCGTGGATGCCGGTATCACCGGAGTGCAGCTGCGCGTGCACGATCAGCGCGGCGAATGGGTCGGCAGCGCTGGAGTGCGCAAGCTGGGCGAGGCCGAGAAACCGGCAACGGACGGGCACTTCCGGATCGGCAGCGCCACCAAGACCTTCTACTCGACCGTGGTGCTGCAACTGGTGGGTGAGGGCAAGATCGGGCTGGACGCCCCGGCAGCCGACTACCTTCCCGATTTCGGGCTGGACCGGCGGATCACGGTGCGGATGTTGTTGCAGCACACCAGCGGGGTGCGCGACCACACCGGTGAGTACTTCCCCGACGGGAGGTACGAGCAGGGGATTCCCTGGCAGGGCAAACCGTGGGTGGACAACCGATTCCACACCTACCCGCCGGAGGAGCTGGCGCGGATGAGTTTGTCCAAGCCGCTGAAGTTCGAGCCGGGCACGGACTGGAGCTATTCCAACACCAACTACGTGCTGGCCAAGTTGATGATCGAGAAGGTCACCGGCAGTTCGTTCGCCGAGCAGCTACAGCGGCGGATCCTGGGGCCGCTCGGACTGCGGCAAACTGTGGCGCCGGGCACCTCTGCGGAGATCGCCGAGCCGCACGCGCACGGCTACTACAAGTACGAAGACGGCGGGCAGTGGAAGACGGTCGATGTCACCCGCCAGAACCCGTCCTGGGTCTCCGCCGGCGGTGACATGATCTCGACCACCGAGGATCTCCACACGTTCTTTTCCGCGCTCGTGGGCGGGAAACTCCTGCTGGCCCCGCTGCTGGCCGAGATGACCAAGGCGCACCCGACGCCCGACCCGAAGATGAGTTACGGTCTCGGGCTCGAGGTGCGAGACATCGGCTGCGGTACCGTCTTCTCCTCCGATGGCGGCGTCCAGGGTTATGGGACGCTGGTGCGCAGCACGCCCGACGGCGGTAAGACCATGGAGGCCTCGCTGACCTACGTGGACGCTGACCAACAGCACGCGCCGGTGCAAGCGCAGGGGAAAGCGCAGCAGAAGCTCAACGAGGTGTTCTGCGGCGGGCAGACCGCGAGCTGACCGTCGGATAACATGCGAATCTGGCCACGCCGAGCTTACCGAGTTCGGCGTGGCCCCAGCACCACCAACGCACACACCACGACTGCACACAGCCCACAACCCTGCCAGCGCACCGGGATTCTGCTGCGCCGCCCGCCGAACCGCAGTGACACACGGAAATCGGCATGTGCGGACGTTCGACCGTCTCAGGTCTACAGACCATCATTTGACACGCATTGTCACCGTTGACATCTCGACCAGGGCCGTGCACGGATCAAGACGACAACGGTCACCATTGCCGTTCGCTGAGAGCTACTTCTCCGCGATGACGAGATCGATGCCGCCGTCTCGGATGGCGGCGATGTGATCCCGATGGGTTGCCGCGTCGACGATGACGGTGTCGAAGTCCGACAGCGGTGTCATGGCGTGCAGCGCGCGGTGCTCGAATTTGGTGTGGTCGGCGTAGAGGACGCGGCGCTTCGCGGCGGCGAACATGGCGCGCTTCACCAGAACCGTTTCGTGGTGCTGATGGAAGCAGATGCCGTCGGTGATCGCGGGGGTCGACATGAAGAACACGTCCGCGCGCAGGTTCGCGAGGACCTCGGTGGTCACCGCGCCCATGTAGGCGTCACACCATTGGTAGTGCTGGCCTCCGGTGGAGATGAGCGCGACGCCGTCCCGGTCGGCGAGGGTGTTGAGAACGCGCTGCGAATTGGTGATCACCGTGAGCGGGCGATGCTGTGGAAGAAGTTCGGCGAGTGCGAGTCCGGTGGTGGAATCGTCGAGAATGACGGACTGGCCGGGCTCGATCAGCCGCAGCGCGGCGTGCGCCAGCGCGGACTTCTCCGCGCGCTGCTGCCGCGCGCGGTATTCGATGCTGGCCTCGATGAGGCTGCTCGCCACCGCCGTGACCGTCCCGCGCGATTTCCGCAGAATGCCTTGGGAGGCAAGGCTGTCCAGGTCGCGGTGCACGGTCATGGTGCTGACGCCGAAACGCTCGGCGATCTCCTCGATGCGCACCGACCCGGCATGCAGCACGAGCTCGGTAATGGCGTCGTGGCGCTGCCGTTGGTTCGGCGTGTCCGTGCGGCGCGCACTCGTCATCGGTCGATTCCTTTCTTCGACTGAATTACCCTACGCCCGGTGACGATCTCGGTGAGCGCGGAGCGCAGCGCGCCGGTGTCGTGGACGAAGCGCCCGAACAGCGGGCCGTCGACCGCGGACGCGAGAGCCGGATACAGCCCCGGCCCTGCGCTGCCGCCGTAGAGGATTCGGACGGCGCCGCCACGCTCGGGCAGAGCGTGGCGAATCCCTGCTGCCACAGCTGTAATATATTCGGCCGCAGCGGGTTCGGGTGCACCGATGGCCCAGACGGGTTCGTAGGCGAAGACGAGATCGGCATGGTCGGGCACGGCGTCGATGACGGGCACGATCTGCCGCAGACAGGCCGATACCGCGGCATTGATACCGTCGCGACCGCGCTCGCCGATGCACACGACCGGCGTGATCGCATGACGCACCAGCGCGGCGGCCTTGGCGGCCGTGACCGCGTCGTCCTCGCCGAACAGACGCCGCCGTTCAGCATGCCCGACCATGGTGAAGGCGCAACCGAGTTCACGCAGATCGGCGGGCGAGGTCTCCCCGGTGTAGGGACCGCGGTCGTGGTCGGACACATTCTGGGCACCGTACTCGATCCCACTGCCGCGCAATATATTCCGGGCATCGGCCACGGCAGGTGTCGACGGGAGCACGAACAGGTCGATCGCGTCGGCGGCCCGCAGCTCGTCGGCGATCGTCCGCAGGTCTCGCAGCCAGCGCCGGGTCTGTGCGATCCCGAAATACATCTTCAGGCTCACACCGACGAGCGGACGCACGGGCAATGTGGGTGACATCGTCACTGCGCCAGCGCTTTTCCGACCGCGGTGGCACACAGCGCGAGGGAGACGGCGCCCGCGTCGGGATGCCCGATGCTGCGCGCGGCGAGGGGGCGGGCGCGGCCGAGCCGGGGCGTGAGCCGGGCCGTGTCCCGGGCGGCCGCGGTGGCCGCGGCGGCCGCATCCGCCCAGCGCCGTGCGCCGTCCCGGTCGGCGGTATCGGTTTCGAGGCTGCGCACGAGCGGTTCGAGCGCATCGACGAGGGTCTTGTCGCCGACCACGGCCCCACCGGCGTCGACCACGGCGTTCAGCGCGGCCCGAGCGGCCCGCACCGCCTGCGGCATCGACACCGCGGTGTCATCGCTGAATTCGTAAGCGGCGGTGCGTAATCCGATACCCCACAGCGCTCCGGAGGTGCCACCGGCCTGCGCGGCCCACGCATCGGCGGCGGCCAGCAGTGTCGTCGACGCCCCGGCACCGCGATCGACGGCCGCGCGGGCGGCCTCGACGGCGGCGCGCGAACCCCGGACCATGCCCTCGCCGTGGTCGCCGTCACCGGCGAATGTGTCGATCTCGGCCAGCTCGGCCTCGGCCTCGGCGAGCGTGTGAGCCAGGTACGACAGCACCTCGGCGATCCGGTCGGCGGCGGCCGCGGAGCATTCGGACGCGGCGGGCACGGCGATCGTGTCGGTGCGGGTGGCGCGCGGCGCGGCGGTCACGCGGTCGGCGGGGGAGACCGTGCCGCGATGCAGCGCCGGTGAATCGGCCGGGGCCAGCCACAGTCGCTCCAACTCGTCGTCGAGCCAGCTCACGGTCAGCGAGCAGCCCGCCATGTCGAGGCTTGTCACGAACTCTCCGGCAATGGGTGCGACCGGTTCGAGACCCGCCTCGGCCAGCAGTCGCGCCACCCGGCCCCACAGCAGGAACAGTTCCTCGTACTTGGTGGCGCCGAGTCCGTTGAGCAGCGCGGTGATTCGAGTGCCGGCACCGGCCGGGGCCTCGGCCAGCACCCGGTCCACCAGCAGGCGGGCCAGGCCGTCGGCGTCGGTCATCGCCCGGGTCGAGATACCGGGCTCGCCGTGAATACCCAGGCCGACGTCCAGGGACGCGGGCTCGACGGTGAACAGGGGTTCGGACTTGCCGGGCAGGGTGACCCCGGCGAAGGCGACACCGAGCGATCGGGTGCGGTCGTTCGCCAGGCGCGCCACCCGCACGGCATCATCGAGGTCGTATCCGGCCTCCGCGGCCGCACCGGCGATCTTGTAGACGACCACATTGCCCGCGATGCCGCGGCGGGCGGCCCGCTCGTCGGCGGAGGCGCTGGCGATATCGTCGGTGACCGGAAGGATCTGGGCGGCAATGCCTTCCGTGGCGAGCTGACGCGCGGCCGCGCCGAAGTTGAGCACATCGCCCGCGTAGTTGCCGAAGGCGAGCAGCACGCCGCCGCCGTGCTGCGCGCGCCGCGCCACCTCGACGATCCTGGCGGTGGACGGCGAGGTGAACACCTCGCCGACCGCGGCGCCGTCGGCGAGACCCGGGCCGACATAACCGGCGAACGCCGGGTAGTGGCCCGACCCGCCGCCGACCACCAGTGCCACCTTGCCCTCGGGTGTGCGCGTCGATCGGATCACGCCGCCGTCGACCGGGTGGACGAACTCGGCATGCAGGTCGCAGAACCCGGCCAGCGCCTCGCGGGCGAATGCTGCCGGTCCGCCGTAGATCCGTGTCATGTGCCTATCCCTACCGCTCTCCGTGTTGTGCCTCGGCTCACAAGTTAACACGTTCAATGTGGGAAGTAACCTACTTGACGTTGTTTATAACGAACTCCACGATAGATGAAACAGCGTCGGTGGACGGGAGAGGGAGAGATGACCGATAAGTGGCGTGTCGTCGTCGGCTGCGACGATGCCGGGATCCTGTACAAGGACACGCTGGCCGCCGACCTGCGCGGCGACCCCCGGGTGGCGTCGGTGGTCGACCTGACCGACGAGATCGACCCGGCCACCGCGTATCCGCACACGGCCGAGGCCGCCGCGCACCTGATCGCCGCCGGGCGCGCCGACCGTGCGCTGCTGGTGTGCGGCACCGGGCTCGGCATGGCGATCAGCGCGAACAAGGTGCCCGGCGTGCGTGCGGTCACCGCACACGACAGCTTCTCCGTCGAACGCTCGGTATTGAGCAACAACGCGCAGGTGCTGTGCTTCGGTCAGCGTGTGATCGGGCTCGAACTCGCGCGTCGCCTCGCGCACGAGTGGCTGGGCTACCGTTTCGACCCCGCGTCGCATTCGGCGGCGAAGGTGGCGGCGATCGACGCGCTCGACCGTGGCGGTTACACGGTCGGGTGAGGGCGCGTGCGATCAGTCGAGGAAATCCAGTAGGGCAGTGGCTGTTTCGGCGGGCTTGTCCTCGGGCAGGAAGTGACCGGCGTCGGGGATTCGCTGCTGGCGGGCCCCGGGGATGGCGTCGGTGAGCCGGTCGGCCATGGTGAGCGGCATCCAGGCATCCTGCTCGCCCCACAGCACCAGTGTCGGTACGGCCACCTCGCCCAGGCGGGCGACCGCGGTGTCGGTATCGCGCCAGTCGACCACTTCGGCCTGCCGGACCCAGCGGTGCTGACCGGCGATGCCCGACCACGGACGCAGGTAGGCGTCGGCCACCTCGTCGGACATGGGCAGGTGGGTGGCGGTGCGCATGCGCGGGGCGATGATGTCGGCGAAGACGTGCGGCGGCATGGTGCGATAGGCGTCGCCGTGGCGAGCCAGGTGCGCGGTGAAGGGGGTGTTCCACGGGCCGATCACCGCCCCGTCGAGCAGTGCGATCCGGGTGGCGGGAACCCCGTCGATCAGGTGTGCCCGCATCACGACTCCCGCGCCGATATCGTGGCCGACCAATCGGGGGTTCTTCAGGTTCCAGTGCCGGACGAGTTCGGCCAATGTTCTTGCCTGCCAGGCGATGGTCGGTTCCACACCGGAATCCAGGCGCGAGTCCCCGTATCCGAGCATGTCCCAGACATGGACCCGGTAGCGCGCCGCGAGCACGGGAATCACAGTGCGCCACAGATACGACGAGGCCGGAGTGCCGTGGCCGAGCACGACTGGCGGCCCGTCGCCGAACACATCGACGGCGGCCTCCCCGCCGGACACCCGCACCCGCTGCGACAGCCGCCACGGCCGAGTCGATGTCTGCATCCCAATCCCTCCGTAAGGTCTATTGTTGGCTGATAACGGTTACCCTAGCAGAGAGGTAAGGTGTGTACATAGACTTTATGGATTACGTCCCGGGTGCGGCGCTGGCGACCGACCTGGTGAACACGGCTCCGCTCGTGCGGACGAGCATCGGCGAGGTGTTGGCCGATCCGGCTGCGCTGCGGCGGTTTCTCGACGAGCACGGCGTGGAGGTGTCTGCCGCTCCGCTCGAATCCGATGTCACCCGAACGCATTCGCTGCGCGATGATGTTCGCGCGGTGCTGGAGGCGGCCGACGAGGACGAAACGGTCGCTCGCGCCTCCGCATTGATGATGCGGGGCGCGAGGGGGCCGGTGTTGCATCGCGATTCGGAGGGGCACTGGCAGTGGCATGTCGTCACGGCGCGGAATAGTGACCTGGCCGACGAACTCGCGGTCCGCATCGGCATCGGCCTGCTCGGTGCCCTACACACCCTGGGGCACAAGCGGTTCCGTCACTGTGCGGCCCCGGACTGTGCCGGTTTGTTCGTCGATACCAGCCGTGCGGGCCGACGTCGCTACTGCATGCCCGATCTGTGCGGCAACCGCATCAATGTCGCCAACTACCGTGCGCGTCAACAAAATTAGTGCCCTACCGCAGATGATCGTCCAAGGCTCGGGCGATGCGGGGCAGGACGGCGGGGGCGGTCAGTTCCTGGTGGGTTGCCTCGATGTCGTAGCTGGTGATGGTGCCGCAGACGTAGGGGCGCCAGCTGTCCGGGCCGACGAGGTCGGAGGCGTCGATGGTGGCGCTGAAGTAGAGCATGTCGCCGTCGAAGGTCGGGCGGTGGTATCCCGTTCCGGCCAGGACCGAGGAGTTGTAGGAGTCGGTGATGCGCTCGATGGTGGCCCGGTCGATGATCGGTGCGCCGATTCGGGCGCAGATCAGGTCGGCCGCCTCCTGGGCCGAGGCGTCGGCGGGGATGTCGCCCATGCCGAACAGGGCGCCGAAACTGTGCACGAATTCGCCCGCGGTGAGGGTTTCGGCCGCATCGAGTCCGGTGTCGCGGCCGGGTGCGTCCAGCAGGGCCAGCAGGTCGACCGTGTCTCCGGCGGCCCGCAGGCGGGCGGCGGTCGCGTGGGCGATGATGCCGCCGAGCGACCAGCCGAGCAGGTGGTACGGCCCGGTGGGCTGCACGGTGCGGATCTCGCGGGCGTAGCGGGCGGCGTAGTCGTCGATCGAGCGCGGTGGCGGCTCGATCCCGGCCAGGTCGGGCGCCTGGAGCCCGTAGATCGGGCGGCCCGGTCGCAGCGTGTCCGCCAATCCCCAATAGCACCAGGATGTTCCGGAGGCGGGGTGGATGCAGAACAGGGGCGGCCGATCGCCGTCCGTGCGGATCGGCAGCAGCACATCCAGCGGCAGCGTGGTGGGGGAGTGCGCGCTCTCGCCGATCGCGGCGGCCAGCCCGGCCACCGTGCGATGCTCGAACAGGTGCAGCGGAGCGATGGTCATGCCCTGCGCCTTCGCCCGCGAGATCACCGCGATGGCCGCGATGCTGTCGCCGCCGATGGTGAAGAACGAATCGTCGACACCCACCCGCTTGAGCCCGAGAACGTCGGCGAAGAGGGCCGCCAGGCGCTGCTCGGTCGGCGTTCGCGGCGCTCGATACGCCGTGGCGTCGGCTCCGAAGACCGGTCTGGGCAGGGCATTTCGGTCGAGCTTGCCGACGGCGGTGCGCGGGATCGCGTCCAGGACGACGAACGCCGCGGGAACCATGTACGTGGGCAATGTTTTCGCCGCGGCCACCGTGAGACGCGCGGCATCGAGCTCGGCACCGGGTTCGCCGACGACGTAGGCCACGAGCACCGGGGAGCCCGCGGGGCCGTCGATGCCGACGGTGACGGCGCGGGCGACGCCGTCGATGCGTTCGAGCGCGGCATCGATCTCGCCCGGCTCGATGCGCACCCCGTGGATCTTCATCTGGAAGTCGGTGCGGCCGAGGTAGGACAACTCCCGCGTCGCGCGGGGCATTTCCTTCCAGCGCACCAGATCTCCGGTGCGGTACATCCGATCCCCCGGCGCGCCATACGGATTGGCGACGAATCGTGACGCGCTCAGGCCGGGGCGGTGGTGATATCCGCGAGCGAGCGCGGGACCGGCCAGATACAGTTCGCCGCCGACGCCGTCCGGCACCGGGCGCAGCCGGGCATCCAGCACCAGGGCGGAGGTTCCGCGCAGGGGTGTGCCGATGGTGATCGGCGCATCGGCCGCCAGCGGGGCCGATGCCGTTGCCCACACCGTGAACTCGGTGGGGCCGTACACGTTTCGCATCGTCCGGCCCGACGCCCACCGCTCCACCAGTTCGCCGCCGACCGGCTCGCCCCCGACGACGAGCGTCTGCACGCTCGCCGCCGCGGCGGGGTCCAGGGTCGCCAGCGTGGTCGGCGTGACCGACACGTGGGTGACCTGCTCCGCCGCTATCAGCTCGTCGAGTTCGGCGCCCCCGAACACCTCCGGTGGGGACACGACCAGGGTGCCGCCGGATCCGAAGGCCGACAGTGCCTCGAACAGCGAGGCGTCGAAGGCGGGCGACGCCACCTGGAGTGCGCGTGCGTTTTCGTCCAGTTCGAGCGACTCGCGCAGTGCGGCAATCAGATCGGCGATGCCGCGGTGGGTGACCGAGACACCCTTCGGCAAGCCGGTCGATCCGGAGGTGTAGATCACCCATGCCGGGTTGTCCGGCCGGATGGGCCGCACCAGCTCGGCGGTGGTGAGCAACGAACCGCTGTCGTGCACAGCGAATTCGGGATCATCGAGGGTGAGCCACGCGACGGCGTCCGGCAGCGCCGCCCGGTGCGCGCCGACCGTGAGCCCGATCGCCGCCCCGGAATCGGTGAGCGCGTGCCGGATTCGTTGGGCCGGTTGGGTCGGGTCGATCGGCAGGAATGCGGCCCCGGTCTTCGCGACCGCCCACAGCCCGATCACCAGCCGCGCGGACCGCGACAGCGCCAGCGCGACAACGGTCTCGGTACCGATACCCCGACGGATCAGTATGCGGGCCAGCCGATTCGATTCGATATCGAGCTCGCGATAGCTCAGCACGGTGTCGGCGCAGACCACCGCGGCGCGCTCCGGCCAGGTCGCGGCCGTCGCCGTCAGAATCTCGGGCAGCGCAACCGATTCCACCCCGCCGGGCCGCGCCGCCACCAGCGTCGCCCGTTCGGCGGCATCCAGGATCTCGGCATCGCCGACGGCAATGGCCGCATCGGCGGCGAAGGCCGCCAGCACGCGCCGCCACCGTGTCGCGAGCGATGCCGCGGTTCGCGGATCGAACAGGTCGGTGGCGTAGGTCAGCCGAGCGTCGATACCCGCCGGTTCCCCGGTGCGTGAGAAACGTTCGCGCAGTTCGAGAGTGAGGTCGTAGGGTGACAACGCGCGGTTCAGGTCCTCCACCCGCACCCGCAGCCCGGGAAACTCCAGCGTCGGCTCGGTGAAGTTCTGCACCACCAGCAGGACCTGGAAGATCGGGTGGTACGCGGCCGATCTGGTCGGGTTCACCGCCTGGACGACCCGTTCGAACGGCAGGTCGGCATGGGTGAAGGCATCCAGGTCCACCTCCCGTACCCGGGACAGGAACTCGCGCAGCGAGGCGTTCGCGTCGACGGGCGTGCGCAGGGCGAGGGTGTTGACGAACATGCCGACCGTGTCCTCCAGCGCGGCGGCGCCGCGACCGGCCATGGGGGTGCCGATCACCACGTCGTCGCCCGCGCCCAACCGGGAGAACAGGATTGCCAGCGCGGCGTGCGTGAGCATGAACATGCTGGCGTGCTCCGAGCGCGCGAATCGCGTCAGCGCGGCATGCAATTCGGCATCGATCCGGAAGTCCAGGTCGCTGCTGCGCAGCGACGGGACGGCGGGGCGGGGCCGATCGAGGGGCAGCGGCATCACGTCCGGGAGGGCGGTGAGCCGCCGCGTCCAGAACCCGATCTGCCGGGCCGCCACCGACTTCGGATCCCGCTCGTCACCCAGCAGCTCGCGCTGCCACAGCGTGTACTCGGCGTACTGGACCGCGTGCGGACGCCGGGACAGGCCCGCCGGGCCGTCGAGATAGGCCGCCACGAGATCGGCGGCCAGCGGAGCCGTCGACGCGCCGTCGGCGCTGATGTGGTGCACGACGAGGACGACGACATGGTCGGCCGGATCTCGTCCGGCGATCCGGTACAGCCCGACCCGTAGCGGCGGCTCGTCGGTGAGATCGAAGCCGGACCAGGCCAGTTCGTGGATCCGCTCGTGCAGCGGGTCGCCGTCGGCCACGTCGACGATATCCAGCTCGGGCGTCGCGGTATCCGCGGCCAGCACCACCTGATGCGGTCCGTCCGCGTCGGATGGGAACACCGTGCGGAGGCTTTCGTGCCGCTCGATCACCGCGGCGACGGCCCGCCGCAGCGCGCCCACCTCGAGGTCGCCGGTGAGCCGCAGCGCGACCGCGATATTGTAGGCCGCCGACGCCGGGTCGAGCCGGTTCAATGCCCACATCCGTTGCTGCGCGGGCGAAAGCGGGATTCGGTCGGGCCGGTCCCGGCGTGCCGGGAGCGGTATGCCACGCATGCCGTCGGCCGGGGTCAAGCGTGCGGAGAGCTTGGCGACCGTCGGGGCGTCGAACAGGTCGCGCAGCGTGATCGTCGCGCCGAGTTCCAGATCGATCCGCGCGACGACCCGCGTGGCAATGAGCGAGTCGCCCCCGAGTTCGAAGAACGATTCGTCGACATCGACCCGCTGCCGACCCAGGACGTCGGCGAATATCCCTGCCACCGCATGCTCTTCGGCGGTGCGTGGCGCGCGGTATCCGCGGCCGTTGCCCGCGAAGTCCGGTAGCGGCAAGGCATGTCGGTTCAGTTTGCCGCCCGGTGCGAGCGGAATCCGGTCCAGCACAACGATAGTCCCCGGAACCATGGGCGCGGGCAGCGCCGCCGCCGCGCGTGCCCGCAGCCGTTCGGTATCCAGCTCGATCCCGGCCTCCGGCAGCACATACGACACCAGGACGGTGCCCCCGGTCGGCCCGACACGATCGACGGTGACCACATACCGCACCTGATCATCGCGCGCGAGCACGGCGTCGATCTCGTCGAGTTCGATGCGCTGCCCGCGGATCTGCACCTGGGCGTCGTTGCGGCCCAGATACTCCAGCGCATGGCCACCGGACGGCGAGACGATCCAGCGCACCACGTCACCGGTGCGGTACATGCGCTCCCCGGGAGCGCCGTACGGGGCGGCCACGAAACGGCTTGCCGTCAGGGCGAACCGATCGAGGTATCCGCGCGCCAGTGCCGGGCCCGCGAGATACAGTTCGCCCGGGACGCCGACGGGCACCGGCCGCAACCACGGATCGAGCACCGCGACCCACGCGCCGCGAATCGGGCCGCCGATGGTGACCGGCTCGCCCGCGATCAGGCGGGCCGTGGTCGCCCAGATGCTGAACTCCGTTGGGCCGTACAGGTTGTCCACGGGCACACCGGACCAGCGTCGCACCGACTCCGGCCGGGCGGCCTCGCCCGCGACGGCGAGCGACCGCAGCTCCACCGGCTCGGCCGGATCCATGGTTGCCAGCACCGAAGGGGTTACCGTGCAATGGGTTACCCGCTCGGTGTGCAGGAGCTGCGTCAGCGCCTGCCCGCCGAACACGTCGGGGGGCGCGATCACCAGGCATGCGCCCCAGGCGTGGGCCATCAGCAGTTCGAATACCGAGGCGTCGAAGCTCGGTGAGGCTACCTGGAGAACCCTGGCCGTCGCGTCGATATCGAACGAGTGGCGCTCTGCCGCAACGAGATCGGCGAGACCGCCATGGCCGACCACGACCCCCTTCGGGATGCCGGTGGATCCGGAGGTGTAGATCAGATAGGCCGCGTGCGTCATCCGCAGCGGTATCCGCCGATCCGCATCGGTGACCGGTTCTGCGGAGCGGGAACGGATGTCGCGGGCAAGGTCGGGGTCGTCCCACCGCAGCCAGTCGAGCGTGCCCGGTAGTGTCGGCTCGGTGGCCGTCAGGGTGATGCCGAGGCGTGCCTTCGAATCGGTGAGCATATGGGCGATGCGCTCGGCGGGATAGCTCGGATCCAACGGCACGAATGCCGCGCCCGCCTTGGCGACCGCCCACACCGCCCGGACCCATTCCGGCGATCGCCGCAGCGCGAGCGCGACGAACACATCCGGTCCGGCACCGCGGTCGATCAGGACACGGGCGAGTTGGTTTGTGCTCGTGTCGAGTTCGCGATAGGTCAGTGCGCTGTCACCGAATCCGACGGCGATCGCATCGGGATCGGTCGCGGCACCCGCGCTCAGGATCTCCGGTAGCAGGCGCGGCCGTACGGAGACCGGGCCGCGCATCGGAACCAGGGCCGTGCGTTCCACGTCGTCGCAGTACTGCACGGCGGCAAGAGGATTCGACGGGTCGCCGGTGATCTGGGTGAGCAACCGTATGACGCGAGCACACAGCCGCCGCACGGCCGGTTGCGCCCGCAGGACCGCCCCGATCTTCACGGTCACCCGCAATCCCTCCGGCGTCGGAACGACCATGAGGGTCAGCGGATAGGGCGGCGAATCGACGGTGACGGCATCGACGAGCCGAATCCCGGTGGCATCGAGGGCGCCCGCGAGCGCAGCCGAATCGATCGGGTACGACTCGAAAGCCACGATGGTGTCGAACAATTCGGGTTTGTCCACCCACCGCTGGATCTCGGCGAGCCCGACCTGGTGGTGATCGGCCACGGCGGCCTGTTCGGAGTGGATCCGGCGCAGCAGATCCGACACCCGCTCACGCGGATCCAGTCGTACCCGCACCGGCACCGTATTGATCAGCGGACCGATCATGTTCTCGGCACCGGGCAAGTGCGGCGGCCGGACCGACACGGCGGCCCCGAAGACGACATCCGTGTGCCCGGTGAGCAATGCGAGCACCATCGCCCATGCCACCTGGACGAGAGTGTTCACGGTCGTCCCCGTCGCACGCGCAGTGCTCTCCAGTGCGGCGACGGTCGCGGTCGGCAGCTCCGCCGAGACGGTCTCGCTTTCCGTGGGCGGGCAACTCGGGAGTGCGGAGACGACCAGTGTCGGCGAGCCGAGGTCGGAAAGAGACTGCTGCCACGCCTGTTTCGATGCCTCGGCATCCTGCTCGCCCAACCAGGACAGAAACCGTCGATACGAGTTCGCGGTCGGCAGCACGGACGCCTCGCCCGAACTCCGGTACAGCGCCGCCAGTTCGCCCAGCAGCAGCGGACCCGACCAGCCGTCGAGCACGATGTGATGGTTGGTCAGCACGAGCGTGTAGGTGTCGATGCCCGTGCGGGCCAGGATGAATCGCAGCAGGGGCGGTCGAGTCAGATCGAATCGTGTTGTGCCGTCGAGCGATACGGTCCGATCGAGCGCGCGACGACGCTCGTGCGGGTCGCCGAGCGTGGTCAGATCGAGCGCACGGAATTCGACCTCGGCATCGGCCAGGACCACCTGCCGCGGACCCTCGGCCGTCTCCACGAACCCGGCTCGCAGAATCTCGTGCCGGGTCACCAGCGCCTGTGCGGCATTGCGCAGCCGGTCGGCGTCGACCGGTCCGGTCAGGGTGAACCGTGATTGCACCAGATAGTCGTCGGCCGCCTCGGTGTCGTAGCGGGAATGGAAGAACATGCCCGCCTGCAAGGGCGACAACGGCCACACATCAACGAGATTCGGATAGTCGGCAGCCCAGCGGTCGATCTGCGCCTGATCGACCGCCGCGAGCTCGAAATCGGAGGGCGTATGGCCGCCCGCGCCCGCCGTCCGCGCATGGGCGGCCATCGCGGCCACGGCCCGATGCCACAGCTCGGCGATCTCGTCGACATCCACCCGGCCGATGATCAGCGTGGCATAGGTCCAGGCCACGGCGAGCCGTGGGCCGTCGGCGGTGTCCTCGACCTCGGCGGTGAGATCGACGGCCGCCGACAGCGGCATACGGTCGTCGGCAATGGCGACGAATCCTCGACGGTCGACCGGCCCGTCGGTGACGGTGCGGCCGAGATAGCGGAAGGCGATCTGGGGTGCTCGGGTGTCCTCGAGCAGACCGCGGGACCGCAGCATGCCGAAGCCGATTCCCTCGTCCGGCACGGCCCGCAGCTGTTCCTTCACCGCCTTGAGGGCCACACCGGCGGAGACGCCCGCGGCGAAGGCATCGTCGACATCGATACCCGCCAGATCGATCACGACGGGATAGTCGAAGCCGAACCATCCCACGGTCCGCGTCACCTCCGCGCCCGGCACCGTGGCGGTGTCTCGCCCGTCGCCCTCGAGCGTGAGCATGGTGGCGGTCCGCCCGTCGCCCCGGCGTATTCGCCAGGAATGCACGGCCATGGCCAGCCCGGTCAGCAGGACATCCTGTGGCCCGCAATGGAATCGGGTGGGGATGGTGGTCAGCAGGGCGTCGGTCGTGCCGGGGTCGAACGTCGTGTGCAGCCGCGCCGTCGTCGCGGCGATATCCACGTCCGGATCCATGTCCGCGACACCGATTCTCGGATCACCGGACGTCAGAAGTCGCTGCCAGAAAGGCAATTCGGGTGCGTGCGCGGCCGCCTGTCGATCCAGCGCGCGTGCCCGGCGACGGAACGACGTACCCGTCGGCGGCAGCGGAACATTCGCGCACGCGGCGACCAGATCCGACAGCAGGATGTGCCACGACGCCGCGTCCACGACCAGGCGGTGCGCGACCACCCACAGCAGGGACGGGCCGTGGGCCGGTTCGATGAGCACGAACCGTGCCACCGCACCCGCGACCGGGTCCAAAAGGTCTGCCGCACGCCGCAATTCGCGTTCACGCACCGTGTCCGGGTCCGGCCCGGCCGCCGCGACCGTGATCGAGGCGTCCGCATCCACCGAACCGCGCGGGCGCACCGTCGCCGCCCAGCCCGCGTGCTGCCGGTGCAGGCACACGCGCAGCATGTCGTGCTGGTCGGTCACCGCGCGCACGGCGGCCGCCAGCCGGGCCCGGTCGATCCCGGCGGGCAGCCCGATCAGCACCGCCTGGCCGAGTCGGAGCCAATACTCGTCCGGGTCGACCATCGCCACCATGGCCGGGGTCGGGTCGACCGGTCCGACCCCGCCGCCCGGCAACTCCGCCAAGGCACGATCGTCGACCTCGACCGCCACCGCGGCCAGCCCGGCAATGGTCTTGTGCTCGAACACATCCCGGGCGGAAAGCGACAGGCCCGCGGCCCGGGCGCGCGACAGCAGCCGGATGGCCACGATGCTGTCGCCGCCGAGCGCGAAGAAGCTGTCGTCCACGCCGACCGCATCGAGACCCAGCACCTCCGCGAACAACGCGGCCACCGTGGCCTCGCGCGGTGTCGACGGCGCTCGCCCGGCGGTCACCCGTGCATCGAAATCCGTGGCGGGCAATGCCGTTCGGTCGACCTTCCCGGACGGGGTGCGCGGGATCTCCTCGACGACGGTGATCACGGCCGGAACCATGTACGCCGGAAGGTCCGCGCCGACAGCGGCTTTCAGCGCCTCCGGCCGCACCTGTGCGCCCGGCGCGGCGACCACGTAGGACACCAGGACATCGCCGCCCGCGTCCGTCCTGGTCCCGAGGGTGACGGCCGCGGCGAGCTCGCCGTGCCGTCGCAGCGCCGCATCGATCTCGCCGAGCTCGATCCGGAAACCCCGGACCTTGACCTGAAAGTCGGTGCGGCCCACATACTCCAGGACCGGCGTGCCCTTCTCACCCAGGGACCAGCGCACGAGATCGCCGGTCCGATACCGGCGAGCGCCCGGCTCGTGCGGGTCGGCGACGAATCGGCAGGCCGTCACCCCGCGGCGGTCGTGATAACCGCGAGCCACCCCCGCGCCGCCGATATAGAGCTCACCGATCGTCCCGAGGGGAACCGGCCGCAGCCACGGATCGAGCACGGTCGCGGTCGCACCGCGCACGAGGCTCCCGATCGCAATGGGCCGATCGGCGCGCAGCGGATCGCTGAACGTGGAGGTGATGGTCGTCTCGGTGGGGCCGTAGGCATTGACGAGCCTGCGACCGGACCACGCCGCCACGAGTTCTCGCGGGCACACATCACCACCGACCTCGACGGCACGCAGATCCGGTAGCTGCCCCGGGTCGAGCGTGGCGGCAACCGCGGGCGTCGTATCGAGATGGGTGACGCGGTGGGCGCGGAGGATTCGCGCCATGTCCTCCCCGCCGTACGCCGACGGCGGAATCACCACGAGCGTCGCACCGGTCGCGAAGGTGACCAGCAGTTCCTCGATCGACACGTCGAAACTCGGCGGTATCACATGGGCGACCACGGAGCCGGACGAAACACCCAGCGCGGCACGGCAACTCGCGACCACACTGGTCAGCCCCCGGTGCGGGACCTGGACGCCCTTCGGCCGCCCGGTGGAACCGGAGGTGTAGATGACGTAGGCGATCTGATCGACGGCCGGGCATCCGAGCCGCTCGGCATCGCCGATCGGGACGCACGACCGCGCGGCGATTTGCGCCGCGGTGTCGGGATCGTCGACGACCGACCAGCACACCGTGTCCGGCAACCGATCTCGCGCCGAGACCACCGTGAGACCCGCGGCCACCCCGCTGTCGGCGATCATGTGCTCGATCCGATCGGCCGGGTAATCCGGATCGATCGGCACGAACGCGGCCCCGGTCTTGGCGACGGCCCACACCGCCAGCACCGACTCGACCGAGCGCGGAATCGCGATCGCCACCGTCCGCTCGGGGCCCGCCCCGTCGGCGATCAGCATGCGCGCCAGGCGATTCGAGTACTCGTCCACCGCACGGTAGGTCAGCGCGACGTCGCCGCCGATGAGCGCCGTCGCGTCGCGATCGAAATCCGCTCCGGCGGCGAGGATTTCGGCGAAGGTCCGGCAAGGCTCGGCCGCGGCGCCGCGTGCGGGCAGCAGGACCGCGCGCTCGGCGTCGGACAGCGCGTCGAGCGTCACCAGCGGCGCGGTGTCGTCGGCGGACAGGAAGCGATGCAGGAAGTTCAGGAAGCGCGACCGATGCGCCGCCAGCTCGTCGGAGCGGTACAGCGCGGGGTTGGCCTGGAAGTCGATGTGCGTGCTCTCGCCGCCCACCCCCGGATAGAGATTGACGAACAGATCATCGATCGGCCCGGAGGTGAGCACATGCAACCGGCCCGTCACCGGCCCGAGGCCGATCCGGGTGTCGGCCAGCATGAGATTCACCGACGGACCGAACGAGGCGACCCGGTCCATCGGCCATCCGAGGTCACGCACGATGTCCTCGCGCCGATAGCGTTGGCGGCGCAGGGCTCCGGTCAGTTCGGTCTGCGCCAGCCGGACGATCTCGCGCACGCTGGCGTCGGGCCGCAATCGCAACCGCAGCGGCACCACATTGGCGACCATCCCGCCCGAGCGGCGCAGCGCGGCCGTGGTGCGCGCCGAAACCGGCAGGCTCAGTACCACTTCCGCGGCGCCGGTCATGGTTCCCAGGTAGGCGGCGAACGCGGCGACGACGATCGGCGCCACACTTGTCGACTGCGCCGCCGCGACCGCATCGAGCAGTTTCGCTGTCTGGCAGGGCAATTCGCCACCGGACAGGATCGGATGGGCGTCCGCGGCGGCGGAGCGCCCGGCCAGGCTCACGGGATCGGCCATCCCGGCCAGGTGTTCGCGCCAATAGTCCCGGTCGGCCCGGTATCGGTCGGAATCTCGGTATGCCACATCGTCGTCGACGATGCGCGGCAGTTCACCGGCCACCGACGGTGGCGCCGGGATACCGCGAAATGCGGCATCGTACAGTCGGGCCGTGCGCTGGGCCATGGCCAGTGCGCCCATACCGTCCAGCACGATGTGATGGAAGCGGGAATACCAGAACCATCGGTCATCCGAAATTCTCAATAATGCGGCTGAAACTAGACGGTCGCCCAGTAAATCGAGTGGTGTACAGTATTCCGCGCGCATCCAGTCTCGCGCGGCTAACTCGGGATTCGTATTATCGCGAAAATCCAGCAATGCGTAACCATCGTACAGGCTGGTGTCGACTACCTGAAGTAATTGATCTTCGTGCTCGACCAGGCGCAGGTAGCCTGTACCGAACTCGCGCCCGGCTTGGCGCGCCGAGGCCGCCAGCAGATCGATATCGATCTTCCCAGCAAGTTCTATATATTGAGCGATGGATACTGGTAAATCTCCAGCTAGCTGCTGAGCGAACCAGATGCCCCGTTGGGCCGAAGACAGCGAAAATGTACCGCCGAGTATTGCCGAGCAGAATTGCGCGGACGGAATCGATCGATGCCGCATGATCAATCTCACGTTCGAAGAGAAGGAGCCACAGAAACGATAGCTCACCCGCTGTCATTTCTGAATTCTTCGTTATGTAACCTGCTGTCTACTGTCGTCGGGTGCGTCCCGAGCGGCTAGGGACCAAAGTCCTTCGAAGGCTTAGCAACCGACCAGCATAAAATAGCGATCCGGCCTACGGACCAGGGCGGCGCGTCTGCGGGAATGCAGGTATCGGCGTCCATAGGCCACTTCGTGGAAGGTCACCGGCAGCCATCTGCCCGGCCAGGAACCGGTCCTCGGCGACGGGCACCAGGCGCATCTCGGGCGTGGGCTGGCCAGCAGCCCGGTGAGCGTCATCCGCACCACGAGCCCGTCGGCGATGTCGACCACCTCTTCCCGCAGCCCCTCCCGTTCGTATGTCCCCCGGTAGCGGTCCGGGTTCACCGGGACCGTGTGGTCTGGGCGCCCGTGGTCCGGGGACGCGTGGTCCGGGGCGCGAACGGTGTCGGGGGCGTGACACCCGCCAGCGCTGCGATCTCCTCGGCCAGTTCGGCGAACGCCCGCGGGGCTGCCACAGCGACCGGGGATCCCGATCACCGCCACGATCCACGGTGGGCAACACATACACCACGCGTCCGCCGTCCGGGGGCGACGGCCAGATCCGATGGCACCGCCAACCGCTCCAGATCGACGAGATCCAATGGCCGAGAACCCATCACGTTCGTGCTCCTTCTCCGAGGGCGTGTCCCCTTGACGGTCAAGGACATTCGGGGCGGCCTCGTTGCGATCGCCGGATCGACGGCCTCGAATTCGTCTGCGGGCACGAAGCGCGCCGCCATCGCCGGTTCGATGCTGGACGTGCGCGGGGGGTGCCGGAAATCGTTTCGGCGCTGATGGTTTCGGTCTGGCCTGGTGCTAGGCGTCGGCGTAAGTCTCTACTAGCCAGTCGATTACGGCGGCCGTGGTCTCGTGTGCCGTGTCGCCCCCTCGGTTGGTTACCGCGGCGAAGATGAGGTTCTTCTTAGGCCGTGTGTCATAAGTGAATGTGGGCGGGCGTCGCGCGCCCTCATCTGTGTCATAGCCACTGGTTGATCGCTGCTATGTGGACAGTGGCTTGGTAGCGGACGGCGAGTTTGTCGAATCTGGTTGCCACGGCTCGGTTTTCCTTCAACTGGCCGATCCCGCACTCCACGGCGTGACGCAGCGTGTAATCGTTGGCGTCGAAGGCTGGTGGACGTCCACCGGCGGCGCCTTTCTTCTTACGATTGGCGGCTTGATCGGTTTTGATGGGGATGGTGGCCTTGATCCCGCGCTCACGCAGGTGCGCGCGGTTGGCGCGGGAGCTGTAAGCCTTGTCGGCACGCACCCGCTCCGGCCGGGTCCGCGCCCGGCCTGTGCCCAGGCGGGGCACCGCGATACCGTCGAGCACGGCCGTGAACTGTGGGCTGTCACCACGCTGACCGGCGGTGATCACGATCGAGAGCACTTTGCGGCCCTGCTCGCAGGCCAGATGCGTCTTGGTGGTCCAGCCGCCGCGGGATCGGCCCAGCCCGTGATCGACGGGCTCGACCTGCACCCCGCCGGGCGGCTCGCGCTGGGCGTAACCGTTGTGGCGGGCACCGGCGGCGTGCCGGTGCGCGCGGGCGATGGTGGATCCACGCTCACCTGCCAGAAGATCGCACCGGACGCGTCGGCGAACGCCTGCAGCATCTTCCAATTCAACGCCCAGACCCCGGCGCGCTGCCAGCGGCGGAACAGCCCGTACACGGTCCGCCAGTGCCCGTAGTATTCGGGCACGTCGCGCCACGGTGTCCCGCATCGGGTCCGCCACCGAATCCCATCGATGAGCTGTCGTTTCGTCCATTTCGGCGGGCGGCCCGCCTTTTTGCCACGAGGCAGCAGCGGCTCGAGCCGAGCCCACTGGGCATCGGTCAGATCCGCGCGCCTCGTCACCGATATGCTGGTCACGAGGTCTCCGGTATTCAGGTTCTTGCTTGGTCGCTGAACCATCTACCGGAGACCTCGCCATATCAGGTCATCGACACTCCCACGCAGACAACACCTTCCGCATCACCAGTTGAGGGCGCCGCGCAGCGGCGCCCTCAACCCAAACCACTTATGACACACGGCCTAGGAGCCAACCATGTCTCGGCGGTCCAGAGGTTGTTGCTGCCGACGTGGGTGAGGACGGGGCCGTCTGCCCACTCCCGGGTGGCGACGATCCAACCGGCCGCGTAGTCGCCATCGGGGGGTGGCCGGTGGAGTCGGGACATGGTGGCGGGAGTGAGGATGGATTGTTCGCCGCGGGCGCCTGCGAGATGTTGACGGAGAAATTCGGCCCAGTCCGCGAGTGCGCAGTGCACGGTTCCTGCCGGGCCGTAGGCGGGGGGATTGTCGGAGCGGGGGTCTGCCGGAGGCATTGGCTCGAGGTTTTCGGTGTGGCCCCACGGTTGGTCGACGGTTGCGGGATCGCCCGGGGGGCCGAACCCGGCGGAGTCCATCCGTAGCGGGGTGAAAAGCTCTGTGCGCATGAGGGATTCCCAGGAGGTCCCGCCCTTCCGCTCCAGGATCACGCCGAGGATCATGTAGCCGACGTTCGAGTAGGAGTACTTTCCCGTTGCACCGGCGGGTGGGCGGGCGAGGATCGCGCGTACCACCGCGGCGCGGGCTGTCGACGGGTCGCCGTCGGTCAGGAGCCCGCCCAGGTCGTCCGGCACATCCGGGGGTGTGCCGCCGCGATGTTGCAACAGCAATTCGATGCTCACGCCCGCGTATCCGGGGTGCGGGCGCCAGTCGGACAGCGCCTCGCCCAGAACGTCTTCGAAGCGCAGGATTCCGCGGTCCACGAACAGGCCGACCAGCGTTGCGGTCATCGCCTTGGTGTCCGAACCCAGATGCCACTGGTCGTCGATGGTCACCGGGGTCGGATCATTGTGCTTGCGAACCCCCGCGGCGGCCGCTGCGACCCGCACGGGCCCGCGCCACACTGCGGCGGCCAGTCCGGGCATTCGATTCTTCTCGCAGAGATGCTCCAGGGTCTCGTGCAGATCGGTCGATTGGGCCGCACCCGCGCACGCTGTGGACAGCAACGGCAGGGTCAGACCTAGGCGCACCATCCTGCGGCGGTCGAAACGTGGTGTACCGGACATGCTTTCATCATCCTCCTGGCGCCATCGGCGCTTCCGGGTCATGGGCGGCCGACGCCTGGGATGGAGACCCGGAGGGTGAGGATTTGGCCGGTGCGGGGGCCGGTGGTCAGGCGGGTGAGGTTGGTGGGGATGGGGTCGGTGGGGCGCCATTCCGCGGTGAGGATGAAGAGGGTTCGGTGGTCGGGGCCGCCTAGCATCAGGGCGAAAGGGGCTCGGTTTTCGGGGAGTTCGATGTGCTGGAGGATTTTTCCGCCTTCGGCGACTCGGGCTATGGCGGAGCCGCCGGTGGAGGACCAGACTGCGCCTTCGGCGTCGAGGCAGATGCCGTCGGGGCCCAGTCCTTCGGCGAAGACGCGGCGGTTGGACAGGGTGGCGTCGGGGGCGATGTCGAAGGCGGTGAGTCTGCCGGCGAAGGATTCGGCGACGATCAGCGTTCGGTCGTCGGGGGTGATGACCATGCCGTTGGGGAACTCGATGTCGGTGGCGACCTGGCGGAGGCGGCCGTCGGGGGTGAGGAGTTTGATGTAGCCGGGTTTGGGCGGGGCTCCGGCGACGAACTCGAAGTCCGCGCCGTTGAGGTAGATATTGCCGTGGCCGTCCACCACGATTTCGTTGGCGTGCTGGTCGGCGTGCACGGTCATCGACCCGTCGGGTTCCTGGCGTCGCACCTTGTCGCCGGTCGTCAGCAGCGTGCCGTCGGGCAGCCAGTCGATGGAGTAGCCCATCGGATGGCTGTCGGGGTCGCGGGTGGCCATGACCTCGGCCCTGCCGTCCATGTCGACGGCCACGACCTGGCGATCGATCCAGTTGCAGAACCACAGTCGGCCCTCGTGCCATCGCGGGGATTCGGGTATTCCCAGGCCGTCCAGCAGGACCTTCGGTTCCGACATCGAAGCCACCCTCAGGAAACTACCTCGCGTGGTTCGGTTCTGTCGCGGGAAGCAGCAGCAGGTTCAATAGTCCCGCCGAGGCGGCCATCAGGAGTGCGCCGTCGAGGTAGTGGCAGGCCATGGCGCCCAGATAGGACGGGCCGCCCCAGGCGTTGACGGTGAAATTCGGGTCGAGGCCGCCGAGGATCTGGTCGCCTATACGCCAGGGGCTGTACACCAGGATGGCCAGGGGCAGCAGGCCGATCAGCAGGCGCAGGACGGCCGTGGGGCGCCGCCCGGCCGCCGACAGGGTGCGCCGGAGTCGTTGTGCGGCACGGGAACCCAGCGGTGCGAGCAACACGTCGACCGGACGGGGAGAGCGGCGTATCACGACAATGACGAGGGCTACCGCGAGCACGAACAGCGCGAGGTGCGGCCACCATGCCGCCGTGCCCGCGACGTGCGCTTCCCGATGGGGGGATCGGTTCATGTAGGAGAGGCCGCCCGACGCGATGCCCGCGGCGAAGGAGACGGCGGCGATCGAGACCGTCGGGCCCGACAGCCGTGGGCGGTAGCGACCGGATCCGGATGAGATGCGCTCGGCGTGTGGAGTTTGCATGCCATCACCCTCGCTCCCACGGCCCCGCCGCGTCATCGGCCCCAGGTCCAGAAACGACTGCCCGCTCGGGTCGTACTCGGGTGCGAGGTCCTACCTCCGAACGACCCCGAGCTCCGGCCGCGGGGGCGATGCGCGGCGGCGGCCGCGACGGATACCGTCGGCCCATGTCGATCACTCCGTCTCCGCAGCGTCCGTCGGCGCCACCGTGGCATCAGCGGCTCGGCCTCGGCCATCGGGCGGATACCACGGGCCCGGACGCGATCGATATCGCGATCGCGGTCGCCTGTTTCGTGCTGTTCACCGGGCCGCTGCTGGTCGGCATCGCGAGCGGCATCGGATCGACCTGGCAGATCGCCGGATTCGGTCTCGCGGCGTCCGCCCCGCTGATCGTCCGGCGCCGCTGGCCCCTGGTGGTGCTCGCGGTGGTGGCGGCGGTGCTGTGCGCCGCGGCGCTGGCCGATGTGCGGTTCACGCCGTGGGTGAGCAATACCGGCCCGGCCATCGGTGTCGCCGTGCTGACCCTCGCCGATCGGCGGCCGCGCCGGGAATCCGCGATCGCCACCATTGTCGCGCTGCTCGCCCTCTGCGTCGCCGGGCCGATCGCGTTCACCCTGTATCAGGATCAGGACCAGGACTTCGTTCAGCCGCTGATCGCCCTGCCCGCGTGGCTGATCGGCGACATGCTGCGCACCCGGCGCGAGTATCAGCGCAGCCTCGCCGACCAGGAGCGGCAGCGCGCCGCCGAGGCCGAACGCCGAATCCGGGCCGAGGAACGCCTGCGGGTGTCGCGCGACGTGCACGACCTGATCTCGCACACGCTGAGCATGGTGGCCGTCCGGTCCGGCGTCGCCCGGCTGCTGCTCGAGGAGAATCCGGGCGAGGTGCGCCGGGCGCTGGGGACCATCGAGACGGCCAGCCGGTCCGCGCTCACCCAGCTGCGGTCGGTGCTGTCGCAGATCCGCGAACCCGGGCAGCGCGACGAACCCGCCGAGCCGGGCCTGGCGGAGGTGGCCGAACTGGTGGACGGGCTGCGGCACGATGGGCTCATGGTGGAATATCGGGTGCTCGGGACGCCTGCGGACTGTCCGGCACTGCTGCAGACCACGGTGTATCGCATCGTGCAGGAGGCGCTGACCAATGTGGTCAAGCACGCGCGCACCGACCGCGCCCGGGTCGAAATCCGGCATACGCCAGGCGAAGTGACCGCCGTCATCACCGACGACGGTCCGAGCGCCGCCGCGCCCGCCGGAATCGATGTCGGCGGTTCGGGTCTCGGCCTGGAAGGCATGCGGGAGCGGGTGTCGCTGTTCGGCGGCCGGTTCGAGGCCGGTCCGCGCGCGGCGGGCGGATTCGCCGTGACCGCGAGCCTCCCGATCGATCGGGACCACCATGCCTGACGCCGCGCCCGACCCGATCCGCGTCCTCATCGCCGACGACGAAGCGTTGGTGCGCGCCGGTTTCCGGGTGCTGGTCGATTCCGCGCCGGATCTCACCGTCGTCGGCGAGGCCGGTACCGGCGGGGAGGCCGTCCGGTTGACCCGGCAGCTGCGGCCCGATGTCGTCCTGATGGACATTCGGATGCCGGTCATGGACGGCCTGGAAGCCATGCGGCACATCGCCTCCGACGGCGCCGACGGCCCGCACGTGCTCATCGTGACCACCTTCGATCAGGACGAGCACGTCTTCCGGGCATTGCGCAGCGGGGCGGGCGGTTTCATCCTCAAGGACTCGCCACCCGAGCAGCTGCTGCACGCCATCCGCGTGGTGGCCGGTGGCGATGCGCTGCTGACGCCGAGCATCACCCGCCGGATGATCAGCGCATTCGCCCGCCAGCCGACCGCGCCCGACCCCCGCCCGGACGCCCTCACCGCCCTGACCGACCGGGAGCGAGAAGTGTTGCGGCACATCGCCGCCGGACGCTCCAATGCCGAGATCGGCACCGCCCTGCACGTCAGCGTCGCCACCGTCAAAACGCACGTCGGCCGCCTGCTCACCAAACTCGGGGCCCGCGACCGCGCCCAACTCGTCGTCTTCGCCTACGAGTCCGGCGCGGTGGTACCCGGCGGATCCGGCTGATCCGACCTCAGAATTCGAAGCGGTTCACGACGTCGTAGTTGCGCAGAAACGTCCCGTAGACCAGTCGGCTCAGCACGCGCTGTCGGGCGGAGGGAATCTTCTCGAAGCCCGTCATGGCCGAGGTGCGCTCGAGCAGGCGCAGCCGCGGATTCCAGCGCTCCAGTGCGCGGGCGTTCGAGATGCCCCAGGTGATAATGCCTTTGGTGAACACCTTCGACAGGCGCGGGGCTTGCGCCGACAGGGTGTCGAAGAGGAGTTCGCCGCTGGGGAAGCGATCCGTCAGGCGCCCGAGCAGCGCGCGCACCTCGGGCTCGTGCAGATACATGAGCAGGCCCTCGGCGACGATCAGGGTGGGCCGGTCGGTCGGGGTCTCCGCCAGCCAGCCCGGGTCCGTGACCGAGGAGCCGATCATTCGGTAGCCGTCGCGGTCGTGGTACAGCTTGCGCCGCAGCTCGATGACGTTCGGCTGGTCCACGTCGAACCACTGCACGCCCTGCGGCGGATGCAGCCGGAACGCGCGGGTGTCCATCCCGCATCCCAGATGCAGCACAAGGGCGTTCGGATGGCGGCGGAGAAAGTCGGCGCTCCAGGTGTCCAGGTGGTGAGCGCGCAGCGCGACCGGCCACTGGTTCAGCCCCGGCCGTATGACGCGGTGCAGGCGGGCCCAGTCGTAGTCGATCCGGTCCACCGCCTCCGCCGCCGCGTCGTCGCCGAGAATCCGTTGCGGCGAACGGCTTTCGCACGCCCGCAGATACAGCGTACCGAGGTTCGTCCACTGCACCGACCCCCACCGCACGTCACTGAAATCGACCTTGCCCACCTGTGTCATGACCGTCTCCTGGCTGCGCGGTAGTCGATCCACCGCTGCATGAACTCGTCGCGATAGTCTTGCGCGCAGAACTGGTAGAAGTCCCGGAAGTCCTGGAGTCGTTCGCGTTGCTCGGCGCGTTCCGCGCCCAGCATCGACAGCCCGAATTCCGCTGTGGCGACGCCCATTTGCATCCGAGCCAGCTGGACATTCATCACCGCGGTGAACCCACCCGCCGTGACCCGATAGGTATGCCGCCGCCCCGCACTCGGCAGCCGCTCGAGCAGCCCGCCCTCCTGAAGCTGCCGCGCGGTCGTGCTGACCGACGCCTTGCTCACCGACAATGCCTCGGCCAGTTCGGGTAACGACTGCTCCGGCGGATCGCAGATCATCAGCCACCCGTAAACCCGCCCCATCGTCCGCGACCCACCCAACATCTCGAACAGCAGCCCCATCCGACCCACGAACTCCGCCTCTTCCGGCGACACGTAACCTCCACACGCAACGTTCAGTACGAACTGAACAAACTATACGCGGCATCCCCTCACTCGAGCCAGACCCGCCCCCGAAACCCACCCCGCTCCATAGCCTTATCCGCAGCCACGCGCCGAACATCATCGAACGTGAACCCATAGAACTCGGCCATGGCCACCAACACCTCCAGCACATCGGCCGCCTCACCGAGCCGATCGCCGCGGTCGTCGGCGGCACGAAGCTCGGCCACCTCCTCGAGCAACTTGTCGTGCAAGGCGATTTCGTACGCGGGCGCGTCGAGCACACAGCTGCGCGCCGTACCACCGTTCGCCCGAATGATCTCGGGAATCCTGTCTCTCACGAGCTTTCCCATGTGTCGGTCCCTCTCGGCATACTTCGTTTCATGCAGTTCTATCGCGACGAACCGACAGCGCGAACCTCATGGCGACTCGCGATCCTCATGGGCGTGAACACGCGAACCTACGAGTTCGCGCTGGGCTCGGCGCTGCTCGTCCAGCGCCCGGCCGCGTCGCAGGCGTCGGCCGCCACGTCGTTGGGGGACAACGACTTTCTGTCCGTGACGTGGCCGAGCGGGCTGGATGGTCGTTTCCGACCGAGCGTTTCGCGGGTGACGGTCAGTCGGCCGCCGTGCCGAACCATCGAGGCAGATGTGCTAGCAGGTTCTGCTGATCGTCGCCGACCCAGGCCACGTGGCCGTCGGGGCGCAGGAGAACGGCGGGGGCGTCGAGTTCCTCGCTGACATCGACGACGTGGTCGATGCGGTTCGCCCAGCCTGCGATCGAGAGTCGGCCGGTCTGGTCGAGCAGCATGCCGCGGCCCTCGTGCATCAGGTCGTAGAGGCGGTCCTGCTTCAACTGCACGTCCCGCAGCCTGCGGCCGAGCAGTTCGTGCCCGGCGCCGAAGTCGTAGCGGACACCGACGGCGGTGATCTTCTCGATCAGGTATCGGTTCACCTCCTCGAAGTCCATCAGCTCCGACAGCAGTCGGCGGACCGCCTGGTGGTTCGGTTCGGGGGACATCAGAACCGCTTGTGCGCGAGTGTTGTTCAGGACGTCGGCGGCCACCGGGTGCCGTTCGGCGTGGTAGCTGTCGAGCAGTCCTTCCGGCGCCCAGCCGTCGATCTCGGCGGCCAGTTTCCAGCCGAGGTTGAACGCGTCCTGAATGCCGAGGTTGAGTCCCTGCCCGCCCATCGGGGGATGGATGTGCGCGGCGTCCCCGGCCAGCAGCACCCGCCCGGTCCGATAGCGCTCGGCCTGGCGGGTGGCATCGCCGAAGCGGGACATCCAGCGCGGCGAGTGCACACCGAAGTCGGTGCCCGCGGTGACCCGCAGCTGCCGCCGGAACTCTTCGAGAGTCGGTGGGACAGAGCGATCTTCGGCCAGCCCCTCGGCGGGCACGACGACACGATACGTGCCGCCTCCCCCGGGCACGGGCCCGATGCCGAACCGCTTCTGGGTCTTGCGGACCTCGGCCACCACGGCGGCCACGGTCTCCGGTTCCGCCGTCGCCTCCATCTCGCCCAGCAGCGTCTCGGCCGTGCTGGGCTCGCCCGGGAAGCCGACGCCGAGCAGCTTGCGCACCGTGCTGCGGCCGCCGTCGCATCCGACCAGGTAGCGCGAGCGCAGTGCGGTGCCGTCGGCCAGCTCGACGGTCACCGCGCGGTCGTCCTGACTCAACCCGACCACCTCGCAGCCGCGCCGGAGCTCGGCGCCGACCTCGAGCGCGTGCTCCTCGAGCAGGCGAGCGGTAATGGTCTGCGGGATGCCGAGAACATAGCCGTGCGCGGTGTCCATCCGCTCGGGCGCGGGCTTCTCCATCCCGGCGAAGAAACCTCCGACCGGATACTTCTTGCCCTCCGCGAGAAACCGCTCCAGCAGCCCGCGCTGCGCCATCACCTCGATGCTGCGCACATGCAGGCCGAGCGAGCGGACATGCGCGGGCGGCTCCACCTCCCGCTCCAGCACGAGCACGCGCACACCGTGCAGCCGCAGCTCACCGGCCAGCATCAATCCGGTCGGCCCGCCACCCGCAACGATCACATCGAACATGAACCATCCATTCGCCTAGGTTGTTTTTTCCGACCACGCGCACATGCGTCGCGAATCCCCTGATTTCCGCAGGTTTCTGGCCCAGGCCGGATATTCTGCGCCACCACCCCGGCCTTGCCGCAAGGCCCCCGGTACGTTATATGTTGAAAGGGGAGGGGAATTTCTTTCTTTTTCGTGGGCTCTCACCACACTCTCGATCGATGGGCGCGCATGCTGCGGGATGCGCCCTGCCTGTGCGCCATCGTGACGCCATGGGTATTGAAGTGGCGCCACTTTGGCGCTACCGTTGCGCCATGGATCTCACGCCCTACGTCGACGGTCTTCGGGAGGAGCTGCTGGCGGCGGCCGAGCCGGGGGAGGCGTCCGAGTTGGCTCGGCGCCTGGTCGCCTCGGTCGCGTCGGCCACCCGGTTGACCATGCTCGATGTGCTGTCGGCGGCCGCGGACGAGATCACCAGGGAGCTGGTGCCCGGCTCGGTCGAGGTCCGGCTGCGCGACCGCAATCCGCACTTCGTGGTCACCCCCGGCGCGATCGGGGAGGCGGAGGCTGGTGCGGCCCCCGAGGCGCCGGATGTGCCCGCGCCCGTGCCCGGCGGGAAGGACGGTGCCGTGTCGCGCATCAACTTTCGCCCGCCGGAACAGCTCAAACAACGCATCGAGGCGGCGGCCGGGGAGGCGGGACTGTCGGTCAATGCCTGGCTGATCCAAGCGGTCGGGGCGGCCCTCGCCGGTGACCGGCGGACCGGACGAAACGGCGGTCGTACCGGACGCTTCACCGGCTGGGTCGGCTGAGTCGCCCACGGAAAAGGCTCGAGAGCAAGGGGATTCGTAATGCCACGATTCGATACGCCGAAACCCATCGCGGTCACGGTCGATGCCTGTAGCGCCGAGGTGCGGCTCGTCGCGAGCGAACGGTCCGACACCGTCGTGCGCATCGAGCCCGTCGATACGGACAACGGCTCGGACGTGACAGTGGCCGATAAGACGAAGGTCGATTTCTATGCCGATCGGCTGACGGTCACCGTGCCTCCCGCGAGCAGCTGGAAGAAGGTGGGCGAGCGCAGTTCGGTCGCCGTCACGATCGAATTGCCTACCGACTCCGGCCTGATCGTGAAGCTGACCCAGGCGCGGCTGTACGCCGAGGGCTCGCTCGGGGCGTGCGAGGTGCGTCTGGAATCGGGCATAGTGCGGCTGGATCGCATCGGCGCGCTGCGGGCGCAGATCACCAACGGCGACATCGCGATCGAGCACATCGCCGGGTCCGCCGAGGCCGACGGGGTGTCGGGCCCGATCCGGATCGGCACCGCCGCGGGTGATCTGAGACTGAGCACCGTCAACGGCGGCCTCGATCTCGATCGCGCCGACGGCAAGGTCATCGCGAAGACGGTCGACGGCGCCCTGCGCATCGGCCGATTGAACGGCGGCACAGCGGAATTGATGAACGTCACGGGGAACATCGAGATCGGCATCGGAGAGGGCACCGCCGCCTGGATCGACGCATACAGCCGAACGGGATCGGTGCGCAGCCACCTCGCAGCACAGGAGGACCCCGGCGAGTTCGACACCACGGTCCAGGTACTCGCCCGCACCCGAGACGGCGACATCGCCATTCGGCGAGCAACGGCATGAAAGGACGCGACGCCGAGGTTCGGTGAGCGGTCAGCGGGGCTCCGCCGACCGTCGCCAAGCGGCGAGACTCGTATGCAGGTCGTGCAGCGCGGAATACGCCGAGCGGTAGATCTCGTACAGCGGGCGTAATCGGTCGGCGTCCGGTGCGGGCAGATGGGTCTGTTCGACCTCGACGGTCGCGGCGGCGGCCGACTCGATGTCCGGATAGATTCCTGCGCCGACCGCGCCCAGCAGCGCCGCGCCCAGGGCCGCGCTGTCGTGCACGCGCAGGCGTTCGACGGGGCGTTCCAGAATGTCGGCGTGGATCTGCGCCCATAGGGGGCTGCGCGCTCCGCCGCCGGAAAATGTCATGCGGGGCAAGGGATATCCGCACGCCGTCTCGACGGCCTCGAGCACGTGCCGACCCGACATGGCCACACCCCGCAGCACCGCCAGCGACAGGTCCGCCGTCGAGGTCGCCGAGCTCAGGCCGAGGAAGCTCGCGCGGACGTCGGCATCCCACAGCGGCGCGCGCTCACCCGACAGGTACGGCGTGAAGACGACCCCCGGCGATCCCTCGGCCGCGGACTCGAACACCTCCGCGAGGCTCAGCCCACTGACCTGGCTCCACCACCGGACGGCATCCCCACCGGCCTGGGTGGGCCCGGCGTGCACGTGCAGCCCGCGCCGCGGCGGGAAGCTGACGATGCCCCCGGCTGGATGCGCGCTCTCCGCCGCCCCGGCGACCACCAATGACGTTCCGCAGCAGATCATTCCGCGGCCGGGCTCGGTCGTCCGCGTGCCGAACACCGCGCTGTAGGCGTCCATGGTGCCGACCGCGACCTCGGTGCCGTCGACCCGGCCCAGCAGCGTCTCCGGTTCCAGGATCTCGGGCAGCCGGTCGGCGAGCCCGTCGACCAGGGCGACCGCCTCGGGGAGGTAGCCGTTCGGCCCGGCCACGCGCACCGCGGCGAGCAGATCCGTCGCGACCCGGCCCGTGAGCTTGGCCGCGACGAAGTCCTTGGGGCCGAGCACCCATCGCGTCCGCGCCCACAGCGACGGATGGGTGCGGGCGAACCAGGCCGCGCGAGCGCCCACGAACGAGGCATCGAGGGTGACGGGGGAGCCCCAGATCCGGATCTTGTCCTCGTCGGTGAAGCGCGCGTCGAGCTCGCCCGCGATCTCGGCGCAGCGCTGGTCCTGCCAGACGATGGCCGGAGCGAGCGGCCGCAGCGAATCATCGGTGAACACATGCGTATTGACCTGACTGGTCAGGCCGATCGCCCGCATCGACCGCGCGGGCACGGTGGACAGCACCGCGCGCATCCCGGCCGTGCAGCCGTTCCACCAGTCCAGCGGATCCTGCTCGGCCCACCCCGGCCGCCGCCGATCGATCGGATACGGCGTCGTGTGCGCCGCGACCGGCCGCCCGCCCACGGTGAACGCCACCACCTTGACCGCGGTGGTGCCCACGTCGATGCCCAGCATGAGATCGTCGGTTGCTGCGTCGCTCATCGTGGCAGTCAAACATGACACGACTGATCGTTTGCTGAGACAATCCGCACGATCACGCGGGCCGAGCGGCGTTGTCCGGGTGCGGCCAGGCGGTGAGCGCGATGAGCGCCGCGAGTTGCTGCCGGGGGTCGTCGAGGCGCAGATCGGTGATCTGCGTGATCTTCTCGAGGCGGCGCCGGACGGTATTGGGGTGGACCTTCAGCTCCTCGGCGGTCGCGGTCAGGTCGCTGTGGGTTTGCAACCAGGTCGTGAGGGTCGCCGTGTAGTGGGTGTTGTGCTCGGCGTCGTGGCGGATCAATTGGGGGACAGGGCCGTAGGTGGGGAGGCGGCCGACCGTCGCGGCGGATTTCAGGCGGTGGAGGAGGATTCGGTCCCAGCATCGGTCGTAGCAGATCGGCTCGGGGGTGTCCGCGCTCGCGTGCAGGGCGGCGCTCTCGTCGGCCTCGTGGCGGCTCGCGGGGACGGTGCGGGCGTCGGCGGGGCCGCCGATTCCGGCGTGGATCCGCAGGTGCGGCGGGAGCCCGGCGGTGAGGTCGCGCAGCCAGCGCAGCGCCGGTTCGGGGTCGTCCCCGGCGGGCAGGACGGTGTAGACGGTGTTGCCCAGCAGGGCGCTTCGGCCTGGACGGGACCAGCCGAATCCGGCGGTGGCCCGTTCGAAGGCGAGCAGGATCCCGGGGTCGGGTTCGTGGCCGCTCGGCGTTTGGACGGCGATGACGCGGACATTGCGGGTGGGCATGCCCAGCTTGCCCGCGATCGCGTCGGCGTCGGGACTGCCCTCGATCCACCCGATGACCAACTCCGACTCGATGTGTCGTTCCAGATCGGCGCTGACGCGGGCGCGCAGCATGTGCAGGGCGACGGTGTGGGCGCCGTTGTCCAGCAGCTGGGTGCGCGGCGGGTCCAAGGGGTCGGCGGCCGACACCCACACCGAGCCGAGCAGCTCGCGTCCGGCCCGGATGGCGATCGCGGTGCGGCCGTGCAGGCCGAGCTCGGGCGCGGGGGGAATGTAGAGGGGCGCGTCCGACCGGGCCAGGTGCTCGAATGCGCCCGCGCGGTCGAGGAATTCGCGAATGCGATCGGGTTTGCGGCGGCCGACGATGGTGTCCTGCCGGGCGGGGTCGGTGTAGTGCTGGGCGGTGGAGTATGCCAGCACGCGCGACGAGCGGTCCTCGATGGTGATCGCGGCGTCGAGGGCCGCGGCGATGGTGTCGGCGAGCGCGGGCAGATCGCTGGGGCCGCGGCCCGATTCGGTTTCGCGGCCCTCGAGCACGAGGCCGTACACCATCACCGCGATCTGGCTCCACGGCACGCTCGGGTCGGCCAGCAACACCGCGGACTCGGATTCGGCCAGCGCGTCGAGCAATTCGCGGCCCGGGGTCTCGGTGGTGCGCGCGATGGTGAGCACCGCCCGCGCACCGGCCCCCAGGGCCACCGCCTCGGCCAGGCTCGTGACGCCGACCGCGAGGAACACCTCGCCGACCACCGGCGCCGCCGAGGAGGTGTCGTGCACGGCCACGCTGCGCAGCTCCCGGTCCCGCGCGGCCGGGCATCCGTACAGGCGGGTTCCGTACACCCCCAGCGTGTTGACCAGCCGATCCACCGTGACCACCGCGAACACGCTCCTGACCTGGATATTCCATTCAATGCGGTCGGGATTCTACCGTTGCGGTATTCGAGATGGTGGATTCCCTACAACGCCGACGGGGTTCGGCTGGGCCATGCTCGACACGGCAATTCGGTCGACAGGAGTAGGTGGATGGCTTCGTTGGTTCTGCAGATCGCTGCGATGGCTGCGCTCCCGGTGGTGCTCTGGCTGGTGCTGACCGCGGGGAAGGTGCCGCGGCGGTCGTGCGCGATCTGCGGTCACTCCAACTACATTCACGACTCGGCCACCGGCGAATGCCACAGCCGCGTCGGCCTCGGCTCCCGCAGCGAAGGCGAATGGCCCTACTGCGATCACGACTTACGCTGCCCATGCCCCGACTTCACCGAGGACCGCCCCGACCTCACCTATCGCGAACCCACCCTGCCGACCTCCGGCGCCCGGTGAGCTCCGATCCGGTCTATCGGCAGCCGTCGAGCAGCAGTCGAATGGTGATGCGCGCGTCGTAGTTCGGGTCGGGCAGTTCCCCGCCCGCGCAGATGTCGCCGATGGCGCGCATCAGTTGGTAGGCGGTGACATCGGTGGTGACCTCGCCGGAATCGCGTGCCGCGGACAGGAGGTCGTCGAGGACCGGGACGAGGCGGTCGAGGAACAGGGCGTGCAGGGTGGTGAAGCCCTCGGGGTCGGCGCGCATGGCGGCGGCGAGGCCGTGCTTGGTTGCCAGGAAGTCGACGAACAGGTCGACCCATCGGCGCACCGCGGCGAATGGCGATGTCGCCGTGGCGAGCAGGGTGGGTCCGGCGGCGGCGCAGGCGTCGACCTGGTGGCGGTAGACGGCCACGACAAGGTCCGCGCGGGTGGGGAAGTGCCGGTAGATCGTGCCCATGCCGACGCCCGCCGCGGCGGCGATGCGGCGCACGGGGGCGTCCACCCCGTGCGTGACGAATACCGACGCCGCGGCGTCGAGCAGGGCCTTCTCATTGCGCCGAGCATCGGCGCGCTTGGCCGAACTCGCGGGCGTCGGCTCGCTCACGCGGCGGTCCTTCCTCTCGTGCCGATCGGGCGTTATATTTGGAGCAGCGTTCCGCTTAAAAGTCTATCCGGATCGACGGGCCGCGGCGAGTTCGCGTCGGTATTCCTGCTGCCCGTGTTCGAGCAGGCATCGTTATCCGTTGGGGCGCAGGACAACCAGGCCGGGGACGGTGCGCAGATAGTCGGTGAGGGGGGTGTCGACCACCTGGTAGGCGGCCAGGGAGGTGGCGTTGCGGAAGATCGGGCCGTCGGGGGTTTGAACGAAGATGCCGACGTGGGTGACGTCGAGGCCGGGGCGGTCGGCGTAGGCGGCCAGGTAGTCGCCGGTATGGAGTTGGGAGACAACCGCATCGGTCACGGCACCGCTCGGGATGTAGGTGACGTTGCGGTCCACCACGGGCAGGCCGGGGAGGTAGTTGGTGCCGTCGGACTTCAGGTTGAGGTGTTCGGGCACCGTGACCGCCGCCGGGGTCAGGCTCGAAGTGATATCCGTGGCAGCGGTTTTCGGCGTTACCGCCCAGTCGGTGAAGAAGTGCTTTCGGTGCGCGAAGTCGACTTTCCCGTCGGTGTACCGGGTTTCGACGAGGTTGGCGAGAAAACTCGACCGATCGGTCGACCGGGTGAGGGCCTGGACGTAGTCCAGGAAGGTGAAGCAGTCGACCCGGCGGAGATCGACGACCAGCCGCTCGGGTTCGGTCGCCGAGCCCACCAGCATGTCGGCGCCGTAGGGGGTGCCCAGGAAGCGGGCGGAGAGCAGGCCGATCAGATCGCCCTGGGAGATGCCCGCGGGCGCGGCCCGGCGCACGGCCAGCAGCTCGTCGAGCTTGCTCGCGGTCGCCTCGTCCAGGCTCGGGTAGTCGGGGGCGGCGAGCGCCGCCGTACTCGGAAGTCCCGTGCCGACGGCCAGGGCCAGCACGATCAGCAGTAAGCGAGCGAGGGTACGCAAGTTTCCTCCACGAAAAGGGGTCGAGCAAACGAGCAGGGGGGCGTATCTACCGTATCCGATGGCCGTTTTGTCGGGTTGCAATCACGCGTAGCCGAATGGTTCGCCCGGCGCGGCATGCTGCGTAATCTGGTCTGCGCCTGGGGGATTCCGGGTGCTTGACCACTGCTGTGAGCACTTTCTTGGGGAGATTCGATGAGTAATGCGGCATCGGCCGTGCAGTCCGGGGTGGACGCGGGGGCGCATATCGAGGTGACGACGCGGCGTGAGTTCTCCGCCGACCATCTGCTGAAGTTGTTGAAGGGGGAGGTGTTCGCGCTGCGCATCCGGGACGCGGTCACGGGTGCAGCGCTGACCGGGTTGCGGGAACGGTTCGTCGGGCGGGAGGACCACGGGCCGCTGGCCACCGATCCACAGTTCCGGCGGATCGGGTACGCGTTCTCGGAGACCTCCGGCGTCGAGCAGCAGGAGGCGTACTTCGCGCAGGCCCGAGACCATCTCGCCACCGTGCGCGGGATCGCCGAGCCGTATCCGTATCCGGCCGATACGCTGCGGCTGCTGCTGGACGAGGTGTGGCCGACCGGCGCCACCGTGCTGGCCTCGGAGAGTCGGAAGTTCTTCGCCGGGGTGGTGCGGTATCAGCGGGCCGGGGTGGACCTCGAGCCCCATACCGACAATGTCGGGCGCAACCTCCCCGACGGGGTGACGCTGGGAATTCTGCGGCAGCTGTCGGTGAATGTGTACCTCGACGTTCCGGAATCCGGGGGTGAGCTCGAGATCTGGGACGACTATCCGAGCGAGGAACAGTATCGGGAGATTTCGGGTGCGCGGGTGTGGGGTATCGACCGGGATCGGGTCGGGTCGCCCGCGGTGACGATCCACCCCGAGGTGGGTGAGGCGATCTTCATCGATCCGCGGCGCGTGCACGCGGTGCGCCCGTCGGGGGATCGCCCGCGGGTGACGGTCGGACTGTTCGTCGGTGTTCGCGGCAGCGAGCCCCTGGCCGTGTGGAGCTGAGATGATCGCGACTCTCGAACCGCCGCTGGCCTCGGCGTCGCACAAGGCCGCCTTCGACCTCAAGGGGGAGCGCGGCGACTACGCCGGACGCACGGCGATCCTGCTCGTCAGCGTGGGCGCCGCCTACCACGAGGGCGAGAAGCTGGGCGCCACAGTGGATCTCATCAACCGCAGCGGTTTCGGTCAGGTGACCGTCGCGGTGGCGGACACGCTCCAGCGGCACAATCTCGACGTGCCCGCCGCCGAGGCGTACGGATCGGCGCGGCGGCGCGGTGACCAATGGCTGGCCCGCAACGAACCCCTGCTGACGCAGATCCACACGGACACAGCCGTTCTGCGGTGGGACGACGCCCTGAGCCATCGCCGCTACCCGTCGCTGCTCGCCCGGGTGCGACAGGCGTACGAATTCGATGCCGGATATCGGTCCGCGATCGAGGCCACCATCGATCGGTTCGTCGCCCGGCGCGGCGGCCCCGAGGCGCTCGACGATCCCGAGCGGGTGCGCGCCGGCTGCCTGACCTATCTCCTCGAGGAGTGCCCGATCATCCAACCGCTCTGGGCGGGAGAGGGTTTCGACTACGTGATCTATCCCCAGCAGATCTCCGTGGCGATGCGGGCCACGCGCGACCGGTTCGTCGACGGCGCCGGCGCGAGCTGGCTCCCGCTGCGCTTCAAGAAGAGGAATTCCGCCCGATGACCCCGACCGACATCGGATTCACCCGGCGCACAGTGGGATTCGCGGGGCTTGCGGTCGCCTCGTTCCTCGGGTGCATCGACCTGACCATCGTATCCACCGCCCTGCCGGTGATCACCCGGGACCTGCACACCACGCTCGCGGTGTCGCAGCTCGTGATGGGCGGATTCCTCACCGCCCTCGCGATGTTCATGATCACCGCGGGTCGGCTCGGGGACACCCTGGGCCGGAAACCGGTGCTGCTCACCGGACTCGGGGTGTTCGTCCTCGCGTCGGTGGGGGCCGCCGCGGCGCCCGCGATCGGCTGGTTGATCGCCGCGCGCTTCGTGCAGGGCCTGGCGTGCGCCGTGCTGTACACGGGGACCTCGACGCTGGTCGAATCGTTGTTCCCGGACGGGCAGCGCGGTCGCGCCATCGGATTGCTGTACGCGATCAACGGTGTCGGCCTGGCCATCGGGCCGGTGCTGGGCGGGCTGCTGGTTCCCGCGCTGGGCTGGCAGTCGGTGTTCTGGCTGAACCTGCCCGTGGGCGGGCTGGCGCTGCTGGCGATCGCGTACGCGGTACCGAGCCCGGCGGCGAATCCCGGTGTCGGACTGGACCTCGGCGGGCAGGCGGCGTTGGCGGTCACCGTGGCCGCCGCCGTCGCGGTCGTCTCGCTGCCGGAGACCACGGGCTGGCTGTCGGTTCCGGTCCTGGTGGCCGCCGTGCTCACGATCGTGGGCGCGGCGGTGGCGGTGATCGTCGAGCGGCGGGCCGCCGCGCCGCTGCTGCGCCCGGATCTGTTCCGCCACCCCAAATTTGTGAGCGCCCTGTCCTCGGACTTCTTTCTGGCGGCGTTCTACGCGTCGGCCCTGGTGGCGCTGCCGCCCTACCTCGGGGCCGAACATCGTCTCGACGCGCGGGCCACCGGGCTGATCCTGTTGCTGGTGAGCGTGACGATGGCCGTGCTCTCGCCGCGCGTCGGCAAGGTGGTCGACCGCACCGGCCCGGCCGGACCGTTGCGCCTCGGATTCGCGGCCTTCGTCTTGTCCGCGGTGGTGACCGTGATCGCGGCGTTCACCGGCTCGCTGCTCGTGCTGTCGATCGCGCTGATCCTGTTCGGGGCGGGCTGGGCGGGCATCCTCGCCCCGGCGACCGTCGCCGCGCTCTCCTCGGTCGACCGGGACGAGTCGGGATTCGCGGTGGGCGCGTCGTGGACGTTCCACAACCTCGGCGGCGCCTTGGGCGCGGCGATCGCCGCCGGTCTCTACGCGGCATCGGAGCATCCCGGCGGGGGACTGCTCCGCGTGGCCGTCCTGCTGTTGATCGTGGCGGCATTCGGGCTCACGGCCAACGTGCTCACCGCGCGGGTGCGACGCGACGATCAACATTCCGGCGCGGTTGGCCAGAGATCCGTGTCGAGCGAGGTGATCGAACGGTCCGGTCGGTAGGCTCGCGCGTGACCTGCGAAAGGAGCGTTCATGAGCGCCGCCGCCGTCGACCGGTTGGCAGACATCGCGTTTCCGCTGTCGCCGTGCCCGGACGAGAGTCTGGCGTTTCATGAGCACTGGCCGGTGCGGCTGGGCGACACCGACGGCGATCAGCGGCTGCGGCTCGACGCGGTGGCCCGGTATCTCCAGGACATCGGATACGACCACCTGACGGTGGTCGAGGAGGGCGATCTGCACCCGGGCTGGATCGTGCGCCGCACCGTCATCGACGTGCTGCGGCCGATCGAATTCGGCGACCGGGTTCACCTGCGGCGCTGGCCGTCCGCCCTGTCGAATCGCTGGTGCAATATGCGCATCCAGGTTCGCAGCGAGAACGGCGGCCTGATCGAGACGGAGATGTTCCTCATCCACGTCGACATCGACGCGGGCCGCCCGGCGCGCATGAGCGACCGTTTCATGGCCCCGATGCTCGCGGCCACCACGGAACACCGCCTGCGCTGGCGTCCCGCCCTGCACGAGCACCCCGGCGCCGACGGCGAGCTGTGGCCATTTCCCCTGCGCGTCACCGACATCGACCACTACGGACATGTCAACAATGCCGTGCACTGGGAAGCGGTGGAGGAGGCCCTCGCCCGCTTCCCCGAAGCGCAACGGCTCCCGCACCGGGTAATCGTCGAGCACGTCGGCCCGGTCATGGCGGGCGACAACGTCCTGATCCGCGCCTGGCGCGACGACCCCATCCTGCACGTGCAACTCGAAATAGACGGCAGCGCCCGAACATTGGCCCGCATCGAACCATGCGGTAACCACTGAGCCCGGATCCACCGGTCGTGTTGTGATTGATGGTTGAGAAAGTGGACGGAGATGCCCTGCCAGCTGCGATGATTCGGGTTGTCGAGGCTCGAATCATGTGGTTGGAAGGTGCATCTCCGAGGTGAAGTCTGTCATGTCGGCGGGGTCGGTGTCTGCTCGGTTCGATGAGCCGAATCTGATCGGTTTCGCGGGGCTGGTGCCGGTGGTGCGGCTGGCCGAGCGCTGCGGGTTGCCTGAATTGTCTGCTGAGCTGCTGCGATGGAAGTCGTCGCCGAACTCGGCGGGCGCGTCGCCGGTGGTGAAGATGTTGACGCTGGTGTTCGGGATGGTCGCTGGTGCGGATACGATCGACGGGATGGGCCGGTTGCGACACGGCGCGATGGGCAGGGCGTTCGCCGGGGTGCGGGCGCCGTCGACGCTGGGATCGTTTCTGCGGGCGTTCACTCACGGGCATGTGCAGCAGCTGGCTGCGGTGTGCCGGAAAGCGCTGCCCGCGTTGGCATCTCATGCGCCGTTGCTGCCCGGTGCCGACGCGATCGCCTATGTCGATATCGATGACACGATCCGCCGCACCTACGGCTACGCCAAACAGGGTGCAGGGATCGGGTATTCGAAGATCAAAGGGTTGAATGCGCTGATCGCGTGCGTGTCCACACCGATAGCGCGGCCGGTGATCGTGGCCGCGAGGTTGCGGCGCGGGGCGGTCAACTCCGCACGTGGCGCGGCGAGTTTCGTCGCCGAGGCGGTCAAGGCCGCTCGTGCCGCGGGTGCGACGGGGCTGCTGGTGGTGCGGGCGGATTCGGCGTTCTACGCCGAACACGTCGTCGCGGCCGCCCACGGGTTGGGCGCGCATTTCTCGGTCACCGTGCGCATGAATGCCTCGATTCGCGCCGCGATCAGCTCGATCAGCGAAAACGATTGGATCCCCATCAAATACCCGCAGGCGGTGTGGGATGCCGACGGGCAGTGCTGGATCTCCGATGCCGAGATCGGCCGCGTCCGCTATACCGCGTTCACGTCCAAGCCGAAACGCTGCCACGTCACCGCGTGGCTGATCGTGCGACGGGTGCCGCGGCTGGGCAGCGGCCACACCCAGGGCCAGGGCGAACTGTTCGCCACCCACCGGTTCCACGCCGTGTTCACCGACTCACCGTTGCCGCTGGTCGACGCCGAGAAATCCCACCGGCACCATGCCATCGTCGAGCAGGTCATCGCGGATTTGAAGGGCTCAGCGCTGGCACATTGCCCTTCCGGTGTGTTCGCGGCCAACGCCGCCTGGCTGCAGCTGGCGTGCCTGGCCTACAACCTCACCCGCGCCGCCGGCGCGATCGCCTCGGTGTTCCACGCCAAGGCCACCACCGCGACGATTCGCGCCGATCTCATCGCTGTCCCTGCCCGGCTGGCTTCGTCTGGGCGCCAACAGATCTGGCATCTACCCACCGACCGGCCCGCCGGACACGCCTGGCAACAGCTGTTCGACACCGTCCACGCCCCACCTGCTGCGGCCTGACCCATCAACCACGTCCGAACCCGGACCGACCAGGACAAACAGTGGAAGAGCTGGACAGACCAGCGGCCACCCCACGCCTCACACCCCGTGGTCTGCGCGCCGCAGACGCGCAGACCACTCACAACCACACCGGTGGATTCGGGCTGAACGACGGTCGGCGTGAATTCCGGTTGACTGGATGACCGCGCCGACACGCTGTGCCGAGCGAACCCGGCCGCCTACACTGGGTATAGGGGTATATAGGGCCGCAACTTCACACCCATCCGACCGGCTGACTGGTCTTGTTCTAGGTGGTGGCCCGATGATCACCATTCACCAGGCGACGAGTCGCCCTGTGCAACGGCGCTGGAGGTTTCCGGAGATGTTCGAGGAACTCGTTACCCGGCGGGCGCGCAACCGGTTCCTGGGCTGGTGGCGCTACCGACGGCACTGGGTGCAGATGCTGGACGACTGCCACCTGACCGTCACCTATCCGGACTGTACCAAATACCCTGTCCTGCAACAGATCTCGATCGGCCGCGGCGAGGACGTGCTCCAGGTGGGCATGCTCCCCGGCCAATGCCCCGCCGACTGGGAGAACCGCACCAGACGCCTGGCCCGAGTGTTCGGCGCCTCGGAGTGCGTGGCCCGCCTGATCGGCCCGTCCCGCTTCGAACTGACCCTGCGCCACGGCAAGGCCCTGGCCGAACCCGTCCCCCTGCCTTATGGCCAGGGGAAAGGGGCGCTGTAAGCCGTTCGTCGCCCGGATCCGGGAGTTAACGGACGTCGATCACCACGGTGGTTGCGTTGTCGGCGGATTCGCGGTCGACTGCGCGGGTGACCAGTTGATCGGCGACGGCTTGGGGCGATACCTGCGATGCGAGTAGGGTTTTCAGCTCGTCGGGGGACAGGGCGGTGGAGACTCCGTCGGTGCACAGTAGTAGGCGGTCTCCCGATTGGCAGGACAGGCCGGTGTAGGCGATGTCGACGTGGGGAGCGACGCCGAGGGCTCGGGTGAGGATGTGGCGGTGGGGGTGGGTTCGGGCGTCGTCGGGGGCGAGTTCTCCGCGTTGGATCAGTTCGGTTGTGGCGGTGTGATCTTCGGTCAGTCGGGTCAGGCGGTGGTGGCGCAAGCGGTACAGGCGGGAGTCGCCGATATGCAGGACGGTGGCTGCGGCGTCGGTGGTGAGTGCCAGGGCGGCGAGGGTGGTGCCAGTCGCCCGGTCGCCGCCATCGGTGCGGGCCAGCTGCCAGACGTGGTGGTTGGCTTCGTGGCAGGCCGTGAACAATTCCGAGATGGTGTGGTCGGCGGCGAAGGCGGAATCGAGTGTGTCGAGGGCGAGTCGGCTGGCGGTGTCGCCGTGGTCGCCGAAGCCGTCGGCCACCGCGAACAGTCCCTCGCGGGCGAGCGCGGAGTCCTGGTTGGTGTCGCGTCCGCCGGTGCGGGTTGCCGTGGCGGCGCGGAAGGTGCGGGGCATGGGGTGTCCTTTCGACGGTGGCGCCGGGTCGATCGCCAGTGCGGCCCGGGCCTGGGCCAGTGCGCGGCGGCGGGCGGCCGAAGCGCCCGCGATATCGCGGTCCCAGCGATCGAGCCGGGCCGGATCGGGCTCGGCGAAGAAGGTCGTGATGTCGCCGACCGCGATCCCGGCCCGGCGGAGTAGTGCGATGACCCGTGCCCGATGCACCTGCCCGGGCGAGTAGTAGCGGTAGCCCGAGAAGCCGTCGACAGCGGCGGGAACCAACAGCCCCGCGGCGGCGTAGGAGCGAAGCATCTTGGCCGACAGGCCACATCGGGAGGCGAATTCGCCGATGCTCAGTAGATCATCCACAGCTCGAGGGTGGATCCTGCCCATAGGGCAGAGTCAATCAGTAGTCCCCGCCGCGTACTGCGGCGTCCATTTGGGCGTAGGCGTTGGCCGCGAGGCGTTCCAGGAGGGCCAGTTTCAGGTGGGGGGCCTGGTTGGTGAGGCGGTCGAAGCGGGTGGGGGGCAGGACGGCGAGGCGGAGGGCGGTTTCGGCGCGGACCTCGTTGGCGAAGGGAGTGCCTACGAGCATGGGGATTTCGCCGAAGGACATGCCTGCCGAGAGGGTCACCAGGCGATGGTTGCGGCCGTCGGCTCCGTCGAAGCCGATGCGTACCCGGCCCTCGAGAATCAGGTACAGGCCCGATCGGGTGCTGCCGCGTTCGGCGACGATCTCGCCCCGGGCGATGGTGCGGATCTCGAATTCCGTTGCCAGCCGGGAACATTCGACGGGCCCCAGGGCGGCGAGCGCGGGATGGTCCTCCACCGACAGCGAGGTGCAGGTGGGTGCGTCGGCGGGCCGGTACTCGGCGAGCACGATGTTCTCGCACCACTCGGTGGCGGTATCGCGGTCGACGAACACCCGCCCGCGCGGATCGGTCGGGTCCAGGCTCGACACCGTGTGCCCGAGCTTGCCATCCGGGTCGACAATCGCGACTTGGCAACCGGTGGCGGCCAATTCGGCCTCCAGGCCGTTGAGCATGCGCACCGCGATCGCGCTCACCTCACCCACCCGGTGCAGATCCACCACCAGCGCCGCCAGCTCGCCCGCCTGCTCCTCGATGATGCGCACGGCCCGCTCGGCGCCCGCGAACAGCAGGTCACCGTGGAGTTCGTACACCCGGGCCCGATGCCCGTGCTCGGCCAGCACCGCCATCTCGTCGGTGCTGCGCCGCAGCCGCGACGGCACCTGGGTCACCGTGTACTCCGACCGGATCGCCGTCCGCGCGGCCCGGGTCACGTGCAGGAAGTGCAGTTCGAGTCGTTTGGACAGCTCCCGGCAGGCGGCCACGCCGCGCACGCTGTTGCCGTGCGCGTCCAGGCGCGGGGAGTAGACGGCGATGCCGATCTGCCCCGGCAGCACCGCCAGAATGCCGCCGCCCACACCGCTTTTCGCGGGCAACCCGACCGTGGTCACCCAGTCGCCCGCCGCGTTGTACATGCCGCACGTGGTCATCACGCTGAGCACCTGCTCGGTCAGCGCGGCCGAGAGCGCCCGCTCCCGGCTGAGCGGGTTGACACCGTTATTGGCCAGCGTCGCGGCCATCACCGCGAGATCGCGGCAGGTGACATCGACCGAGCACTGGCGGAAGTAGCGATCGACGGCCTCGTCCGGATCGGAGTCGATAATGCCGAACGAGCGCAGCATGTAACCGATGGCGCGATTGCGGTATCCGGTGCGCGCCTCGGACGCGTAGACCGCCTCGTTCATGGTGAGATCACGCCCGGCGAAGCGGGAGTAGCAGCGCACGATGCGGTCGAACCGCTCGGCGGGATCGCGGCCGTCGATCAGCGAGGCCGCGGTAATGGCCCCCGCGTTGATCATCGGATTGCGCGGCCGCTCGGTGACCGGATCCAAGCTGATCTCGTTGAAAGGCTCGCCGGAGGGCTCCACATCCATGCGATCGGCGACGGCGGCCGGACCGCGGTCGGCCAGCGCGAGCGCGTAGGTGAACGGCTTGGAAATCGACTGAATGGTGAACGACGTCGTGTCGTCACCGCTCCCGTAGATCTGACCGTCGGCGGTCGCCAGGCACAGCGCGAACGAATCCGGCTGCACCGCAGCAAGTTCCGGAATATAGTCCGCCAACTCACCGGACCGTTCGGCGAGGCAGAGCCGGTAGACGTCGTCGACGATCCCGGCCACCACGCCGGGCCGGGAAATCGCCACGGACGACGTCACCCTTTCCCGCCGAGCGCGTCGAGCATCGGCGGAACCTCGTCGGCCGGAAGATAGCAACCCGTCTGCTCGAAGCCGCCGATGGTGTGGGTCCCGTAGTCGCCGTAGCCGATACGCAGGAAGTCGTCGCCGCTGAGCCCGTGGACGGTCCAGTCGAAGGCCACCCGGGCCCGCGCGACGATCGTCCGCAAGGCCATCAGGTGATAGCCGCGCGTCACGAATTGCGCTGGCACACCGCGCAATCCGACCTTCAACGGCCGGGCCAGCGCATCCTTGCCGCCGAGATCCACCACCATGCCCAGATCCGGATGCCGATACGGCTCGCGCCGCCCGCCGCGCAGCTCGGCGACCAGATTCTTGCCGAGATGGCGTCCCTGCCGCATGGCGTGCTGCGCGGTGGGCGCGCACACGGCGCCGCCGCCCGTGGCCAGATCGGGCACCGCGGCGGCATCGCCGCACGCCCACACGCCGGTCATCCCCGGCACGGCGAGATCGGCGTCGGCGACGATGCGGCCCTTGTCGGTGTCCGCCCCCAGGTGTCCGGCCAGCGGACTGGGCGCGACACCGGCGGTCCACACCACCGTCCGAGTCCGGATGGTCCGGCCGTTGGTGAGCGTCACGCCGTGCGCGGTGACCTCCTTCGCCGAAGCACCGAAGATCAGCTCGATACCGCGTTCGGCCAGATGACGTTTCGCGTCCGCCTGCAACCGCTCGCCGAGCTCCGGCATGATCCGGTCGCCGTGGGTGACCAGATGCCACCGCACCATGCCCGACTCCAGCTTCGGGAAATAGCGCCGGGCCGCGGCCTGGGTGACCTTGTTGAGCACCGCGGTGGTCTCGGTTCCGGCGTAGCCCGCGCCGATGGTGACGAAGTTCAGCCGCTCGCGATCCTCGTCCTCCTCGCCCCGCACCGCCGCCACATCCAGCTGCTGGAGCACGTGGTCGCGCAGGAACATGGCCTCGGCCAAGGTCTTCACGCCGAACCCGTGCTCCTGCAACCCCGGCACGTCGAGCACGCGGGTGATGCTGCCCGGAACCAGCACCAGATGGTCGTAGTCGAGGGCGCATTCGCCGCCCGCGGAGCGGCGCACCACCACCTGCCGGGTCACCGGATGCACCCCGATGGCCATGCCCGGAACCACCTCGGTGCGGCGCAGCACCCGCCGCAGCGACACCGATATCGAGCGCGGATTGAGCACCCCCGAGGCGACCTGCGGCAGCAGCGGCAGATAGAGCAGACCGGCGTCGGGCGTCACGAGCTGGACGAACGCCTCCTCCGGCCGCAGGTGGCGTTCCAGATACCGGGCGCACTCGACGCCGGAGAAACCACCGCCGACGATCACGATCTTCGTGGGTGCCATGGTGCCACCCTAACGACTCGGGCTGTGCGCGAGCGCTCTTCGATGCGCAGACGAGACACCGGGTGGGTACGGTCATCGGACATCACATCAGCGCAGACGGGATACCGGCATGAAAATCGACCAGGTCGCCGACACCGTTTACGTCGTCACCGGGACCAACGTCAACTGGTCGTTGGTCACCGACGGCTCCGGCGTCACGCTCATCGACGCCGGATACCCCGGCGATACCGACGCGGTGATCGAATCCATTCGCGGCATCGGCCACGACCCGGCCGACCTGGCGGCGATTCTGCTCACCCACGCGCACCTCGATCACATCGGCGCCATCCCCACCCTCGTCGAACGCACCGGCGTCCCCGTCTACACCGGAGCCCGCGAGGCCGCGCACGCCCGCCGCGAATTCCTCCAGCAGATCAGCCCTTCGGAGATGGTCGGCCAGCTGCTCACCCGGGGCGGGCCGCGCTGGGTGGCCCAGACACTGCGCGCGGTGCAGGGGCGCATCGGCATGACCGTGCCCACCGCCACCGCCTACGACGACGACATCCTCGCGGCACTGCCGGGCGGTTTCGTCGCCGTCCCGACACCCGGTCACACCAGCGGCCACACCGCCTATCTCATGCCGTCCGAGGGAATCCTGTTCAGCGGCGACGCGCTCGTCACCGGCCACCCCCTGCTCCGCGACACCGGGCCACGGCCGCTGCCCACCGTGTTCAACCACGACGAATCGCTCACCCGGCGCACCGCGAAATCCCTACTCGACACATCACCCACATTGCTCGTGCCCGGGCACGGAACACCTTGGTATAAGACGTTTGTATAGAACAAATGTCTAAAACATGCGTATGATTGCCGCATGAGTTATGCACCGGGCGCGGCCCCCTCTTCCTTCGAGTCGCCCCACGCGAGCGACTTCAGTCGATTGGCGGCCGATGTCCGCCGGGCCGGGCACTTTCGGCGCCGCCCCCTCTACTACACGGTACGGCTCGCCGCCGTCTTCGGGCTCTATATCGCCGGATGGGCAAGCTTTTTCGCGCTGGGAGACTCGTGGTGGCAGCTCGTCGTCGCCGGGGGGTGCGCGATTGTCTTCGCTCAAATCGCCCTTATTGGACACGATCTCGCGCATCGCCAGGTTTTCGGGCAGCGGTGGATCAGCGATGCGCTGGGCCGGGTGGTGGGAAATCTGGCCATCGGTCTGGGTTACGGCTGGTGGATGAACAAGCACACCCGCCACCACGCCAACCCCAACCACGAGGACCTCGATCCCGATGTCGCCCCGGACATTCTGGTGTGGTCGCTCGATCAGGCGCGCGACAGCCGCGGACTGGTCCGCTTCGTCGGCCGGTGGCAGGCCCTGCTGTTCTACCCGCTACTGCTGCTGGAGGGCATCAATCTGCATGTGGGTGGTGTCCGCGCGCTGCGTGAGCCGTGGATGAAGCAGCGCGGGCTGGAGGCGGCCCTGCTGTTCGCGCACTTCGCCCTCTACCTGGCCGCCGTGGCGTGGGTGCTCTCGCCGGGTAAAGCGTTGCTGTTCATCGCGATTCACCAGGGCCTGTTCGGCGTGTACATGGGCTGCGTCTTCGCGCCCGGCCACAAGGGCATGCCGACCCTGACCACCGGCGCCCGGCTCGACTTCCTGCGCAAGCAGGTGCTGACCACCCGTAATGTGCGCGGCGGCTGGCTCATCGACATCGCGATGGGCGGCCTGAACTACCAGATCGAACACCACCTCTTCCCGAGCATCTCGACCCCGGGCCTGCGCGCGGTGCAACCGCTGGTGCGCACCTACTGCCTCGAACTCGGATTGCCGTATCACGAAACGGGTTTCGTGGCCTCGCACATCGAAGCGCTCGGCCACCTCCACCGCGTCGGCGCCCCGATCCGCAACGGATGATCCCTGCCGCCTTGGCTATTCGCGGCGATCTCAGTGGCCCATGACGTTGGTGTACATGGTGTGGAACGGCTCCGGGCTGATGCTGAGGTCGCCGCGGAAGGGGAAATCCATTGCGGCGATGAGGTAGATCATGGTGGCGAGGAAGAAGGCGAACAGGCCCGCCAGCAGCAGATGCGCGGTGCGGTGCTCGAAGACGAACAGGCACATGAGTGCGATATTGACCGAGGCGCCGATGATGATGACGACCCACAGCACGGTCGGAATGCCGCCGGAGGAATCGTTGATGCGGTGCCGCCGAACCTGATCGAACTGGGCGAACTGGGTGATGACGGCGGAGTGCACGATCTTGTCGGCCTCGGTGTGCGGCTGGAAGTCGAGCATGTGCTGCTGGAACCGGGTGACCAGCGCGGTGCCACCCATCGGCTCGACGCCGTTCTGTAGCGCGGGCCACGCCACATTGAGCACATTGTCGGTGTAGTCGATCAGATCCCTTTGCAGCACAGTGCGTTGCGGGTCCGGATAGGCCGACACCTCCCGGTACAGGGTGCCCAGCGCGGCGGCCTCGTCGGACACCACGCTGCCCGCCGTGTCGTAGGACTGATAGGTCGCCGCCGCCGTCAGCCCGAGCAGCAGGCCGTAGAAGACACCACCCACGGTGAGCACCATGGTGACCATCTCGTTCATGCCGTGCTGGTCACCGAAGACCTTCCGCACGGCAGGCCGGGTGATCAGGACGCTCACACACGTCACGAGCACCACCACCCCGGCGATGATGATGAACGACAACCACGACGGCAACCCATAAATCCAGGTGAACACGGTGACTCCCAGGCTGGAGGACTGATGACGACGAGAAGGGTCAGCTCGGCCTGCGGCGGCCGACAGCGGGTGCCCCGGTCGCGATAACGACGACCACCAGCAGCACCGTCACCCATTCGGTGAAATTCCAAGAATCCGTTTCGATCTCGGATTCGGCACTGTGCGCCTGCGCGGGTCGCACCGGCTGCGCCGCAAGCGGAATGCGGGGTTCGATGACCGGCGCAACCGGCGGAGGCGTCGCAATGACGGTCGCGGGATGCGGCGGGGGAGCGGGCGCGCCGACGAGCAGCGGCAGACCGGGGTCCCTCAGCGGCACGGGCGGCGGACCGCCGAGAGCGAGCAGACACGCCAGCGCGGCCGCGGTAGCAGCACTCCCGACCGCAGCACTCCCGATGGCCGCACTCCCGAAAACAGCACTCCCACCAGATGATCCGCCCCCAACAAGCGCCGGTCCCCCCGACCCACTCCCCACAGCACTACCGAGCCCCGCCCCGAGCAAACCGACCGCACTGCCGAGAGCGCTTCCAGCGGAAGCACTTCCGCTTGCACTCCCAATGGCGGCACTACCGAGAGCAGCGCTACCGAGAGCGCTACCGAGAGTGGCGCTACCGCCCGCGCTTCCAACTGAGGCGCTCCCTACGTCAGCGCTGCCAGCCGCGCTTCCGGCAGCGGCGCTTCCGATGGCTGCGCTGCCAGCGGCGCTTCCGATCGCCGCGCTTCCGGTAGCGGCGCTGGCCAGGCACAGCGGTAGTACTCCCGCGTCGAGCGTGGTCGCGTTGGCGGAGGGGTTCGGCCGCACATCGATGTCGGTGTGCGGATCCGATTCGGCCCGAGCAACATTGGCGTCGGGATCGGCGGCGCGAGCCCTGCCCAAGGGCCTGCCCAGGTTGGGCCAGTGGGGACCGGGTTGGGCGCTGCCGCTCGGCGGGCCCAAGCTCAGTTCCGTGTCGAGTCCGGCGCTGCCGCTGGCGAGGCCGGTTTCCGGCAGGGTGCTGCCGGTTGCGGGGCCGGGGAGGGCATGGGGGAGCGGCTCCCACCCGGCGGGGGGATCGGCGGTTGCAAGCCCGCTCGCCGGGAGCCAGGTGATGGCCGCGGCGGCGAGAAGCGTTGTTACTCTTCGGGAAACCATCTCTGCCTCATTCACGAGATGTTCGCGTAGCGCGATACCGCCGATTCGAAGGCATCCTTGGGGACGGTGTAGTTGCCGGAGAACGGGTGGTCGAGGTTGTGGATTACCACGATGGCCGAGCCGACCACCACGCCGAGCAGCGTGATCATCATGATGCTGCGCCGACCCACGCGCACCCCGGACAGCACCGGGCTGAGCAGCATCATGGTGGCGCTGAAATACAGGAGCGCGTAGAGGAATGGGGGAATTCCCTGCCGGGTGGCCACGGCGCGGTCCTGCCGGGCCTTGGCGGCCTGCGCGAGCCCGGTCAGGGCGCTGGCGCGGAGATTGCTGGCGTAGGGATCGACCGGGTGCGCCGACTCCACGGCATCGCGCAGGGTGTCGAATGTGTGCTGCGTCCGCTGGCTCAGCCGACGCTCGTGATTCATTACCGGCCACTCGGTCTCGACGATGCCCACCGTATAGTCGTGCAGCAGTTCCTGAATCCGATGGTGTTCCGGGTCGGGCATCTCGTGCGCGATCCAGTACACATCGAGCAGTGCGTTAGCCTCGCTGGTGGTGGTGCGGCGCGCGGCGTCGTACTGCTGCCAGCACAGCACCACCATGAACGCGACGACCGCCGTGAAGAACGTCTTGCTCAGGTCGAGAACCGGTGTGCCCGCGGCCTCCTCGCCGGTCTGCTGCCAGGTGGCGGGCCGCAATCGAGCCCCGACCAGGAACACCATCACCGCGAACGCGGCGATGCCACTTGCGATACCGATCTCCTGGACGATTCCCACGATCACTCCGCCTGCCGGGCGACGAGAACATTGTCGAGAATCCCGAGCGCGTCGGGCACCAGCACGGCGGCGGAGTAGTAGCAGCTGATCAGGTAGGAGATGATCGACTGGTCGTCGATGCCTTTGAAGCGGACATTGAGGCTGGGCTCGTATTCGTCCGGAATTCCGGTCTGGTGCAGGCCGATCACGCCCTGGTCCTGTTCGCCGGTGCGCATGGCCAGAATGGAGGTGGTCTGGGTGTCGCTGACCGGGATCTTGCTGCACGGAAAGATCGGCACCCCCCGCCACGCGGGCACCCGATGCCCCTCGACCTCGACCGGGTCCGGGTACAGTCCCCGCCTATTGCATTCGCGCCCGAATGCGGCGATCGCCTTCGGGTGGGCCAGAAACAGTTTCGTACTGCGCCGCATGCCGAGCAGATCGTCCATATCGTCGGGCGTCGGCGCGCCCGATTCGGAGTAGATGCGCTGCTTGAGATCGCAGTTGTGCAGCAGCCCGAAGTCGGTGTTGTTCACCAGGTCGTGTTCGCGGCGTTCGTAGAGGGCCTCGATGGTCAGCCGCAGCTGCTGTTCGATCTGGTTGTGCGGCTCGTTGAACAGGTCCGCGACGCGGGTGTGGATGCGCAGCACGCTCTGTCCCAGGCTGAGCTCGTACTCGCGCGGGGAGGCGTCCAGATCGACGAAGGTGCCCTGCAACAGCGGCTCGCCGGAATGCCCGGAGGAGATCTCGATCTCGGCCTCGCCCTTGGCATTCTGCGGTGCGGCGAATTCGGCGGCGGCGCGGGACAGTTGCTCGCGCAGCGCGGGCGTGTCTTCGAGCATCTGCTCCAGCGACCGCCGGGGCAGCACCAGCATCGTTGTCCGAGTGACGGTTTTGACGGTGACCGGCCAGACCGCATCGGCGTCTGTCAGCATGGCGTCGCCGAAGAAATCGCCGCCGCCCAGCATGCCGAGCCTGGTCTGTTCGCCGAATTCACCGACACCGAGCCTGCTCAGCTTGCCGTGCACGACCAGCACGACCCGATCCATCGGGTTACCGAATTCGGCCACCACCACGCCGGGATCGAGATCATGCTGCTCGAAGCGTTGCGCCAGCGCGCTCAGTATCTCCTCGTCGTCGAAGCCCCGCAATTGCGAAAGTTCGGTGAGCTCCCACGGAATCACCCTGGCTCGGGACCCGTCGACGACGAATTCCACCTCACCATTGCCCAGCGTGTGGGTCAGTCGGCGGTTGACCCGGTAGATACCGCCGTCGACCTGCACCCACGGCAGCATGCGGGTCAGCCATCGGGAGGTGATGCCCTGCATCTGCGGTTCGGACTTGGTGGTGTGCGCCAATTGATGCGCGGCACCGGTACTGAGGCTCTTGCGGGCCTGATTGTCCCGCTGGGCTGGCAGTGCGATCGTCATGGGTGATCCTCATCTCGAGAAAATGGGCAGGCGAAAAGCGCGCACGACACCGATCGAGAAGTGTTGTGCGGTGGTGATTTCCGATATTTGGAGCTGGCTATCCCTGGTAGCGCAGCAGGAGGAATTCGTCGCCCTGCACCGGGTCCGCGGTGGAACCGGCCACGAGGATCTTGCCGTCGGGCTGCACGGCCACCGCATCGCCGTGGTCGGCCTTGGTGCCAAGATCGGTGGAAACCTTTCCGCCGCTGCCGAATCCGGTGTCGAGTTTGCCGTCGGCGGTGTAGCGGGCGACAGCAACATTATCGCCGGTGGCCGTCCCGCTGCTGGTGCCAGCGACGACCAGTGCGCCGCCGGGAGCGAGCGCCAAGCCGTGCGCGATATCGGCCTTACCGCCGAAATCGGTTGATACCTTGCCCTTTTCGCCGAATGCGGTGTCCTGCTTGCCGTCGGCGGTGTAGCGGACGAGCACGAAGTTGTCGCCCTGCCCCGGATCCTGCGTGGACCCCGCGACCACGATCTTTCCATCGGATTCGAGCACGACGGCATTGGCGTGGTCGGCCTTGGTGCCCAGGTCGGTGGACACCTTGCCGCCGTTGCCGAACGCGGTGTCGAGTTTGCCGTCGGCGGTGTAGCGGGCCAGGGCAATATTGTCGCCGGTGTCGGTGCCGTGGCTGGTGCCCGCCGCCACGACCTTGCCGTCCGGCTGGAGGACAAGGGCATTGGCGGCATCGGCCTTCCCGCCGAAATCGGTGGACACCTTGCCGTTCTCGCCGAAGGCGGGGTCGAGTTTGCCGTCGCTCGTGTAGCGCACGACCACGAAGTTGTCGCCCTGCGCCGGATCGTGTGCCGACCCCGCGACCACGATCTTTCCATCGGGCTCGACCGCGACCGCATTGGCGTGATCGGCCTTGGTACCCAGGTCGGTGGAAACCTTGCCGCCGTCGCCGAATCCGGTGTCGAGTTTGCCGTCGGCGGTGTAGCGGGCCAGGGCAATATTGTCGCCCGTGTCGGTCCCGTGGCTGGTGCCCGCCGCCACGATCTTGCCATCCTGTTGCAGGGCAACGGCATTGGCGATATCGGCCTTGCCGCCGAAGTCCGTGGCGGCCCTGCCGCCGTCGCCGAATGTGGTGTCGACCTTGCCGTCTGTCTCGTAGCGCACGACCGCGAAATTGTCGCCCTGGCCCGGATCCCGGGTCGTGCCCACCGCGACGATCTTGCCGTCCTGCTGGACCGCCACGGCACGGGCGCGGTCGTCGCGCGAACCGAGATCGGTGGTTACCTTGCCGCCGGACCCGAATCCAGGGTCCAGCGTCCCCGCCCCGGCCCCGGCCGATGTGGAGTGCGAGCTCGAACACGAGGCCATCGCCAGCACGGCTACTACGCCGAAAACCGATCGGCACAGCAATCTCGATCGTGGTGCACACAGCATCCGGCTACCTCGCTTCACATCGATGACTGAGGACGGTAGAGACTGGGGACGGTAGAGCGAGCGATCAGCAAACTCGGAGTGAGCAGAAACAGTATCGCCCCGAACGATCATCGACGGTGCGGTATGAACACGTTGCAGATCACGGCTGGCTATTACCAACCGGTCCGGATGCAACGGCTGGGCATAAGAGAGCCCCACCGGATCGTGGTGTCCGGTGGGGCTTCTCGAGGGAGGCTCACATGGTCAGGTGCGGTCGAACTCCCCGTGCTGCACGTCGGTGGTGAAGGCATCCCACTGGGAAGGGGTGAAGACGAGCGCCGGGCCTGTGGGGTTCTTCGAGTCGCGCACGCCTACATGGTCGTGGTTCAGGTGTGCGATCTCTACACAGTCCTTCTGTGGACCGCTGCGGCTGGACTTGAACCACTTTGCCCCGGATAGATCGATGCTCATTCGCATGCTCCTCAGCTGTTTCCGGTTGTCCGGCAGGGCTTTTCGATGGGTCAGGCTCGGTCGAACGCCCCGCCGTTGACACCCGCGGTGAAGGCGTCCCACTCGGTGGGGGTGAAGACGAGCGCCGGGCCTGTGGGGTTCTTCGAGTCGCGCACGCCTATATGACCTTGGTTCAGGTGTGCGATCTCGACGCAATCCTTCATCGAGCCGCTGCGGCTGGACTTGAACCACTTCGCCCCGGATAAGTCGATGCTCATTCGGCATACTCCTCAGCTGCTTCCAGGATCTCTCGCCTGGACTGGTCTTGATCCAACGCTACACGGCCGATGGCCTGGAGCGCGCGTTCATAACGCGCCACCTCTCCCTCGCGGTCCAGGTAGAGATCACCCGCGTACTCCTCGATGTACACGATCGGTGGTTCGACGTGCTTGGACTCGCCCAGGGCCGGGAACTCCAGATAGCTGAACGATCCGACGTAGCTACCGAGATTGGTGGGGCCGCCCAGGGGGACAATGCGCATCGAAACATTAGGCCGTTCGGACATATTCACGAGATGGCGCAGCTGATCGTTCATCACCGCCGGACCGCCCACCTCGTCGCGCAGGACGGCCTCTGACAAGAACACGTCGAGAGTGAAGTTCGGATCCTCCAGGCGCGCTTGCCTTCTCGTTGCCCATTCGATTCGCTTCTCGATATCTTCGGCGGGGGCGTTGGGTGACTCTGCCCAAGCGATTGCTCGTCGGTACTCAGGCGTCTGAAGCAGTCCAGGAATAATGGTCACCCGCCAAGCCGTCAGACGGCGAGCAGCATCCTCCAGAGCCAAATAATGATTGAAGTCGTCCGCGAGCTGATCGAGATAGGCTCGCCACCAACCGTATTTGCTCTTCTCCGTGGACCGGATCTCGGCAACCAAGCCCAGGAGCATCTTCCGCTCCTCCTTGGTGGCCCCGAACAGATTACACAGGGCATTGGTCTGGAGGGCCGTGATCCGGGTGGCCAGCCCCTCCTCGGTCCGCCCGATGGACTGCGGCGACACCTCGGCCGCCCGGGCGGCATCGGCCTTGGTGAGATCGTTCTTCGTCCGCAGACGCAGCAGCTCGCGGCCCAGCGCCCGGCGCGCGAGAGTGCTTCCGGCATCGGTCATTTCTTATCCTCACTATTCTTCGATGGTGGTTTTTGAACGCCTCCATGTGGTCGCCCCCATACGGGACAATCCACGGAACTTGCCTGGCAGAAACCACACGAATATAGCCCCGGATCATTTCCGACACATCGCATTCGGTGTTAGACCTGAAGCCAATCGAACCCACCCCTCCACGAGGTGATGGGAAGTGCCCCACTGCCTTCCGGCCGCCGCCGGATCACCGACACCGGAGACGAATATGAAAAGTGACAATTTCGGAGCCCGCTGCCCACACCAGGTAGACCTGAACCAGCCCCGCCCGAACGCAATCCCCCCACTCCTGTTCAATTACCAACTCCACCAGGGCCACGAGTGCAGCACCGAAACCACCCTCCGCGAAATATGCCGCCGCCGCGGGTATCTGCCGTGAGTGGGATCTGCTGCGGCAGGGTGGATTCCGGACATTAGTGTGCCGGAAGGGCGAGGAGAGCCTAGTTAGGGGAGGCGGCGATGTGCTGGGTGTCGGTGGTGAGGGTGCCGTAGGGGTGGAGGGTTACGGCGGGTTCGGCCCGGGCGCCGAGAGTGGTGTGCAGCCAGTTGTATTCGCGGTTGGTTTTTTTCAGCTTGGCGGTGACGCAGTCGCGGATTTCTGTCCGGAGCCGGTGGTTCATCTGCTTTCCGGGCTGGACTTCGACGCGGAGCCGTAGCGATTGTTCGAACGAGGCGTCCACCTCGGTGGTGAGCTGGAAACGGCCGCTGAGCCTGTTGGCCAGGGGCTGGCGGCGGAGCGCATCCTGGACCGACTCGGAATGTATCTTCACCGCGTAGAACAGGGTGACGTCGTCGGTGCGGCCTCGGACGCTGACGAATCCGCGCTCGTGGCACGAGGAGTCGAGAATTCTTGCGTTCTTGCCGAGGGCATGGGCGAGTTCATCGGTGGTATTGATCGATCCGGCATCATTGGATCGGTAGCGCACCAGCGGAATGGCCGAGTCGATACTGAACAGCAGCGACCCGTTCGCCAGGGTTTCGATATAGCAGCGATTCGGGTTGTACTCGACGAATGTAGGTGGCGACGAGGCGTCCCAGGACAGTGCCGCGGCCAGGGCGCGATTGTTGCGTGCCAGTCGGCGGATTTTGATGGTGGCGGGAGTTTCGTGGCCGATCGGCCCGGTCGCCGCCGTCACGTACATGACGCTGACGCAGTCGGGCCGGGCCCGGGGGCCGAGCCGGGCCAGCATGTAGCTGCGCCAATCCTCGGTAATTCCCTCGCCCGCCAGCAGGATTCGTATTCGGTGGGCGCGCAGATCGCCGTGTGCCTGGTCGAGGACGTGTTTGATGAACGACGGATATCCGGCCAGCACGGTCTGCTCGTAGTGCGGCGCCAGCCGATCGAGACAATTCAGCAGGCTGTCGGAGTCGATACCCGGTGTCACCACGGAGACGTGATGACCGCGCTCGCGCAGGGCCAGAGCGGCCTGGAGACTGTAGGTGCCGCCGACCCAGCTGCCCATGGCGAAGCCGACGATGAACAGCGTCGAGCGCCGGTGCGACTGGAACGCCTGCCGGAAAACCCGCTCGTACACCTCGATGCTGTCGTCGGGCGCGGTCTCGCTGCGCGGCCAGAACAGCGGTGGGCCAACGGAACTCGACGCGGTCGACCAGATGCTCGCGGCGGCGAGGTCGCCGTCCCACATCAGCGCATCCAGCGGATACCGGTCGAGGTAGTTCTGCCGCGTCACCACCGGCACCTCCGCGAACGCCTCCGGTGTGCGGACCGAGGCGGCGCGAATCCCGTTCTCGGCGAGGAAATCACGGTAGGCGGGAACGCGGCGGGCAACGCGGCAGAACCGCTCCAGCGCACGTTCGAAACCCGGTGTCCGACCGGCGTGCGTGACCGACCGCGCATGCAGGTGTGTATTGCCCTGTGCGACAGGTCGATTGCGGTCGTCCGGGCCGGGGAAGAACATCTCGCTCCACGAGCCGTCGGTGGCGTGTCGATGCAAGGTGACCGAATAGGTCAGCACGTCGACGGCGAGCTCGTCGAACTCGTCGAGCATCGTCCGGTCGACGCCTTTGACCTTCATCAACCGGGTCAGGCGACACCGTGTCGTATTGGCCTCGGCCACCAGGAACACACACACCGTCGACAACACGTTCCGGACCACGCGGACGTGGGGTTCGGGCTCGTCGAGCGGCGACCGCGGCCGGGCCGCGCAATGCGTGGCGTCCGACGTGGTTTTCCATTCGAGCAGATCGGATTGGCGCTCGCCGAACAATTCGATCATCAGCTGGCGCCACCGGCAGGAGGGCGAGTCGGCGGCGCCGTCGCCCTTTTCGCATTTATCCAACTCGATGAGGGTCAGATGTGCTTCCGTGAGAGGTACGAGAACCGAGCAGGTACGGCGTTCGAGCTGTTGCCGAACTACGGCCGCGACATCGATATCGAGCGGACCATATTTGGTGAGGACCTGATCAGCCACGCACCTACTGTCGAGCCTGCGCACCCTTCCGGTCAATGGTGCCGGCGCCCGGGATTCATGAATCTCCGGCAAAAACGGGATGGGATGCATGAACGGGTCCGCCCGATATTGACGCCGTGCGTGAATCGGGCCGACACTGCCGCCATGACGACATCGGATCGCCGCGCGGATGCTCGCGCTGCCGACAGCCGCACCGGATCTCTCCGGTACGGCGGCCCCGTTCTGGTGATGGAACCGCACGGGAACATCGCCGCCGCGGCGTGTGCGGCCGCCCGCCGCCAGTGCCAGGCCCGCGGGGTCGATGTCGTGGTCAAGCTGATCGACGAATTACCGCACCGGCGTCGGCTTTTCATCTACCCGGGCCTGATCGCGGTGCTGCCGTCGCATCTTCCGCTGCCGCCCGCCGCGGTGGGCACGCTGGAACGGATCGGCGAGATCGTGACTCAGTACCGCACGTTTCGCCCGGACGGTATCACCGCGCTGGCGACCGGGCAGGCCCAGTGGTTCGAGACCGGAATCGTCCAGATAGCCGGTCTCGCAACGGTTTTGAACCATCCGAAGATGAAGCCGATCATACCGCTCGCCTGTGCGGCGCACACCCTCTCCGAGCAGTCCACCTCCCCCGAGGTGGACTTCTTTTCGATCTACGGCCTGTCCGATGCCGGGGCGGCGCTGCTGCCGCGGTCGATCAGCGACCAGAGCCTCGACTCCGCGTGGCTGTACCTGCACGGCTGGGGTATCACCACGCCCGAGCAGGCGCTGGCCGTGCGTCAGGTCATCGAAAGCTGCCAAGAGGACTTTCGGACCGGCGACCGGTATCGCCCGCCCATGCAGCGGCCGATCGAAGGCAGCGACCTCACCCGCCTGGACTATATCCTCGGCGACCCGAACCACCGCGGCCCGAAAAACCATCGGAAAACCTGGATGGAAAACGGGGCGCGTGCCGTGCGGATCACCGTCGAGAAAATCCAGCAGGTCGTTCCGGAAGTCGCGCGGCCCGCCGATCGGAACGGGACGAAGGGCGCCCAGGCCGATCTGCATCAACTGTATGCCAATCTGCTCGTTCTGACCAACTCACCGGAGTTCGGTGCGAGCATCGATAGTGTCACCGTCGCGTCCGCCGAAATACATGAACGGAGCAGGTGATCATGACCGGGTGCATGATCATGAATTAAATGCGTGATTAATGTTCCCGGATTTGCCTACCATTGATTGTGGTCGGTTATCTGGTGGCATGCGCGAAATCCACACCCCGGTCACCCCCGAATTCCTGCACCGCCTCGATGCGGTATTCGTCCTGGCCGCCCGAATCACCCCCGGCCTCCTCGACGCCACCGCACTCACGCTGACGCTGGCCGGTTACCCCGAGGCCGCGATCGTGCTCCGATTGGCCTCGGTGCTCACCCGCACCGCCGCCGCCCAACTCACCGCGCCGCCCCGGCCGCACAGCGCGCCGCACCGCGCCGCCCGACGATCACGACGCGCGCGCCGCCAGCGGCGGCACCGGTAATGGGACGTTACAGCGTGACCACGATCTTGCCGTGGACGTGGCGTCCGGCCTGGAGGGCCACCGCGTCGCGGATCTGTTCGATCGGGAAGGTCGCGGCGATGGGCACGGTGAGCTCGCCGGTGAGGATCGCGTCGGTGATTCGCTTCAGGGCGCCCGGTCCCGCCTCGGCGCCGCCGGTGGGACGCACGCCCTCGGGAACGTCGAGGCCCGCGGCGATCACGGAGATCCGTTGCGGCGCAACGCCGAGCGCCAGCGCGGCCTCGGCCGTCTCGGTGCCGAACAGGTCCGTCGCCGCGGTCACCGCGCCGGGAGCCAGCGCCCGCACCCGGTCGGCGAGCCCGGGTCCGTAGGCCACGGGCCGCGCGCCGAACCGCCGCAGGAACTCGAAGGTGCCCTCAGAGGCGGTGCCGATCACGCTGGCACCGGCGAGTTTCGCGAGCTGGACGGCGAATACGCCCACGCCTCCGGCCGCGCCGCCGATCAGGACGGTGTCGCCGGAGCGCAGGTCGATCGCCGCCAGGGCGGCGGCCGCGGTGGCACCGGCGATCGGCAGTGTGCTCGCCACCTCGTCGCCGATGCCCTCCGGTGTGGGAAACAGCGTGTCGGCGGGCGTCTTCACCACCACGTAGTCGGCGGCGGCCCGTGCCACCGCGCCGCCGTAGACGCGGTCACCGATGGCGAAACCCGTGGCGCCACTGCCGATCTCGTCGACGACTCCGGCGAAGTCGTAGCCGAAACCGGCGGGCAGGGTGAGCCCGAATCGTGCGGCCGCCTCGGGCTGCGAGGTCAGGATCCAGTCCATCGGATTCAGCCCGATGGCCGTCACCCGGACGCGAACCTCCTCCGACCCGGCGTGTGGCTCCGGAACCTCCCGCAACTCCAAAACCTCCGGCCCTCCGAACGTCTCGTAGATGACGGCTCGGCTCATGACAACCTCCCAGCGATAGGACTTGGTCCCATCACTGTACGCCTGGTGATGGGACCAAGTGCCGTAAACTTCTCGCATGGCCCGCTGGGAACCGAACGCACCGCAACGACTGGCCGTGGCGGCCCTCGATCTGTTCGCGGAGCGGGGCTACGAGAACACCACGGTGATCGACATCGCCCGGCGCGCCGGTCTGACCAAGAGCACCTTCTTCCGGCACTTCCAGGACAAGCGCGAAGTACTCTTCGGCGACACCACCATGTACGACCTGCTGGCCGAGGCGATTACCGCGGCACCGCCGACCGCCACGCCCTTCGAGGCGGTGGCGCTCGCCCTGGATGCGGTTGGCAGAGAAGCCTTTACGCCCGCCCGGCGCGAATTCGGCGCCCGTCGACGCGCGGTCATCGCCGCCAATCCCGAACTGCAAGAACGCGAAGCCTTGAAGGGCATCGGTCTCACCGCATCGATGATCACCGCCCTCGAGCGCCGCGGCGTCCCCGCCCTGACCGCCTGCGTGGCCGCCGAACTGGGCGCACTCGCCATGAAGATCGCCTACGAGCGCTGGAGCGATCCGGCCACTGGCGAGGAGTTCGGCGACATCGCCCGGCGAACACTCGACGAGGTGCGGGCGGCCACCGGTTAACCCGGTTCCGGGTGTGATGTCGCGGTGGGGTGACGCTTGATCGCGGTTGCTGCGGTATGCCGGTGTGGTGAGGTATCCCCAGGGCGGTGGGTTGACCACCGAGCGGCGGATGTTCCGGGAGGGTATTCGCCTGCGGGCGGCGGAGATGTTCGCCGCGGGACAACGTAATTCGGTGATCGCTGGGCAGCTGCGGGTCAGCCTGCGATCGGTGCAGCGGTGGCGGCGGGCATGGCTACTCGGCGGGCAGCGGTCGTTGCGGTCGAAGGGGTCGCCGGGGCGGCCGAGGCTCTCCGATGCCTTGTTCGCGGTGCTCGAGACCGAGCTGGCGCGCGGTGCGGCCGCGCACGGCTGGCCGGATCAGACCTGGACCCTGGCCCGGATCCAGACGCTGATCGGGCGCCGGTTCCACAAGCATCTGTCGCCGGCGAGCATCTCGGAGATGCTGCGCCGGCACGGCTGGAGTCACCAGATACCGGCCCGCCGCGCGGTCGAGCGTGACCCCGACGCGGTCACCGGATGGGTGAAAACCACGTGGCCGCAGGTAAATCCACCGCGGCGGCGCTCGGGGCCTGGCTCGTGTTCGAGGACGAGGCCGGGTTCTCGATGACGCCGCCGACGCGCCGCACCTGGTCTCCGCGCGGGCACACACCCGTGGTCACCGTCCGGGGGCGATCCCAGCGCCGATTCTCCATCGCCGCCCTGACCTGCTACAAGGACGGGGAACGCTCCCGGTTGATCTACCGGCCGAAGCGACACCCGGACGCGAAGAACGCCGCACGCCGCAGTTTCGCCTGGACCGATTACCGGGACCTGCTCATTCGCGCCCACGTGCAACTCGGCGGCCCGATCGTGCTGGTGTGGGACAACCTCAACGTGCACCGCGATGCCCGCCTGCAGGCATTCATCGACACCCGCGACTGGGTCACCTGCTATCGGCTGCCACCGTATGCGCCCGACCTCAACCCGGTCGAAAGCATCTGGTCGCTACTACGACGCAGCAACCAGGCCAACACCGCCTTCGACGATCCCGCCCACCTGATGCACAGCCTGCGACACGGCCTGCGACGAATCCAACACCGGCCCACCATCATCGATAGCTGCCTCGCCGGGACCGGCCTCACCCTCACGACATCACACCCGGAACCTCGTTAGCAGCCCGTGTGCGCCTAGGCCGTGGCGCGGGCCTACTTGTCGGTGCCGTCCAGTGTGGCGAGGAGGTTCCGCAGCGTCGCGCGTTCGGCCGGGGTGAGGGTCGAGAGGAGGTCGGCGTGGGCAACGGCCGAATCATCGAGCGCGGCAGCCACTTCGAACCGATGGAACGCGGCGGCCGGTACGCGGAGCTGGTGGCCCGCGACGATACGGTCACGGTGGCGGCGCGGTGAGCTGCGCCCCGGCCTTGTCGAGGGTGGCGTAACCTGCCGGTTCCCAGGTCGGTTTGCCTCCGGGTAGGCCGAGCCTGCCGTTGCGTCCGATGCCGATCAGGCCCAGGGCGCGCAGGACGGCCCAGCCGCGGGCGCGGGTGATGGTCGCTTCGTCGGGGTGTCCGTAGGCGTCGAAGAATCGGTCTGCCGCGCCTGCGGGTAGCAGGATCCAGGCGGCGGAGAGGTCGGCGGCGGGATCGCCCGCGCACATATCGCCGAAGTCGATGACCCCGGCCAGCATTCCGTCTCGGACAACCACATTCGCCGGATGTAGGTCGCCGTGCAGCCACAGCGGCGCGTCCTGCCAGGCGGGCGCGGCGACGGCCTGCTCCCAGATCTCGCGCACGCCGTCGGCGCTCGCGTGGTCGGCAATGAGCTCGAACGCGCTGTCGAACCCCTCCCGCAATTCGGCCAGCGGGATGCCGCGCGTCGAGCTGATCGGCGCGTCGGCGGGTGCCTGATCATGCAGTGCGGCAAGGAAATTCGCGAGGACCTCGGCCGCATCGAGATGGGTGATCGGTGCCCGGTCGGCAGGCTCGCCCTCGACCCACCGCGCGACCGTCCAGGTGTGCTCGAACAGACTCGACGGCGCGCCGATACGCACCGGGACGGGCACCGGCAGCGGCAGCCGCTCCGCCAGCACCGGCAGCCAAGTCTGCTCGGTGTGCAGCAGCTCGGGCGCCCGCCCGGTCCGCGGCAACCGCACGGCCAACTCCTCCCCGAGCCGCCACTGCTGATTGTCCCAGCCCCCGTCGACATCTCGAAGCTCGAGCCCGGCAAGATCCGGATGCTGCTCCCGCAGCAGCGCCCGCACCAGCCCCTGCCCGAACCTGAACTCTCCCACCGACAACCCTCCGATCCGTGCCCGCCGGTCAGCGTAGCCGGTGCCGCCGATCGCCCTACCGGTGCTCGATGGAACTCGGTAGCGGCGTCGCCGTTCCGGTGGCGGAATTCGGGAAGCAGGGGGAGGTTCCCGCTAGTGCCAGCCCGTCCTCGCGGTTCGGGTCGCTGTTCTTGAACCGTGCGACGGCGAGCAGGTAACCGTCGTGGGTCACGGTGTTGGATTGGGTGTCTTTCATCGGCCATACCTGCCACAGTCGGTCACGCCAGATATGTACGACGGCGGTGAAGTAGTCCCCCACCTTGCCCGCGGGGACACCGGTCAGGAAGTACCAGACCTGAGCCTTTTTCGGGCCGGTGGTGTCGTTGGGGTCCCCGTCGCACGGGGCGGGGCCCAGGTTCGCGACATCGAATTCGGGTTTCTGGCCGTTCGGTTCGCGGGGAGGGAGTGTCAGGGCGACTCCGGGCGGTAGGGCGTTCAGGGTTTCGGTGAGGTACTTCTGGATCTTGTCTCGCGCCGTGGTTTCGTTCAACTGCCCGGTTGACGAAGGGGAGTGCCCGCTGCATCCGGTCAGGACCACACCGCATGCGGCGACGGCGACGATGATTCGGCTTCTCATCCTGATCGTCTCCTCCTGGGTCGGTGACTACCTCCGTGGGGACTGCCGGAACGAATGTGTCACAGCTGGGGCAGCCGGGCCGCCAAGGCGCGCATGCGGCGGGCGAATCCGTCGATTGGGCCGAAGTGCAGGCCCAGGTCGTCGGGGGCGACGCGGTGCCAGTCCTGGATTCGGGCGAGCACGGTGTCGAGGGGCTGGGCGTCGTCGTTCCAGGCGTCGCGGGCTCCCGCCGAGACATGGTGGCCGCCGAGTTCGCGCAGGCGGTTTCGCCGGGCGGCGAACTCGGCGGGGGTGAGGGTGACGGCCTGCCACATGTCGCCGATGAGCGCGGCGCGGCGCAGGGCCGCGTCGGAATTCCCGCCGATCAGGAAGGGGACCGGTGTCGCGGGGACGGGCTGGAAAACCGCGCGTTCATCGAAAGTGCGGTGCTTGTCTGTGTAGGGGCCGGTGGCTCCGGTGTGCAAGCGGCGGATGAGATGGAGTGCCGCGGTGGTGGTGGCTCCGCGCTCGGCGAAATCCGCTCCGGCGGCGTCGAATTCGTAGGCGTCCCAGCCGGTTCCGACGCCCAGCACGAACCGGTCGCCGCTGAGGTGGGCCAGGGTGGCCGCCTGCTTGGCCAGGACCAGGGGTTCGCGCAGCGGCAGGATGAGCACCGAGGTGCCGAGGGTGACTCGGCTGGTGGCGGCCGCCAGGTGGGCGAGCGTCATCAGGGGTTCGTACACGCCGCCGTACACCGGACCGTATTCGCCGGGCGGCAGGATGTGGTCCGGCAACCAGACTCCGGCGAATCCCAGCGCCTCGGCCTCCTGGGCGAGTTCCACAAGCTGGGACGCGGGCATGGTGGCCGACTCGTCCGGAAGGACGACGTGCAGACGCATGGGGCGAGTACAGCACACTTCGCCTCAGCTTCGCGACCGAGCGGCGAACACCCCCTCCGCCTCGGCCGCGATCTCGGCGACGATGTCGGCCGCGGGTTGGGTGCGGTGCACCGATCCGGCGCTCTGGCCCGCGTACAGGGCCATCGCCTCGGTATCGCCGGTGGCGCCGATCAGCGGTGCGCGGTCGGCGTATCGGGGCACGGATTGCCCGTCGAGCCAGGTGCCGACGACGTCGTCCTCGCCGGGCCGCTGCCCCGGCGCCGGTCGACCGGCGGCCTCCCAGGCGCGAATCGTGCTGTTACGCAGGGCGCGATGGGGCGCGTCCGGCCAGCCCTTGTCGAAGATGATGCCGTGCACGGTGTCGGTCTCCGCGGCCGCGGCCACCGCCCGGCGGTACGCGTCGGCGGTGGCGGCCTCCTCGGCGAGCAGGAAGCGCGTCCCGATCCACGCCGCCTCGGCGCCCAGGGCCAGCACGGCGGCCAGCCCGCGGCCGTCGGCGATCCCCCCGGCCGCGACAACCGGAACCGGCGCCACCGCGTCCACGACGGCGGGCACCAGCGGTAAGGTCCCGACCTCGCCCCACACGTGCCCACCGGCCTCCCGGCCCTGGGCGACGATCACATCGACACCCGCCGCGACCGCGGCGCGCGCCTCGGCGGCGGAGGCGACCGTGTGCAGGTGCACCGCCCCCGCATCGTGGATCATGGCGGTGTACGGCGCGGGGTCGCCCCAGAAGGTGGAGACGATCCGCACCCCGGCCGCGAGGCAGTGCGCCACCCGCTCCTGCTGCGGCCAGTGCAGAATCACATTGACCCCGAAGGGTTTTCCCGTCGCCGCGGCGGTGCTCGCCACCCGTTCGGCGAGGCGTTGCGGGTCGTCCCAGCTCACCGCCAGCATGCCCAGCCCACCGGCATTGCTGACCGCGGCCGCGAGCGCGGGCACGCACGGCCCGCCGATCGGAGCCTGCACCACCGGCAGCTCGATACCGACGAGATCACAGAAACGGGTTCGGAGACTCACAGCGCGCCTTTCGTTGCCTTGCTTGTCATAGCGAATCCGGTTCGGGGACCGGGCTTGTGGCCGGTATCGGTCCATGGGAAGTCGGCGGGACCGGTCGCGAGGTCCATGGGATCACTTCTCCTAAGCAGAAATCAATACTGCGAAGAGGAATCTACTCCCGAAAGACGCTCACCCACAAGGGTTTCGAGACTGGTAGGTGCCTGCTATGTTTCTGCTGTGAAGAAAGCGGCTTCGGCGACCGGCCCGGGCGCACGGCCGCCGCGGTACCCGATCGAATCGGTCGACAACGCGCTTGAGGTGCTGCTGCTGTTCGGTGAGCGAGAACAGTTGCGGCTCACCGAGGTCGGCCGTCATCTGGGCGTGGCGTCGTCGACGGCGCACCGGATTCTCGCGATGCTGCACTACCGCGGATTCGTTCGCCAGGACGGGCGCGGGGCGGCGTATCGTCCCGGCCCCGCGCTCACCACGGTGGCGGCGGCGATCATGCAGCGCTTCGACATTCGCGCCACCATGCGGCCGTATCTGGAGCGCCTGCACGCCGACCTGGGGGAGACCGTGCACCTGAGCGTCCTCGACGGCACCGCCGTCCGGTTCGTCGACGCGATCGAGAGCCGCCAGCCGGTGCGCGTCGCCTCTCGGCTCGGTCGCTCCCTGCCGGCGACCGCCACCTCCTCGGGGAAGGCGATGCTGGCGCAGTTGCCGGTCGAGCAGGTGCGCGCGCTGTATCCGGCGCAGGAGCTGGAAGTCCTCACCGACAACGGCATTCGCACCAGGGATCTGCTGGAGCGCCGACTCGCCGAGATCCGCCGCCGCGGCTATGCCACCGGTACCGAGGAGAGCGAGCCCGGTGTGTCCTCGGTCGCGGTGGCTGTCGCCGTGGACGCCGCCGTCCGCATCGGGCTGAACGTGTCGGCGCCGACCTTTCGCATGTCCGCGGCCACGCGCAAGACCATTGCGCAGGCGCTGCTCACGGTTGCCGCCGAGGCCGCCGGTGCGCCGCACGGCTAGTCTCGGTGTGGTGGGTACCCGGGTGACGATCGTGCACGCCTGCCAGCGAGACGGAGAGGGCGGCAGCCCGACCGCGGTGATCGAGGAGACCGCGCCGCTGATCGACGCGGAGCGCCAGGCGATTCCGGCCGCGGTGGGTACCTCGCACGCCGTGTTCATTCGGCCCGACCGCGACCGGTCCGTGTCGCTGCGCTTCTTCACCGCCACCGGCGAATTGCCCGCCTGCGGGCACGGGACGGTCGCCGCGCTGGCCCTGCTGGCCGAACGCGCCGGGGCGGCGGAGTACGAGACCGTGCTGCGGGCGGGCGGGCGCACCTTCCCCGGCCGCGCCGTCGCCGACGGCAATCGCCTTACGGCACTGTTCGATCCGGGTCCCGTGGAACTGAGCACGCCCACCGACATCGAGCCCGTGCTGGCCGCCGTGGGCATCGACCGCGCGTCCGGGTGCCGCATCGCCTCGGTGGGACGGCCGCGACTGCTGGTGCGGGTTCCCGATCGCGCGGTCCTGGCCGGTCTGGCGCCGGACACCGGGCGCCTGCGCGATGCCTGCGACCGGCTGGGGTTGCTGGGCTGCTACGTCTACAGCGCACCGGCCTCGGCCGGGCGTGCCGCGGCACGCATGTTCGCACCCTCGATCGGCGTTCCCGAGGACATCGCCAACGTCAACAGCACCGCCTGCCTGGCCGCGCATCTGAGCGAAAACGGTATCGCCACAGTGGAAGTCGATATGGGCGACGCGCTCGGCCATCGCTCCACCATCGTGGCGAGCGCCCGTCCAGGCCCGGCGATCGAAGTCGGCGGCGCCGCAGCGGTTGTCGCACAGCCGATCTCGGTGGGTCAGTCCGTCGCGTAGAGCCTGAGCACGGCGTCGACCACGGATCGCACACGGCTCACGCGATCCCGGCATTGACAGGTAATTAGCTAATTCCCATAATGATCGGGTGCTCGAAGTAGATCTGGTCAAGGCGTTGGCCAGCGACAAGCGGCTGCTGATCCTGGAGTGGTTGCGCGATCCCGAGCGGCATTTTCGGCCGCAGCGGGACGGGGATCTGGTTCGCGACGGGGTGTGCTCGCTGTTTCTGGCCGAGAAGCTGGGCGTGAGTCAGCCGACCTGTGGTGCGCACCTGAAGATCCTCGCCCAGGCGGGACTGGTCGAGGGTACGAAGATCAAGCAGTGGGTGTTCTACCGGCGCAACGAATCTCGGATTGCGCAGGCGAAGGAGTTGTTGAGCGGTGAGTGGTGACAATACCGATCGGTACCGGCGGTTGATCGCGGATCTCGATGCCGCACAGGCGCGTTACCGCCTCATCGACCACCCCCCGGAGGGGCGCACCGACCTGGTCAGCGCGCTGCGCGGGCACGATGTGGCGCACGCGGCCAAGTGCCTGATCGTGATGGTCAAGATCGGCAAGAAGCAGACCCGGTACGTCCTGGCCGTGGTGCCGGGCCATGCCCGGGTGGATTTGCAGGCGATCAAGTCCGTGCTGGGTGGCAGCTATGTCGGCGTCGCAGGGAAGGACAAGGCCGAAGAGTTGGCGGGCAGCGTCAGCGGCACCGTCCTGCCGTTCACCTATCACCCGCAGCTGGAACTCATCGCGGACCCGACGCTGGTGGAGGCGCCGGAACTGTATTTCAACGCCGCCCGCCTGGACCGCTCCATCGCCTTGGCCGCCGACGACTACACGCGCATAGCGGTTCCCCGGCTCGAGTCCATCGCCCTCGCCGACGTCCTGCCAGGGGGGCAAGCATGATCGAGGTCGGTGCGCGCTCGCAGTTGAGTTACCGGATACCGGCGGGCCGGACCGTGCCCGACCTCTACCCGGACTCGCCCGAATTCCAGCAGATCCCAGCGGTTTTCGCCACCGGCTACCTGGTGGGACTGATGGAATGGGCCTGCGCGCGCCACCTCGTTCCGCACCTGCCCCGCGGCCGGACGAGCGTGGGCACCCACATCGATATCACCCATGTCTCACCCTCCCTGCCCGAGATGACGGTCACCGTCGAGGTCGAGGTGACGGCCGTGCTCGACCGGACCATCCGGTGGTCGGTACTCGCCCGCGACGATCGCGACACCATCGGCGAGGGCACCCACCGCCGGGCCGTCATCGACACCGACCGATTCATCGCCCGGGTCAACGACAAGGCGGCCGCGGCCTCGGTGACGCCACTGCTGCGCCGGTAATCGCCTACCGCGGCGGCCGAGCGGGTAACGTCTGCACCAGCCGAATACGATCCACGGCCGCCGCGCAGGGTGGTTGTGGTCGGGATCGGCCCTCGATCGCAGGCGTCAGGCATCCGATCGGGGCTACAGGCAAGGAGCCTTCATGACCTCGGCCCGAAGCAGCCGTTTCGTCGATCCGGTCGTCGCGTTCGCGGACATCCGCGCCGCCGAGAAGACGGCACACCTCGAGCGGAACGCGCTGGCCGCGAAGACGGTCGCCGTCTACGCGCAGGACGCCGCCGAGTGCATGGAACTGCTGGCCATGCTCGGGCTCGATCTGTCCGAATTGAAGTAGGCGCGGGAGCGAAATAGGCGCGGTCGACGGGGCCGCCGCAGGCCGTCGCACACGGGTGTGGCATGCTGTGTGGCGAGCACGGGTTGTTGATGTGATCGCTCGGCTCACAACAGGAAGTAAATACAAAGTATGTCGCAAGGCAGTGTGAAGTGGTTTAACGGCGAAAAGGGCTTCGGGTTCATCGCGCAAGACGGTGGCGGTCCCGACGTTTTCGTCCATTACTCCGAGATTTCCGGCTCCGGCTTCAAGTCCCTCGAGGAGGGGCAGCGCGTCGAGTTCGAGATCGGCCAGGGTCAGAAGGGCCCGCAGGCCCAGAGCGTCCGCGCCATCTAGGAGCCGACAGCCAGAGACCCGCGCCGGTGGCGCGGGTTTCGTGCTTTTCCAGGGTTGTCGGTACTGTTGGTCCGGTGGGAACGGAACTCGGCAATCAGGTGCTGGTGCTGAAGTTCCTCGCCGCCTCGATTCTGCTGATCATGCTCCCTGTCGCCGTCGGCGGCACCGCACAGGCGTTGGCGGCATTGGCCATTGCGCTGCTCGCGGTGACGATGGTCGCGGTGATCGGGGCATCGACGCAGACCGCGGGCAGGTCGCCCGCCAGTTGGCGCGATCGCACCACCGTCGGGAAACCGTGCGGGCACACTGCGCCCGATGCCGCCGGTCACGTGCAGGCGCGAGCCCCAGGACGGGGCACCGGCTCGTAGATCTCTCCGGGAACAGATCCCGGAGGGCTTGCGGCCGGACTCATTTCGTCCCGTCCCGTTACGCACCCGCGGTCGTCGTCTCTGCCGCGGTGCAAGTCGACCCCTGGGGTATCCGATGGCTCTTCCCACCAACTCTTCCCGCACGCGATCGGCACAGCTACGAGCACTGATTTCCCGTGTCAGTGGCTACGTGTCCGTCGCGTATTACACGGCACAGCAAGCGATGTCGGTCGCCACGCTGCGGATCGGCGCGCTGCTGCTGATAGCCGTCCCGATCGCCGAACTCGCCGTCGGCGTGGACCTGATCACCACCCTCGGCCTCATCGCACCCGAACTGGCCGTGGTGGTCGCGATCGCGCTGATCGGCTTTTTCGCCTACCGGCGAGCGTCCCGCAAATAACCCGGCGACAATCGGTGATCATCCCGCGATAATGGCCGACGTGGAGGAGGTCGAGGTCGTTGTCGCCCACAGCGAGCGCGCGACCCTCCGCGTCGGCGACGTGTTCCTGAAGATCGACGCCGACCAAACGCGCCTCGACGTCGAGGTCGAGGCGATGGCGATGGCGTCGATCCCGACTCCGAAGATCCTGTGGCGCAAGCCATCTGTGCTCGCACTCGCCGCCGTCCCGGGCACGGCACTCGGCCGCCTCGGCGAGCCGTCGACCGCATCGCCAGCGGCATGGGCCGCGGCCGGTGCCGCCGTGCGGATGCTGCACGACCTCCCGCTGCCGCCCTGGCCCGGCCGCAGCCGCGACGAACTCGCCTCGCAACTCGACAGCGAATGCGAGTGGCTGCTCACCAACGACGTCCTTCCCGCCGACCTGGTCACACGCAACCGCCTGCTCGCCGAAACCGCACTCCGCCCGTGGACACCATCGTTCACACACGGCGACCTACAGGTCACCCACGTATTCACCGACGGCGACAAGGTCACGGGCGTCATCGACTGGTCCGAAACAAGCCAGGGCGACGCCCTGTTCGACCTCGCCACCTTGACACTCGGACACCAGGAGCACCTCGCCGACGTCGTCACCGGCTACGGCACCCCCGTCGACCTCGACGTAATCCGCGCATGGTGGTCATATCGAAGCCTGAAGGTAATCCGCTGGCTCATCGAGCACGGCTTCGACCCACAGCCGGAAATCTCCGTACTCAGATCCCAGCAGTGAGTTGTTCGGGCTGGAGGTGGGCGAGGAGCAGTTTGATCAGCAGTACCGGGACGAACCAGGCTGCCGCCGCGGGGATATGGGCGATGGCGAGGATTATCGATAGCGACAGCGCGGTCAGGGCGAAGCCCATCGGGCGACGCAGTGGTCGCGGCGTGGCCAGCACGACGGCCGCGGCGGCGAGGGTCGTGAGGTAGACGGCGAGCGCGGTCCACCAGCCGAAGGCCGGTGTGGCCCAGGCGATCAGGAATGGGTGCACGTGGACGGCGACGAAGGCGAGGTGGTGGCGTGGCGTCTGCCCGGGGCGGTGCCACCAGCGTTTGGCCGAATCCATGGCGTTGACGGTCGCTCCGCCGAAAATGTCGAAGGCGACCAGGCCGAGCACGACCAGGGTGAGTGGCTGCCACCCCGCGACTGCCCCGGCGACGACGGCGAAGGCCGCGCCGCTCGCCGCCGCGCCGTAGCCGAGCAGTCGTTCGGCGGGTGTCGCATCGGGGGCGATGAGGTTGGCGTCGAGCCGCCGCAGCGCCGGAGTCGCCATCATGAGTTCTTCTCCGCTCCAATGCCGTTCACACAGACATCGACGATCGTGTCGGCCAGCGTGGCGACCGGCAGGGCAGGATCGATCAACCACTGCAAAAGGCAGCCCTCGATGGCGCCGACGACGACGGCCGCGTGACCGATTCCGACGCCGGGACGCACAGCACCGTCCGCCTCCGCCGCTCGGAGCAGATCGGCGATGGCCGTCCGATACCCGTCGTAGACCGTCGCCATGTCCAATGGCAGGTCGGCGTCGACCCCGCGGCCGATCGACCACAGGTCCAACAACATTCGGGACAGTTCGGGCGCACCGGTCAGCAGCGCGAACGTCGATCGAATCAACCCGGTCAGCCGATCGATCGCAGGCCCGCCCCCCGTGGTCGCCCGCCGCAGCTGCGCCGCGGATTCCGCAGCGAACTCGTCGAACGCCGCGCGCAACAGCGCCTCCCGGCTCTCGAAAGCCAAATACACACTGCCCTTGGCAATCCCAGCCTCGGCAGCAACATCCTCGATACGACTCGCCGCAAACCCTTTACGCGCAAACACCCGAACAGCAGCGCCAAGAACCTCGGCCCGCCGCGCCTCAGGATCCACCTTCCGAGGTGCCATACCTACCCCTATGACTGACTGTTCAGTCATTATCGGCGACATCCGGTCGCCCGTCAACCGAACGAGTCGCGTTGTGGGGGAGGGGGTTCAGAGGAATTGCCCGGTGGCCAGGTAGGGGGACGGAGGGGGCATGCCGCGGACGGCGAGGTAGCCGTGTTGGCCGATATCGAGGCCCGCTGCCAGTCCGACGTCTACCGCCCATTCGTTGGTGGTGGTGATGCGGTTGACGAGGGTGTCTGCCTGTGCGCTGGCGAGTGCTTCCCAGAGCAGGTTTTCCGCGGTTCGCGGGTCGGCGGCGGCCAGGAGGTTCGGGCGTCCTTGATTGTCGATGTAGACGTATCCGGGCTTGTCGTTGGCGCGGGAGACGACCAAGCGGTAATTGTTCAGCAGGAGTTGATGATCGGGGCCGTGACCTGCTCCGCGAAGCCGCTGGTCCAGGCGGTCCATCCAGTCGAAGTCGGCGGCCGAGCCGTCGGCCAGGCCGGTCACCGGCGGGAGGGTGGAGCGGTCTACGGTGCCGGTCATTCGCATCAGGGGGTGCAGGGAGAAACCGGCCAATCGGTAGCGGCGCGTGGCCGCGGGATGCACGGTGGAGGCGAACATGCCCTGGCGACCGTCGGCGTGGGTCAGGACGGCGTCGAGCAATCGTTTCCCTATGCCCTGCCCCTGCCGGTCGGACAGGACGCCGTAGGTGGCCAAGTACCACAGCCGATCTCGATTCTGGGAGATGGCGAGTCCGACGATCTGCTCGCCCTCGGCCGCGACCCAGCAGCCGTGCGGGTCGACCTCGAGAAAGTGGCGCACGCGGTCGATCCACCGCTCGGCGACCTGGGCCGATCGAGGTTCGGGCTCGGGATCGCCGACTCGGCGAGTACGCCGATCGTATTCGAGAAATACTGCCGCAGAAGTGCGTTCAGCGGCGGGCACGTCGTCCGCGCGCATCGGTCTGACTTCTACGCGATCCATTCGCCCACGGTACGAAGAACTCGGTAGGGAAAGGAACTGATTTTCCGCCGGTCGCGTACGATCGGCCGACCTGGACCAGCCAGGCGATGTCTTCGTCGAGGTCGTTGGTTTCCAGGCGTTCCAGGGTGCTGGGGCCGGAGTCTTCGTTGGGGGGCTCGTGGTTGCGGCGGGACGCGAGGGCCGTGCGTAGCGAGTTTGCCGCTGCCGCTGCGAGATCGGTGTCGTCGCCGATTCGGTCCGGCGGTGGGGGGAGATAGGGGCGCAGTGCGCGCCAGCAGTCGCGGATTTCGATTACTCGGCGGCGGAGTAGGTAGCCGAGTTCGTCGGTGTCGAGATAGCTGCGCCAGCCGATGGTTTCGTGGAACAGGCTGACCTCCGGGAAGGCTCGGTGCAGGTCGCGCCACAGGGGATACAGGGCGTGCAGCAAGCGGAGGTGCCGCCACCAGTGGGTGGCCTGGGTCCAGTGCGCGGCCGCGGACGGGAGCATCAGGCCGACGATGATGCCCGCGAGGCCGATCCGGGAGGCCGCGCCGTTGAATGCCTCCCATCGAGCGGGATGGTGGGTCACCAATTGCACCGGCACCGCGACCAGCCGGTCGAGCGACAGGAACAGATAGCAGCCCGCGCCGACCGTGGCGGAGATCAGGCCGCGGCGCAGCCACCGGTCGGGACTGACCCGGGCCGACGACAGGCTGAGGCGGATGAGCATCACCAGACCGGCATTGAAACTCACGAGGTAGAAGACCAGGTAGGCGATGACGGACGGCCGACTCATGTCCGCGACCGGATCGGTTCCCTTGCCCGCGCCGACCGCCGCGACGGTCCACAGCCCGACCATGACCACCCCGACGACGAGCCCGTAGCCGATCGTCCACCAGATCTTGCGGGTGGCCGCGGCCGGTGGATTCGACCAGGTGGTCACCGCGATGAGCAACGCCGGGCTCAGCACCGCGGCGGCGAGCAGTTCCATGATCAACGTCGACACGTTGACCAGCCCCGTCCATGCCTGCAAACGCCGACCGACCACGGGCGTGGTGACGATCCAGCTGACGACGCCCGACGCGGTCGCGACCAGCAGCGCGACCGCGGCCGGGTCGCGATACATCCTGGTCGTCCGCACGAGCTGGTACAGGAATGCCGCCGCGCACAGGGCGACGACCAGCGGCCGGGTGGCAGCGAGGAAGGCCGTCACGAGATCAGCTCAGCGAGCGGCGGATTCGGACCAGGACCTCGTCGGCCGGTGTCGTCCCATCCGCCGCGGCGCCGTCGCTGCGCAGGCTGTCCTGGATGATCGTCGCCATCACCTCTGCTTGCTGTTCCTGGCGTTCGGTATACCCCGAGCGGCCGAGCAGATCGCGGACCAGGGCGGGGTCCAGATCGGGGAAGAGCAGGCGCGAGGTCTCGGTGGCGACCGCCGATATTCCGGTGTGCCCGTAGATGATGTGCCCGAGTTCGTGCGCGATGATGTGGTGCTGATGTTGTCGGCTCGCCGCCGCCTCGTAGATGATGAAGTCGGTGGCCGAGGTGGACAGCCAGAGCCCGCACGGCGCGGTCGGGCGGATCGTGATCGCCAGCAGTTCCAGCGGAATGCCGCGCTTGGCGCTCAGGGCCGCGGCGAACTCGAAGACATCGCCGCACGCCGGCAACGCGAGCGACTCCAGTTTTTCCTTCGCCGCCCGCCGCATCGCGGACACGGACTGCCGGCTACGCGAGCGTCCGGCGGTATTCGCGATCCACATCTGGCCTCACGGGAGTTAGCGTCGCATGTGCATACGGGTGATCTCCTCGATGATACGTGAGACCGACTGGCGCCCAGGGCCATCGAGCTCGAGCGCTCGCAATGCAATATTGCGGATGTCGGAATTGCGCAGGGCGGCCACCAGCGCCAGCTGCGTATCCACCCGTTCGGAGGTCTCGTCGTCGAAGAAATACGCGGCCGGGACCCGGAAGAAGGCGGCCAGCGCCTCGAGGTGTCGCTTGGTCGGATTGTCGCGCTGGCCGGTGCGCAGCTGCCAGACATAGGTCTTGGAGAAGGTGCCGCCGCCGAGCTCGGAGCAGCCCTTCGCGACTTCCTCGTTGGAGTACTCGCGGCCGAGCGGCTGGACGGTCTTGAAGAGCTTCTCGATCTTCGACGCCAGTGAGGGAGTTGTCTCGTCCACTGTCCTGCCACTCCTCGTGTTCGCTGTGGTGAACAGATGTTAGTGCATGTATCACGCCAGTTGACGCGAGGCCGCGTTCCGGATAGGCTCCACACTGTTCGCTGAGATGATCGGACAGCTTCTGTTCGATCATTCGAGTTTATCTCAACCGCGGAGCCGGGGGAAAGATGAGCGGTGTCGGGAAGATTGAGTCGACGGTCGTGTCCGTGCCGATCTCGGAGCTCGCACCGCTGACCATATCGCCCCGCATGTCCGGTGAGAATGCCGACCATGTCCGGGCGCTGGCCGAATCGGCGGTCGCCCTGCCGCCGATCGTCGTTCACCGGCCCACCATGCAGGTCATCGACGGACTGCACCGGCTGCGCGCGGCGCAGCTGCGCGGGGAACCGACCATCGCGGTCGTATTCTTCGACGGGACGGCCGCCGAGGCGTTCGTGCTGGCGGTGAAATCCAATACCGCACATGGGCTTCCGCTCTCGCTCGCGGATCGCAGGGCCGCCGCGCAGCACATCCTCCGGTCGCATCCGCACTGGTCGGATCGCGCGATCGCGGTGGTCGCGGGGCTGTCGCCCAAGACCGTCTCCGCGATCCGGCGGCGGACGGCTGTGGAAATTCCACAGTCGTCCGGGCGGATGGCCCGTAACGGGGTGTTTCATCGCGGCATCGGCACGGCGGGTCGGCGGGCGGCCGTCGAACTGTTCACCACCGATCCCGACGCCTCGGCCCGGAAAGTGGCGCTGGCGGCGGGCATTTCGGTGACCACGGCCAAGGATGTGCGGCGACGCCTGCGCCAGGGGCAGGACCCGGTGCCGTCTCGGGTCGCCGACCGCTCCAAGCCCACGAGACAGCCCTCGGACCCCACCCAGGTGTTGCAGCGCCTGCGCCGGGACCCGGCGCTGCGCTTCGCCGATTCCGGTCGCACCCTGTTGCGCTGGCTGGAACCGCCGGTCGGCGATGGCGCCGATTGGGGCGTGATCGTCGCGGCCATTCCGCGGCACTGCGCGCCGAGCCTGGCCGAGCTGGCGCGTCGGCGCGCCGACGATTGGCAGCACATGGCGCGGCTGCTCGACCAACGCGCCTGATCGACACTCCGGCGGCCGTCGTGCCCTCCGGCGTGGAATGTCTCGAAGGGTTCAGCGATGTCTCGTTCCGCCCGGCTCGCGATTGCGCTGCTATTCGTCGCGTGGGCCGTCGATTTCGTCGATCGGCTGGTCGTCAATTTCGCGCTGACACCGATCGGTGACACCTTCCGTCTCGATCACGCCGAGCGCGGACTGGTGGTGTCGGTGTTCTTCGTCGCCTATGCCGCCATGCAGATTCCGGGCGGATTGCTCGCCGACCGATTCGGTGCTGTCCGAATGTGCGTGATCGGCATGGTGGCGTGGTCGGTGTGCACCGGATTCACCGCGGCGGCATGGTCGTTCGCCGCGCTGCTGGTGGCCCGCGGTCTGTTCGGCGCCACCCAGGGGGTATTTCCGGCGGCCGCGGTGAAGGCCCTGGCCGAGCGGGTCGAGCCCGTGTGGCGCAATACGGCCAACGGGTGGGTCAATACCGCCAGCGCCTGCGGTGTGACGCTCGCGGCGGGGCTGGCCGGACTGCTGCTGCCCGTGATGGGTTGGCGCGGCATGTTCGTCGCCATCTCCGGAATGGGGGTGCTGGCGGTGCTGGCGTGGCTGCGGTGGTTGCCGCGGCCGCTCTCCGGTATCGCGTCGCCGGTTCGTCGGCCGGCGTGGCGGCTGCTCGCCTCGCCCGCGATAATCGGTTGTGCCGCAATATCTTTCGGCTACGGTGGGCTGACCTGGGGGCTCACCACCTGGGCGCCCACCTACCTGGAGGAACGACACGGGGTGGCAGGCGGTGCGGCGGCCGCGTTGTCCACCGCCCCGATCCTCGCGGCCGCGATCACGACCGTGGTCGGGGGCTGGTTGTCCGATCGCCTTCGCGGCCGCCCGCGCCTGATCGTGGTGCCCGCCATGACCGTTTCCGGGGCTCTGGTGATCGCGCTGCCCTACACCGACTCCGTCGCCCTGTTCACGGTCGTGCTCACCGCGCTGTCGGGCACCGCGGCACTGTCCGCGATGGCGGCGCTGTCGGTGCCGCTGCACGCGCTCGACGCCGGGGAACTGGGGGCCGTCGCCGGGCTGACCATGTTCGGCGCCCAACTCGCGGGCATTGCGTTCCCGCTCGAATTCGGCATCATTGTCGATGACATGTCCTATACCGCCGCATTCGCGTCGCTGGCGCTCGGACCGGTGGTCGGTATCGTCGCCGCGAGTCTGATTCCGCAAACAGTCGAGACCTTTCGGGATGCTGTGAAATCTCGTCTCGACCGGTCGTCGGCCATCGCCACATCGTCGGCTTCATTGTAGCGTGTGGGCGTGGAGCGGAATTACACCCCGCAGGAATACGAGCGTGCCGAGCGCATGCTGAAACATCGTCGGGCCGAACTCCTTTCGGGCCTGATCGATCGTTACGTCCGGCTGGAGAAAACGGAATCGTTCTGGTACAGCACCTCGGGCAAGGCGGGTGTGGAATACGTCCTGGTCGATCCGGTCGCCCGCACGCGGCAGCCGGCGTTCGACCACGACCGGCTGATCGCCGCCGTCGCGGCGGCCGCCGGTCGGCCGAAGGGGTCGGCGGTCCCGTATCTCCTGGAACTCGAACCCGGCGAGTCGGCGTTGGTCGCGGGCCCGGAGGGGCTGTGGCGGTGCGCGCTCGACGACTACTCCTGCACACCGGGACGACTGCCCGCGACCGCCGCGCCCGGCGAGTCGCTGTCGCCGGACGGGCGCTGGACCGTGTTCGTCCGCGACCACAATCTCTGGGCCCGCGACGAGGACGGCACGGAATTCGCGGTCACCACGGACGGCGCCGCCGACAACGCCTACGGCGTCGGACCCACCTTCGGCCAGTTCCGTTCCGTCGCCAGGGCATTCGGGGTGGTGCCCGGCCCGGTGGTGCGATGGGCGCCGGACGGTCACCGGTTGCTGACGCACCGGATGGACGAACGCGACGTCGAGACGCTGCACCTGCTCGAGTCGACGCCGCGGACCGGCCGCCGCCCGGTGACCCACACCTACCGGTATCCGATGCCGGGCGAGCCCGGCCAGCCGCAGGCCCACCTGGTGGTGGTCGATCTGGAACGCCGGACCGTGACCGCCTCGGACGGTGGTCCGCTGCATACGCCCTATGTGTCGCCGCTGTCGGTGGGCCGGGCCTGGTGGTCGCCGGACGGTACGACCATCTACTACCTGGACTCCGGACGAGACGCTCGCACGCAGCGCCTGATCGCACTCGATCCGGCGACCGGCCACACCCGGACGGTCATCGAGGAGTCCGGCGCGACCCGGGTCGAGCCGACCCAGGTGATCCTCGACCCGGCCATGGTGCACACCCTGCGGAACGGGCAGATTCTGTGGTACTCCCAGCGGGACGGCTGGGGGCACCTGTATCGCTATTCCGCGGCGGGCGAGTTGCTGAACCGGGTGACCACCGGCCCGTGGGCGGTACGGTCGATCGCCCACATCGACCAGGACGCGGAGGTCGTGTACTTCACCGCCGCGGGCCTGGTCCCGGCCGATCCGTACGTGCGGCAGATCTGCCGGGTCGCCCTGGACGGCACCGAATTCGCCCGGCTCACCGACGATTCCGACGATCACACGGTGTGGCTGCCCGGCTCGGGCGCCTACCTGGTGGACACCGCGTCCCGGGTGGATCTGCCGCCGGTGGCGGTCGTGCGGGATCGGTCCGGCGAGGTCGTGCTCGAGCTGGAACGCGGCGACGCCACCGCGCTGGCGCAGGCGGGCTGGAGCCCGCCGGAGCGGTTCACCGCCAAGGCGGCCGACGGGGTCACCGATGTCTACGGAATCCTGTGGCGCCCCTACGGATTCGATCCGGCTCGATGCTATCCGGTGATCGACCACATCTATCCCGGCCCGCAAACCTTCCGCGCGCAACCGGGTTTCGACAATTCCTGGACCGGCGAGCCGGAGGCGTATGCCGCCCTCGGGTTCGTGGTGGTCGCGGTCGACGGCCGCGGAACTCCGGGGCGGGACAAGGCATTCCACGACGCCTCGTACGGGCACCTCGACGAGGCGGGCGGGCTCGCCGATCATGTCGCCGCCCTGACCGAGCTCGGAAGCCGGTATCCCTGGCTGGATCTCGACCGGGTCGGCGCGACGGGCTCGTCCGGCGGCGGGTTCGCCACCGTGCGCGCGATGCTCGAATATCCGGACTTCTACACGGTGGGCGTGGCGTCCTCGGGCGGCCACGACTATGGTCGCTACCTGTCGATCTGGGGCGAGATCTACCACGGGCCATGGGATCCCGAACGCTACGAGGCGCTCGCCAACAGTCGGCTCGCCGCGAATCTCGCCGGGCGGTTGTTCCTGATCCACGGCGAACTCGACGACAATGTCCCGATCTTCCAGACCTTCACGCTGGTCGACGCGCTCATCGCGGCGAACAAGGATTTCGACCTGCTGGTCGTCCCCGGCGTGGGGCACGCCATGTTCCACCGCGAATCGTATGTGCTGCGCCGCAAGTGGGACTTCTTCGTGCGCCACCTGATGGGCGCCGAACCACCGGCCGGATATCGGCTCGCGGACATCCCGATGCGTTTCGAGCCGGGAGCACAGTTTTGACCGTGATCGTTCTCGAGAACGCCTCGGTTCTCGACCCGGACCGGGGCACGCTGCTGCCGGATCACTCCATAGTGGTGTGTGACGACCGCGTCACCGAGGTCGCGCCCGGCCCCGAAGTGCGGGTGTCCGAACCGGATCGGGCGATCGACGTGCGCGGCCGGGTGGTGATGCCGGGGCTGATCGACGCCCACGTGCACGTGTATCTGCAAAGCCTGGACGTTGGGCGGCTGGCCTCGTGGCTGCCGTCCTATCTGGTCCCGAAGGCGGCGGTCGCGCTGCGGGACATGCTGCGCCGCGGGTTCACCACGGTGCGCGACACCGGCGGCGCCGACTTCGCCCTCGCCCGGGCCGTCGCCGACGGCCTGATCGAGGGGCCGCGGCTGATCTTCGGGGGACCGGCGTTGTCGCAGACCGGCGGGCACGGCGACGCCCGCGAACCGGGCCAGCAGACCATGGAGGGCTGCCCGCGCTGCCCGACGGTGGCGCGCATCGCGGACGGTCCGGACGAGCTGCGCAAGGCGGCCCGCGACATTCTGCGCACCGGCGCCCATCACCTGAAGATGATGCTCACCGGCGGGGTCATCTCGCCGCTCGACGACATCACCTCGGTGCAGTTCGGGCCCGACGAGATCGCCGTGGTGGTGCGCGAGGCCGCGGCCACCGGCCGGTACGTGCTCGGCCACGCCTACCAGGCGGCGGCGATCAATTCCGCACTGCGCCAAGGGGTCCGCAGCATCGAACACGGAAATTTCCTGGACGAGGAATCGGTCTCGCTGTTCGTGGCGAACGACGCCTTTCTCGTACCCACCCTCATCACCTATCAGATGATGGACCGGGTGGGGCGGCAGCTCGGGATGAGCGACGCCGCGTATCGCAAGAACGCCGAGGTGCTCGCGGCGGGCCTGAGCTCGCTGGAACTGGCGCATCGCGGCGGTGTCGATATCGCCTACGGCAGCGATCTCGTCGGGGAGTTGCAGGACCGGCAGCTGGACGAATTCCTGATCCGCGCGCAGGTGCAACCACCGCGCGAGCTGATCCGGTCGGCCACCACCGTGGCCGCGCGACTACTCGGTATGGGGGACGAGATCGGGCTCATCCGGCCGGGTTATCTCGCGGATCTGCTGGTGCTCGACGGAAATCCCTTGGAGGACATCGCCGTCCTCGCGCAGCCGGACAAGAATCTGCGGGCGGTGATGCGGGGCGGTCGAATTCTCGTCGATCGGTCGTTAGAATGACGCTGACGGTACGTATTCGGGGGAATGCCGCCAGCGCGCGAACGGGACAACATTTTTGGGGGCATCGAGTTCCATCATGGATTTCGGTTTAGACCGTGTCTCACATGGATGTAATCCGTTTTGCCTGCACCGAGATTGGTTGTGTTGCATGATGTTCGGTCGTGACGGATGTGTTGTCGCAGCGGTTGGTGCCGGACGAGTTGTGGGAGCTGGTCGAGCCGCTGCTGCCGGAGTTCGCCTCGCGCCCGCAGGGCGGCGGCATCGCCCCGACCGACCAGCGGGCGGTGTTCACGGCGGTGGTGTATGTGCTGACCAGCGGTTGTGCGTGGCGGATGCTCCCGCCGTCGTTCGGTGTGAGTGTGCCGACGGCGCATCGCCGGTTCACGGTGTGGACCCAGGCCGGCGTGTGGCGGCGACTGCACCGGGCGATACTCGACGAGCTGGGCAGCCGGGGCCTGATCGACTGGTCGCGGGCGGTAGTCGATGCGGCGAGCGTACGGGCGAAAAAAGGGGCGATCTGACCGGGCCGAACCCGACCGATCGCGGCAAGCCCGGCTCCAAGCAGCACATCCTGTCCGATCGGACGGGAATCCCGTTGTCCGTGGCGGTTTCGGCCGCCAACGTCCACGACTCCCAAGCGCTCAAACCGTTGGTGAAAGCGATCCCGGCAGTCCGGTCGCGACGTGGCCCGCGGCGACGCCGGCCGGGCAAGTTGCACGCCGACAAGGCATACGACCAGCCCGAACTGCGGCGGTGGGTGCGCCACCGGGGCATCGCAGTCCGCATCGCCCGCAAGGGAATCGAGTCCAACCAGCGACTCGGCCGCCACCGGTGGGTGATCGAACGCACCGTGTCGTGGCTGACCGGCTACCACCGGCTCAACATTCGCTACGACCGCAAGGGAATTCATTATCTGGGCTTCCTGACGCTAGCCGCCGCACTCACCTGCTTCAAGAAGCTGATGAAAGCGGCCATATGAGACACGGTCTTATTCTATTTCGCCGATGCCGGTCACAGCGACCGGCACGCATACGATCTGCTGATTCGCGGCGCGAAATTCGCCGACGCGAACGGATTCCGCTCGGTGTGGACGCCCGAGCGACACTTCCACGAATTCGGGGGAATCTACCCGAATCCGGCAGTGGCCGGGGCCGCGATCGCCGCGGTGACCGAACGCGTCGCGATTCGGGCGGGCAGTGTGGTCGCGCCGCTGCACCATCCGATCCGCATCGCGGAGGAGTGGGCGGTCGTGGACAATCTGTCGAACGGCCGGGCGGGCATCGCCTTCGCCTCCGGCTGGCACGCGGGTGATTTCGTGCTGAGTCCCGGCCGGTACCACAGCCGTCGCGCGGACACCTATGCCGCGATCGAGGAGGTGCGTCGGCTGTGGCGCGGCGAGTCGACCACCGGCCCGGACGGGATCGGCCGCGAGGCCGAGGTGCGCATCTTTCCCAGCCCGATACAGCCGGAGCTACCCACCTGGCTGACCACCGCGGGCAGCGTCGAATCGTTCCGGGCCGCAGGCACACTGGGCACCGGCGTGCTCACTCATCTACTGGGCCAGGATATTTCGGCGATCGGCGAGAAGATCGCCGCCTACCGGGCGGCCTGGCGGGCCCAGCCGGGGCGCACCGGGAACGGCCACGTCGCGCTGATGATCCACACCTATATCGGCGCGGACCGGGCGTCGGTGAAAGAGATTGTGCGCGAACCCTTCACCGACTATCTGCTGAGTTCCTTCGATCTGGTCATGCGCGCGGTCGACAGCGCCGGCGCCACCGACGCCGCGGCGGATATCGCGGCGCTGACCGACGACGATCGCCGGTTCCTGGTCGAGGCCGCGTTCGATCGGTACTTCCTGACCAACGGCCTGTTCGGCAGTGTCGACGACGGCATGGCGATGTGCGCGGCGCTGCACGAGGCCGGGGTGGACGAACTCGCCTGCCTGATCGACTTCGGTGTCGACCACGGCCGGGTGCTGACCGGGCTCGACGATCTGGCCCGGCTCCGCCGAGCCTGGGCCGAGCGCGAACAGCTGCAACCGGCCGCGCGCTGAGGGGGGACATGTCGATGCCGAAGACCATTGTCGATGCGCTGTACGACGACACCGGCGACACCGGGCCCGCGCTGACCTTCCTGAGCGACGGCACCCCGGCCGGGGCGACGAACTGGTCGCGTTCCGAGCTGCTGGATCAGGTGGAGCGTTACGCCACCGCATTTCTCGAACGCAACGTCGGACGCGGCGATCGGATCGTGCTGGCGGTGGGCCCCGGCCTGGATTTCGTTGCGGCCCTGTACGGAATCCTGTCGATCGGCGCCGCCGCGGTGCCCGCGTTTCCACCGCTGCGGGGCAAGGATGCCGACCGCTTCGCGGCGATCGTGCGCGACTGCGATCCGGCGCTGGTGGTGCTCGACGAGCTGCTGCTGCCGCGAACGGCGGCGCTACAGGACGCGGACCACCGGTTCGCCACGCTGTGCCCCGCGGACGTGGCGCGGCTGGGAACGGTGTCCGGTGTGCGGGTCGCCGCGCCCGCCGCGGAGACGACGGCGCTGATCCAGTACACCTCCGGGTCCACCGGACAGCCCAAGGGTGTGCTGATCACGCACGAGAATCTGGTCAGCAATTGCCTGTCGATCCAGCGCAACGTCGGGACGGCGTCCGGCCCGGGGTTCTCGTGGCTGCCCCCGTACCACGACATGGGGCTGATCGGGGCCCTGATCTACCCGCTCTACCACGGGTATCCGATCGTCACCATGTCCCCGCTGCACTTCGTGCAGGCTCCGCTGCGGTGGCTGGCGGGGATGTCGCATTACCGGTCGGTCATGACGGCCGCGCCGAACTTCGCGCTGGATCTGTGTGTGCGGGCGGTGGCGGCCGAACCGGTCGCCGACCTGGATCTGTCGGCATTGCAATCCCTGTGCTGCGGTTCGGAGCCGGTGCTCGAGCCGGTCGTGCGGCGATTCGTCGACACCTTCGCCGACTACGGCCTGGCGCCCACGGCCGTGCTGCCGTGCTACGGCATGGCCGAGACCACGCTGTTCGTGGCGGGGAAACCGGCGGGCACCCGGTATCGGGTCATGCCCGCCCCGGTCGGGAACGGCGAGGCGAGCGGGCCTGCCACGACGCTCGCGGTCAGCAGCGGGCGGGTGGACCCGGCGCACACGGTCGTCGTGGTCGATCCCGCGTCCCGCCGTCCGGTGGCCGACGGTGCGGCCGGTGAGATCTGGGTGTCGGGTCCCAACGTCGCGGCGGGCTACTTCGGCAGGCCCGAGCTGTCGGCCGAGAAGTTCGGTGCGACAATGGATTCCGAAGACGATACCGGGTACCTGCGCACCGGGGACCTGGGTTACCTCGACGGCGGCGAGCTCTTCGTGCTCGGCCGCATCGACGATCGGATCGTCATCTGCGGCCGCAACATCTATCCGCACGACGTGGAGGCCGCGCTCGCCGCCGCGCATTCCTGGATCGCGAAGGTGGCCGTGGTCGGCGTCCCGGTCGACGGCGAACAGCGGCTGGGGGTGCTGATCGAGGTGAGGTCGGAGGCGGCCGAGCCCGACCTGCCGGTCCGCGCCGAATCCCTGGTGCGGGAGACCGTGATTCGCCGGGTCGGTATCAATCCCCACATCATTCGAATCGGTGGCCGGCGCACGGTGCCGACCACCACCAGCGGAAAGCTTCGCCGAGCGGAGGTGCGCGCCCTGCTGGCGGCGGGTCGGTCACCGCACGAGTCCGAGAGTTCGAGAGGTCGGCAGGATGTCCCTGTTCGCTAGCGGTAGCACGCGGTCGTTCACCGGCCCGGTGAACGATCACACTCTCCGGCGCTGGCTGGTCGAGGAACTGGCGATGCGGATCGGGACCGCGCCGCGGGCGGTCGACCCGATGCGGTCCTTCGAGAGCTACGGGCTCGATTCCCGGACGGCCGTGGAGATTTCCGGCGCCCTGGAGAAGATTCTGCACCGGCGGCTGTCGCCCGCGGTCCTGCTCGACCATCCGACCGTCGACGATCTCGTCGGCCACCTGGTCGCCACCGGCGTCCTGCCGAGGAGCGCCGACGACGACCCGGCGGGCGGGGCCTGAGATGCGCGCACCCGGCAGACTGCGCCTGTCCTCGGCGCAGGAAGCGCTGTGGCTGGCGCAGAAGATCCGGCCGGAGGTGCCCAACATCATCGCGATGTACTGGGACATCGACGGCGAGATCGACGTGGTCACGATGCGCGAGGCGCTCGCGGATGTGGTGGCCGAGATCCGGCCGTTCCTGGTCAATTTCGGTGAGGACGAGCACGGTTCCTACCAGTTCCGCCGCGACGATCACCCGGTCGCGCCGGTGGTGGCCGACGTCGGCGGGCGGGCCGATCCGGTGGCCGCCGCCCGCGCCATTGTCGCCGGAAATGCCGGTGCGACAGTCGATCTCGGTACCGGAGACCTGATGCGGCTGGGCATCGTCGCGCTGGGCCCGGCTCGGTATTTCGCGTTCCTCGCGGTGCACCACCTGCTCATGGACGGTTACGGCACGGTGTTGTTCATGCGCCGCGTCGCGCAGGTGTACACCGCCAAATGCCAGGGCGCCCGGGCGGTTCCGACCGCGTTCGGTGGCCCGGAGGATGTCAACGACGCCGATCGTTGCTATCTGGAGTCCGCGGTCGCCGCCGCCGACGGCCGATTCTGGTCGGAGCGGCTGGCCGGTGTCCCGGAGCCGGTGACCGTCGCGCGGCACCACGATGCCGATCGCACCGGAGTCGTCGGGTACCGCCTCGACATTCCGGCCGCCGAGGCGGCTCGCTGGCTCACCGGGGCGACCGAGGTCGGGCTGTGGCTGCCCGACTATCTCACCGCCGGGGTCGCGGTGCTCGTCCAGCGGCTCACCGGCGCCGACGATTTCGTGGTTCGATTCGCCGTGGCCAACCGGAGCGGGGCGGCGCGGCTGCAACCCGGCGTGCACGCGAATTTCGCTCCGCTGTGGGTGTCGGCCCGGCCGGATACCGTCTTCGCCGCGCTCGCCGCCCATATCGGAGACGACCTCCGCGCCGCGGTCGAGCATGCGCGGTACCCGATTTCGACGGTGCTCGCCGACGCCGGGTGGTCGGGGCGCGGCGGTCTCGGGCCCGCGGTGAATGTCATCCCGTTCACCGAGGTGCTCGAATTCGCTGGCAGCCCGGGACATTTGGAGGTGCAGTCGGTCGGCGCGGTGGACGATCTGCTGATCACCGTGTACGAGGATCAGCGGCGCGCCGGGCTGGTCGTCCGGTTCGACGGAAACGCCGCTACGTACAGTGAGAACGATCTGGCGGTCCTGGCCGAGCGGTTCCTGGCGGTGCTGCACCAGGTGACCGCCGATCCGCGCATCGCGATCGGCCGCGTCGACGTGGTCACCGACCGCGAACGCGACCTGCTGCGCCGATGGTCCGAATCCGAGGCGCCGCAGCCGGATTCGACGGTGCCGGAGCTGTTCGCGGCACAGGTGGCGCGCTCGCCCGGGGCCGTGGCCGTGGTGAGCGGCGATATCGAGGTGACCTACCTCGAGCTGGCCGACCGGGCGGACCGGCTGGCCGGGGCGCTGCGCGGCCGGGGGGTCGGCGCGGGCTCGGTGGTGGCCGTGGCGCTGCCCAGATCGGTGGATCTGGTGGTGGCGCTGCTCGCGGTGCTGCGGGCCGGTGCCGCCTACCTTCCGATCGATCCGAATTACGCGAGCGAGCGGGTGTCGTTCGTGCTGGCCGATGCCGCACCGGCACTGCTGATCTCGGATTCCGGGACGCTGAAGGTGTTGCCGGACACTGAGATACCGGTGCTGCGCATCGATGATGCTGCCTACCCGCCGGTCGCCGGTCTCGGGAACGGTCCACGTCCGGGCGATCTCGCCTATGTCATCTACACCTCCGGGTCCACCGGAACGCCGAAAGGTGTTGCCGTCGAACATCGCACCGTCGCGAACCTGGTGCCGCAGATGCGGTCCCGGATGGGACTCGAGCCGGGGACGAGAATGCTGGCGGGCACCTCGGTCGGCTTCGATGTGTCGGTCTTCGAGATCTTCGCGCCATTGTGCACCGGCGGCACGGTCGAGCTGGTTCGCGACATTCTGGCGCTCACTGAGTCCGGCGCCCGGACGGGCGGGGCGATCAGTACGGTGCCGTCCGCGTTCGCCGAGGTGATCGATCGCACGGACGGGGCGATCGCCCCCGCTGTCGTCGTCTTCGCCGGTGAGGCACTGCCCATGGATCTCGTTCGCCGCGTGCGCACCACGATGCCGGGCGCGACCGTGGTGAACGGGTACGGGCCCACCGAAACCTTCTACTGCACCAGCCACATCGTCGGTGCCGCGGACCTCGGGGAGACCTCGGTGCCGATCGGCACCCCGCTGGGCAGCAACCGGGCCTCTGTGCTCGGACCGGGGTTGCTGCCGGTTCCGATCGGTGCGACCGGCGAACTGTATGTGTCCGGCGCGGGATTGGCGCGCGGGTATCGCGGACGGCCCGGGATGACGGCGTCCCGATTCGTCGCCGACCCGTCCGATCCCGCCGGGGGCCGCATGTACCGCACCGGTGATCTGGTGCGATGGGGCGGTGACGGACTGCTCCGGTACGTCGGCCGCGCCGACGATCAGGTGAAGATTCGCGGATTCCGAATCGAACCGGGGGAGATCGAGGCGGTGCTGGTGTCGCATCCGGCGGTCGCGCGGGCGGCGGTGCTCGCGCATGCGGTGGCGGGCGAGCCGACGCTGGTAGCGTACGTCGTCGCCGAGCGCACCGCGCTCGACGGCGGCGAGCTGCGCCGGTTCGCGAGTACTCGGCTGCCTGGCTACATGGTGCCGTCGGCGATCGTGGTGCTGGACCGAATGCCCTTGACGGCCAACGGGAAACTGGACCGTCGGGCCCTGCCGGAGCCGGTCTTCGCCGCCGCCGAGTACCGGGCGCCGGAGGGCGTCGAGCAGGAGGCCCTGGCGGCGATCTTCGCCGAGGTACTGGGGGTCGAACGGGTCGGCATGGACGACGATTTCTTCGATCTCGGCGGGCATTCGCTGCGGGCGGCGCGACTGGCCGCGCGGATCCGCGCGGTGCTGGGTGTGGAGGTGACGATTCGGCAGATCTTCGACACACCGACCGTTGCCACCCTGCTCGAGCGCATCGACCGGCAGGCGGCGGTCCGTCCGGCGCTGATCCGGCGGCCCGGCGCGGACCCGGTTCCGCTGTCGTTCGCCCAGCACCGGCTGTGGTTTCTGGACCGGTTCGAGGGCTCCTCGGCCACCTACAACATTCCGCTGGTGCTGCGGCTGACGGGCCGACTCGACGTCCCGGCGCTGCGGGCCGCGGTCGCGGATGTGGTGATGCGGCACGAGAGCTTGCGGACCGTCGTGGTCCCGGACGGCGATGGCGCGGCGTTCGCGCGGGTGCTGCCGGCCGAGTCGGTGGCCGTGCCGGTGAGTGAAATGGAAGTCGCTGCGGCCGAGCTGAACTCGGCGATCGAGGCGCGGACCCGGTACACGTTCGATTTGACCGCGGAGATCCCGATCCGGGTGTCGGTGCTGCGGTCGGGCCCCGAGGAGTTCGCGGTCCTGCTGCTGATGCATCACATCGCGGCGGACGGCTGGTCCATGGCGGCGCTGACCCGGGACGTGTCGACGGCGTATACGGCGCGCCGCGCCGGGAACGGACCGGAGTGGTCGGCACTGCCGGTGCGGTACTCGGACTACGCGGTGTGGCAGCGCGAGCTGCTGGGTTCGGAGTCGGATCCGGACAGCGTGCTGGCCCGGCAGTTCGAGTACTGGCGAGCCGAGCTGGCGGGCGTACCGCAACCGCTGCGGTTGCCCTTGGATCGGCCTCGGCCGCAAGCCCTCTCGTATCGCGGCGACGCGACACGATTCGTCGTCGACGCCGCGCTCTACAACGCGGTCGGAGACCTGGCCGGACGTCGGGGCGTGACGATCGCGATGGTGTGGCAGGCGACGCTGGCGGTGGTGCTGTACCAGCTCGGCGCGGGTGAGGACATCGTGGTCGGCTCGCCCATTGCGGGCCGGGTGGACGACGCGGTCACCGACTTGGTCGGCCTGTTCATCAACACCTGGGTGCTGCGCGTCGATCTGTCCGGGAATCCGTCGTTCGCAACGGTGTTGGAGCGGGTTCGGGGAAAGGCGTTGGCGGCCTACGATAATCAGGACGCGCCGTTCGAGCGGCTGGTGGAACTGCTCAATCCGGAGCGGTCGACGGCGTATACGCCGCTGTTTCAGGTCATGCTGGCCTGGCACAATACGCCGCTGCCGGAACTGGCCCTGCCGGGCGTGCACGGCACCGCCGAGATCGCCGATGCCGGTACCGCGCGCTTCGATCTGTCCTTCGACCTGGTCGAGGATGTCGATGCGGACGGCGGGCGAGTGGTGCGCGGGCGGATCGAATTCGCGACGGACCTGTTCGACCGCGCGACCGTCGAGGCGCTGGGGCGGCGCTTCCTCACCGTGGTGCGGGCCGCGGTCGCCGATCCCGAGGTGCCGGTGGGGCGGATCGACATTCGCACCGCCGAGGAACGGGAACTCTTGCGCCGCTGGAACGATACGGCCGCCGAGTTGCCGGTGACGACGCTGGCCGATCTGTTCGCGGCTCAGGTCGGTCGCTCGCCCGGGACTGTCGCCGTGGTCGACGGTGATACGGAGCTGACCTACGCCGAACTCGCCGACCGGGTCGAGCGGCTGGCCCGCGTGCTGCGCGGGCAGGGTGTCGGCATCGAATCGGTAGTGGCCGTGGCGCTTCCGCGGTCGGTGGATCTGGTGGTGGCGCTGCTGGCCGTTCACCGCTCGGGCGGGGCGTATCTGCCGATCGACCCGAAATATCCCAGCCAACGCCTGGAATTCATCCTCGCCGATGCCGCGCCAGCACTCCTCGTCTCCGATGGGGAGACACGGAAGTCGCTGCCACACACCGGAATACCGGAGCTGCTGCTCGACGCGCTACCGTTCGACGCCGGTTCGGATGCCCGGTTCGAGGCCCTGTCGCCGCGCACTCTGGCCTATGTCATCTACACCTCCGGTTCGACGGGACGCCCGAAAGGCGTTGCCGTCGAGCACGGTAGTGCCGTCGCGTTCGTCGCGCAGGTGGCCACGCGTCTGCGCGTTGCCGCCGGAACCCGGGTGCTGGCAAGCACTTCGGTGAGCTTCGATGTGTCGGTCCTCGAGATCTTCGGCGCGCTGTGCACCGGGGGCACCCTCGACCTGATTCCCGACATCCTGGCGCTCGGGGAGCTGCGGTCCTGGTCCGGTGGCGTGATCAGCACGGTCCCCTCGGTATTCGCCGAGCTGCTCGATCGGCTCGACGGCTCGATCGAGGCCGGAACGATCGTATTCATCGGGGAGCAATTGCCGCTGTCACTGGCCCGGCGGGTCCAGGCGGCCATTCCCGGTGCAGTCATCGTCAACGGTTACGGACCCACCGAAACAACTGTTGCCTCAACGGAATACGCGCTCCCGGCCGGATCGGGGCTCACCGGAGATCCGGGCGAATCCACGGCCAGGTCGGTGCCGATCGGTACGGCGCTGGGTGGCGAACGGGTCCATGTGCTCGGTCCGGGGCTGGTGCCGGTTCCGGTGGGTGTGGTGGGTGAGTTGTATATCGCCGGTGCGGGAGTCGGTCGGGGATACCGGGGGCGTGGGGGATCGACGGCACTGCGGTTCGTCGCCGATCCGTTCGACTCGATGGGTGGGCGAATGTATCGGACCGGTGATCTGGTGCGTTGGGGTCGTGATGGATTGCTCCGGTACGTCGGTCGGGTCGATGACCAGGTGAAGATCCGTGGGTTCCGGATCGAACCGGGGGAGATCGAAACGGTTCTCGAGACCCATCCGGCTGTTGCGCGCACGGTGGTCGTCGCACGCGGCCGAAACGGTAGCGCCGACCGGCAGCTGGTCGCCTATGTCGTCGCGGTCGAGGGCACGGCACCCGACAGTGACGAACTACGCCGATTTACCGGTGCCCGATTGCCGGAGTACATGGTGCCCGCGGCGGTGGTCGTCCTGGAGGGATTGCCGCTGACCGCCAATGGCAAGCTCGATCGCCGCGCGCTGCCGGACCCGGTGTTCACCGCCGGGGAGTACCGCGCCCCGCGCACGGAGCAGGAAAAGACCCTGGCCGCGATCTTCGCCGATGTGCTCGGCGTGGAACGTATCGGCCTCGACGACAACTTCTTCACCCTCGGCGGACAGTCGGTGCTCGCGGCCCGGCTCGTCGGGCGGATCCGGTCGGTGCTCGGCGTGGAGGTGCCGATCCGGCTGGTCTTCGAGGCGCCGACGGTCGCCGGGCTGGCCGAGCGATGGACCGACCTGATCGCGACCCGACGCCCGCAACTGCGCAGCCGGGAACGGCGGTGAGCGCGATGATTCCCCTGTCGTTCGCCCAGCGTCGGCTGTGGTTCCTGGACCGATTCGAGGGCTCGTCGTCGACGTACAACATTCCGCTGGTGCTGCGATTGACGGGCCGATTGCAGGTCCGGGCCCTGCGCGGCGCGCTGGCGGATGTGGTGGCGCGACACGAGATTTTGCGGACCGTCGTGCAGGAGGACGCCGACGGCCCGCATGCGCGAATACTCCCGGCGGGCTCGGTCGAGGTACCGATGGCCGAGGCGGAGGTATCGTCGGCGGACCTGGACGGCGAGCTCGCGGCCTGTGCCCGATACGAATTCGACCTGACCGCCGAGATCCCGATCCGAGTGTGGCTGTACCGCATGGGATCCGATGCGTTCGCGGTACTGGTGCTGCTGCATCACATTGCGGCCGACGGCTGGTCGATGGCCGCGCTGGCCCGCGATGTCTCCGCCGCCTACACCGCACGGCTGGTCGGGGGCGCTCCGGCGTGGCCGGACCTGCCCGTCCAGTATGCCGACTACACCCTCTGGCAGCAGGACCTGCTCGGCTCGGAGACGGACCCGACGAGTGTGCTCTCCCGCCAATTCCGTTACTGGCGCGAGGAACTGGCGGGCGTGCCGCAACCATTGCAGCTGCCGCTGGACCGGCCCCGCCCGCAGACACCGTCGCATCGCGGCGACACCGTCGCCTTCGTCCTCGACCCCGGCCTCACCGCCGCGGCCGAGGACCTGGCCCGGATCCGCGGCACGACCGTGGCCATGGTGTGGCAGGCCGCCTTCGCGGTCGTGCTGTACCAGCTCGGCGCGGGCGACGACATCCCGCTCGGCGCACCGATTTCCGGACGCACCGAGGACGAGCTGGTCGATCTGGTCGGCTTCTTCGTGAACACCTGGGTGCTGCGCGTCGATCTGTCCGGGAATCCGTCGTTCGCAACGGTGTTGGAGCGGGTTCGGGGAAAGGCGTTGGCGGCCTACGATAATCAGGACGCGCCGTTCGAACGGCTGGTGGAACTGCTCAATCCGGAGCGGTCGACGGCGTATACGCCGCTGTTTCAGGTCATGCTCGCCTGGCACAACAATCCGCGGCCGCGGCTGGATCTGCCCGACCTGACCGGGACCGCGGAGCTGGTCTCGACCGGCACCGCCAAGTTCGACCTGACCGTCGATCTGATCGAAGGGTTCCGGGACGGGCGGGTCGTGGAGGGCAGCATCGAGTACGCGACAGACCTGTTCGACCGCCCCACCATCGAGGCGCTTGCCCAGCGGTTCGAGGCGGTGATCCGGGCCGCGGCCGCCGATCCGGACCGGATCGTCGGCCGGATGGATGTGCGAACCACCCGGGAACGAGAACTCCTGCGCCGCTGGAACGATACGGCTGCCGAGTTGCCGGTGACGACGCTGGCCGATCTGTTCGCGGCGCAGGTTGTTCGCTCACCTGAGACGCTCGCCGTGGTCGACGGGGATACGGAGCTGACCTATACCGAACTCGACGACCGGGTCGAGCGGCTGGCCGGAGCATTGCGCGGGTTGGGCATCGGCATCGAATCGGTAGTGGCCGTGGCGCTTCCGCGCTCGGTGGATCTGGTGGTGGCGCTGCTGGCCGTTCACCGCGCCGGTGGGGCGTATCTGCCGATCGACCCGAAATATCCCAGCCAGCGCCTGGAATTCGTTCTCACCGACGCGGCACCGGCGCTGCTGATCACCGATTCCTCGGTGCGACAGACGCTGCCGCGCACGCCGATTCCGGAACTGCTGCTCGACCGGCCCATCGCCGATACCGCGAACGATATGGTTATCGGCCTGTCGCCGGGAAATCTGGCCTACGTCATCTACACCTCGGGCTCGACGGGACGGCCGAAGGGGGTCGCCGTCGAGCACGGCAATGCCGTCGCGTTCGTCGCGCAGGTGGCCACGCGTCTGCGCGTCGCCGCCGGAAACCGGGTGCTGGCAAGCACTTCGGTGAGCTTCGATGTGTCGGTCCTCGAGATCTTCGGCGCGCTGTGCACCGGTGGGACCCTCGAACTGGCCCAGGACGCTTTGCGGCTCGGCGAGCCTTGCGGCTGGTCCGGCGGTGTGATCAGCACGGTGCCATCGGTTTTCGCCGAGATTCTGGAGCACGCGCAGGGTTCCCTCGAGGCCGACACCGTCGTATTCATCGGCGAGGATTTACCGTTGTCGCTGGCGCGGCGGGTGCAGGCGGCGATTCCCGGCGTGGTCGTCGTCAATGGCTACGGACCGACCGAAACCACCGTCGCCTCAACGGAATACACGCTCACCGACAGCGAATCGTGGAGTGCCACGGATATGTCGGTTCCGATCGGGCGGGGGCTGGGTGGCGAACAGGTCTACGTGCTCGGCCCGGGTCTGCTGCCGGTTCCGGTTGGTGTGGTGGGTGAGTTGTATATCGCCGGTGCGGGGGTCGCTCGCGGGTATCGGGGCCGTGGAGGTTTGACGGCTTCGCGGTTTGTGGCCGATCCATTCGGCTCGGCGGGTGGGCGGATGTATCGGACGGGTGATTTGGCGCGGTGGGGTGGTGATGGGTTATTGCGATATGCCGGTCGGGCCGACGATCAGGTGAAGGTCCGTGGATTCCGGATCGAACCCGGGGAGATCGAAACGGTTCTGGAAACCCATCCCGACGTCGCCCGGGCCGTCGTCGTCGCCCGCGGTCGGAACGGCACCGATCAGCGCCAGCTGGTCGCGTATGTCGTTGCCGCGGAAGGGCGGACGCTCGACGACACCGCAGAGCTGCGGCGGTTCACCGGAATTCGATTGCCGGAGTACATGGTTCCGGCGGCGATGGTCGTCCTTGACCGTTTACCGTTGACCGCCAATGGCAAACTCGATCGCCGCGCCCTGCCGGACCCGGTGTTCACCGCGGCCGAGTACCGAGCGCCGCGAACGCCCGAGGAACAGGCCCTGGCCGCGGTTTTCGCCGAGGTATTGGGGGTAGACCGGGTCGGTCTCGACGACAACTTCTTCACCCTCGGCGGCGACAGCATCGGATCCATGCAGGTCGTCTCCCGGGCCAAGGCCCGCGGGCTGCTGGTGCACCCGCGCCAGCTCTTCGAATTCCGCACGGTCGGCGAGCTGGCCGCGGTCGCCGTGCCCGACGACTCGGGGCGCACCGGCCTGGCGGAGTTCCCGGGTGGCGGCCTCGGGGACGTGCCGCTGCTGCCGCTGTCCGCGTCGTTCTTCGCCGATGGTCACGGCTATCCGCAATTCGCGCAGTGGCTGACCTTCCGTCTTCCGCGCGGCACCACGCGCGCGGTCGTGCTGGCCACGCTCGACACGGTCATCGCCACCCACGACGCGCTCCGGGCCCGGCTGGTGCCCGGTACCGGCGCGGCCTGGTGCCTGCGCATCGAGCCGGAACTCTCGGTCGGCCTCGACGGCCTCGTCCACGAGGTGGACCATGACGCGGCCTACGACTCCCCGGACCGGCCGCGGCTGCTGACGCACGAAATCGACACGGCCACTGCCAGATTGGACCCCCGAAACGGAATCATGCTGCAATTCCTGTGGTTCCGCGCCGCCGACTCGGACGACCGGCTGGTCATGATCGCCCATCACCTGGTGGTGGACGGCGTCTCCTGGCGGATACTCGCACACGACATAGCGATCGCGTCCGGCCGGGCAGCGCAGGGGCTTCCCCCGATTCTGCCCGCGGCGGGAACCTCGGTGCGGCGCTGGACGCACGCCCTGACGGCGTGCGCCGACACCGACCCGATCGTCGATGAACTGCCCTGGTGGCGAACCGAACTGGGCCGACCCGATCCGCTGATCGGCAGCCGCCGCTGCGATCCCGCCGTCGACGTCGCCCGCGATATCGCGGACGTCACCGCCTGGGCCGCACCGGATGTCACCGAGGCGGTACTCCTCCGATTGCCGGGCCGGGCCGTCGACGGCCTGCTGGCGGCGTTGGCGGTCGCGGTGATCGGCTGGCGCGACGCGGGTACGTCCGCGGACCCGTCGATGCTGGTATCGCTGACCGGTCACGGCCGCGACGAGGAGCTGGCGCCCGGCGCCGACCTGTCCCGGACCGTGGGCTGGCTGGCGACGAATTTCCCGGTTCGCCTGGATCTTTCGGGCATCGACCGGAACCGGCCGCCGGTGGAGGTGATCGCCGACGCGGTCGAGGCGGTGCACGCCCGGATGCGGCGGCTACCGCACAACGGCAGCGGGTACGGGCTGCTGCGGTACCGCAACCCGCGGACGGCACCGGAACTGGCGTCGTACCCGGTCCCTCAGGTCGGGTTCAACTACCTGGGCCGGTTCGGGTCTCACGACGCGGCGGACGGTCACAACGGACGCGGCTGGACACCGGTGGCCGAATCCAGCGGCGGCCGACGCGATCCCGATACCCCCGTGACGCTGGCACTCGACATCAATGCGGCCGTGGTCGATACGCCGGACGGCTCTCGCCTGTGCGTCACGTTCGGATTCCACACCGCCGTCCTGGATTCCGCTCGCGTGCAGGACCTGATCGACCACTGGAACGCGGCCCTGCATGCCCTGGCCCGGTACGCGGCACAGCCGTCCGGGGCGCTCGTCCCTTGACACCGATTCCCCATCCGGAAAGTGGAGCATGAACATACCTGTCCGATCACCGAATCTCGTTCTCGCCGTTCTCTGCGTCTGCGTCTTGGTCATCAATATGGACGCGATGATCGTGAACGTGGCGCTACCGAGCCTCGTCGAGCAGTTGCATTCCAGCACAAGGGAACTCCAGTGGATCGCCGACGCCTACAACCTCACGTTCGCGGCGCTGGTCCTGGCCGCGGGTAGCCTCAGCGACCGGTTCGGGCGCCGCGGCGCCCTGCTGTGGGGCCTGGGGCTGTTCGCCGTGGCCTCCGGGCTCGGCGCGTTCAGCCGGACGACCGCCGAATTGATCGCGGCGCGTGCGGTGATGGGTATCGGGTCGGCGCTGATCTATCCCGCGACGCTGTCGATCCTCACCAGCGTGTTCGTCGAGCGGCGCGCGCGGGCCGCCGCGATCGGCATCTGGGGTGCGGTCTCCGGGGTCGGCATCGTGCTCGGCCCGGTCATCAGTGGTGTTCTGCTGCAATACTATTGGTGGGGCAGCGTGTTCATCGTGATGGCGCCGATCGGCCTGGTGTGCCTGGTGCTGAGCGCCACGATCGTCCCGACCTCGCGGGACCCGCAGACGCCGCCGCTGGACCGCAGCGGCCTGGTGCTGTCCTGCCTGTCCACCGGCGCGCTGGTGTACACGCTCATCGAGGCGCCGCGGCGCGGCTGGGAGAGCGGGTACACGCTCCTCGGATTCGCCGCGGCCGCAGTACTTTTCGCGGCGCTCATCGTGCGCGAGACCAAGGCGACCAGCCCGATGCTCGACGTGGGATTGTTCCGCAATGGGCGATTCTCGGCGGCCTGCGGTGCGATGACGATAGCCTTCTTCACCCTGTACGGCTTCACCTTCCTGGCCACCCAGTATCTCCAGTTCCTGAAGCTGTATACGCCGATGCAGACCGGCTTCCGGTTGATTCCGGTGGCGATCGGCATGGTGTTGGGTTCGGTGCTCGGCGGGCGGCTGGCCCTGATGTGGGGCACCAGGGTCATCGTCGCGGGCGGGTTGGGTCTGCTGGCCGTCGTGTACGCCTGGTTCACCGTGGAGACCGCGGGCACGAGCTATCCGATCCTCGCCGCGCAGATGACCCTCATCGGAATGGGGCTGGGCAGTGTGGCGGTTCCGGCCACCAACGCGATCATGGGCGTGGTGCCCGCCGCGAAGGCCAGCGTGGGATCGGCGCTCAACGACGCCACCCGGCTGCTGGGCGGCACGCTCGGCATCGCGGTCATCGGCAGCCTGTTCCAGTCCCTGTACACCCACCGGCTCATCGAATCGGCGGTGCCGGGCCTGCCCCACGACTCGCTCGCCAATGCCCGGGACTCACTCGGCAACGCCCTCACCGAGGCCGGAGCCCTGGCCGACAGCGGCCGTGCGGCCCTGGCGAAAACGCTCACCGACACCGCGCAGTCGAGCTTCCTGCACGGCTTCCACACCGATTGCCTTGTCGTCGCGGGCATCACCGCGGTCACGGTGGTGGCGTCGCTGTTCTGGCTGCCCGCCGAGGCGCCCGCCGCCGACGAGGCGGACGACCCGGCGTCCTCGGCCGTCACCGGAGTCCGGGACTGATCGCGCCGACACCGGCCCCCATGGCAACCGGCCGCAGCCGCCGAGGGGACGGCTGTCGCCGGTGCGGGTCTCCACGGTCGATGGCCACGATCGTGGAGACCCGCGATCAGCCTGGTGTTCCGTGGCGGATATCGCGGGGGGTGACGCCGAAGCGGCGGCGGAAGGCGGTGCTGAAGGTGCTGGCGGAGCCGAAACCCAGGTCCAGGGCGAGGGCTGCGATGGACTGGTGGCGGTAGGTGGGGTTTTGCAGGCGGGCACGGGCGAGTTGCAGGCGTTCCTCTTTGATGAGTTCGCGGGGTGTGGTGCCGCCGTGCTGAAGGGCGAGTTGCACCTGGCGCAGCGACCAGCCGAGCGCGCGGGCCACATCGGCGCCGACCAGTTCGGGATCGTCGGCATGTTGCCGAATATAGTGGCGGACGGCGGATTCCACGGCATGTAGATGATGCGGTTCGGTGGGCTGGTCGCCGAGAATATGCATGCACAGCAGGTCGACCAGTCGTTCGGCGATCGCGTCGAATTGCTGGTGGGTGAGGGTGTCTCGTTCGGCGATCAGACCGGTGGCGAGATCCGAGATCACCCGTCCCATACCCGATTTGAAATTCAGTAGCCCCGCCGGTTGCCTGTGGCCGAGGCGATGATCGATCTCGCCGCGGGGAATGGTCATGGTCAGTCCCGCGGTGCCATCGATCTGGCTGAAGGCGAACGGTCGATCGATGGTCACCAGGCAGCCGATGCCGGGCGTCAGGGCCGCGGGCCGATCGGGCTGCCAGATCGCGACGCGGCCGGTCGTGGGCAGCATGAGGCGGTAGTCGTCGTCGGAATCGGTGCGCACCTGTCCCGGAGTGCGGTAATAGGTGACCGCATCCGCTCGCCAGCCGATGATCTGATATTTGGCGGTGCGCCGAAGTGCGGTGCGCCCGTGGAAGTCTCGTCGGCGCGGGAATGCGTGACCGATACGCCGACGATGGTGCGATTGAATCAACTCGGCCCAGTAGTCGGTGCGTTCATTCGGAGCGACCGTGTGTGTCGTCGCGGACTCGACCAGATCGACTCCGTCGTTCATCGGCATCCTAGGCAATGCGCGGCAACAACGGCACCAGCCGGTCCCAGCGCGAGATCTGGCATCCGTCGGTCCGATTGACGGTGGTGTCGAGCGGCTGGCCCAGCCAGGTGCCGACAATATGGGCGGTGGCCGGTCCGCCGTCTATTCGGGTGCATACCGCCCGCGGCGCCACGGGCGTAAAGGGATTGCTCGAACCGCGATGCATCTCGGCGGCCAGCTGGTCCAATCGGTCGCAGACGGCGGCCGCATCGGGATAGGTGCCTCCGGCCGGGTGGCACTTCAGCTCGTACAGCCCATCGCGATTTCCACTGTGGCCCACCGTCACCGTCAAGTTGTCGGTGAATACCGGCTGCGACGGATCGGCGGCGGCGATGCCGGCGGCGAATCCCGCAGCACCGGCGGCCACAACGAATGCGAATGCGACAGTACGTAACACCGTGTACTCCAGTTCCTGCTGATCGTCGGTCCGCCATCGGACATCATAACCCGAGGCCCGTCGACCACCTCCGCCGACCGAGGCGTTTCGGGCTGTGTCGCTTGGTCCTAACCAGCGGCAACCCCACCGGCTCAGGCCACCACGGCCAGCAGCGTCGTCATTGATTCGGTGAGTTCTGGGTCGCCGTCCAGTTCGCAGCGTCGGCGAGCGTCGTCGATGGTGATGCCGCGGGTGGCCAACCGCCAGAACGTGTCCGGGTCGGTTCGCACGGTCGCGGCCGGTTCGGTGGCGGCCGCGTCGGTCAGGTCCCAGTTCGCCCCGTCGGAGACGGCGGTCCAGCGCCCGCCCGCCGGACCGGTGATCTCGACCCGAACCTCGGTGCCGCGCGGTCGAATTCGGTCATGCAGGGCGACCGGCAGCGCGTGCAGGAACGCGACCAGCACCGGCCGCATCAAGACCACCTCGTCGGCGCCCGGACGCGACACCGCGTCCCGGATCTGCTGCTGATGGACCCAGAATTCGGTGTAGTCGCGGGCGATATCGAGCCACGCCGGACTGGCGCCGGGCCCGGCCCACGACACGTCCAGGTGCGCGGGCCCGGCGAGATCGGTTGCGGCCCAGACGGTATCGAGCTGCGGCCCCAGATGATCGAGCAGATCGACGAGCAGGCGTGGGCTGCATTGCCCCATCGCGCGCACGAATTCATCATTGACCCGCGCCAGATAAACGGGCAGGGTCTCGCCGTCGTCGAATACCGCACCGCCGTACCGATCTCGGCTGCCGGAGATCCGCCGCAGGTAGTCATTGAGGACGTGAGCGGCCACATCATGCACGGTCCAGCCCGGACACACCGTCGGCCTGACCCAGTCCGCCGAATCCAGCGACCGCAGCAACTCGAGCAGCGCCCGCCGCTCGAGCGGAAACAATGGCCGAGTATCGAGCGGAATCATGATCGTCAGTAGACCAACGAAGGCGGTACCAACGCCAACGATTTTCCGGCCACACGGGTGACGCCGAGGAGCGTCCACGAGCATGCCGGGAATACTGTCGAGCATGGGCGACTCACGCATCGAGATGCAGCGGCAGGACGATTTCGATGTCTACCGACCGGCGGACGCGGTGGAACCGTTGCCAGCGGTGATACTCGTGCACGGTCCCGCCCGCCCCGGCAGGCGGCCACGCGAGTTCTACGGTCCCCACGGCGCACTGCTGGCCGGTCGCGGCCTGGCTGCGGCGGTGGTCGGGGTGCGATATCAGCGACTGGACGACTGGCCTGCGGACACGGCGTGGCCGCCGCATGCGGACTGGACAAGCACGGCGCAATGGCTGGCCGCGGTAGTGCAGCGCGTGCGCGGTGAACCCGGGATCGGTCTCCTCGCGGGAGTCGTGCCCGGCGGCGATGACCGCGATCGCGACCATAGCCGAACATGTCGACAGCTGACTGTCCTGCACCACGTGCGGCAGCAACCGGGTCCACTTCGCCGCGCCGTCACCGCTCGCCGCCGCGACCGCGCGCGAACGGGCACTGGACCTGGCCGAGAGCGGACCATACCCAGCGCCCCTGCGGCGATCACCAATTTCGCTGTGGCGCCAGGGAATTCACCGATCTTCAGCGAGGGCAACACCTATACGGCTCTCGCGACCGCGAACCCGGGCGAATACATCAGCTTCTACGACAGCCAGGACGGCGAATTCGATCCACCCGGCGCCATCCAAATCGGCAGCGAGCGAACGATCGGCATCGAGGTCCATGAGGCTGATCCGACGTATTTCCCAATGTATACGGCGAACATCCGCTGACGGCCAGGGGAGAAGCGGCTCGCCACCGCGAACCGGATGTCGGTGTCCGCGGTGGCGGCTGTGCGGTTGTTGGGGCGGTCAGTGGCTGGTTGCGAGGGGGTGGCCGCGGTGGCGGAGTTCGGTTGCGGCCGAGACGAGCAGGCCCGCTGCGGCCAGGCCCAGGAAGGTCATGATCGCGCCCATGATGACGTTGGTCCAGATGACGCCGTCGGGGTGCTGGCGGACAATCCAGGGGGAGAGGATCTCCCAGACGCCGATCGGGATCAGTACCCAGCTGAGCGCGTAGCCGCGGGCGGGGACCGTTGTCAGTACCAGGCCGATGATGGCGACCGCGATCCCGAGGATCAGATTGCCTATGACCAGGCGGGGTGCGAGGGCGAAATCATCGAATACCCAGGGTGTGATGGCGGTGAACAGACCGGCGAGCAGGACCAGGCCGTCGACCGTGGTCGCCGGGGCATTGCCGAGCCGGTGGTCGTGTAGTTCCCGAGTCCCCCGCGGGTCACCCGCCGAAGGCTGAGTAGTGTAGTCGGACATAGTGTTTCGCCTTCCTTTCTCTTCTCCGTTCTCAATCCTTGCCGAGGGCGTGGGCGAGTTGCGCCTTGCTCATGCCCGAGCGTCCCTTGATGTTGCGCTGTTTGGCCTCGTTGTAGAGCTGATCGCGGGTCGGGCCCTGGCTGCCGCTGTGGGACCGCTGCCCGCCGCGCTGCTGCGGCGACTTGTCTCGCACCGAGGTGCGGCTGGCGGTCTTGGACTGCCCGGCCTGCGCGCGATTCTTGTTGACCGTGCGCGCGGCGATCTCCTTTGCCCGCCCGGTCTTTTCGCCGCGCTCCTGGGCGGAGTCCTTGATGTGTTTGTATTGCCGTTCCTGCTTGTCGGTCCATTCCTTCGGCATGACGAACCTCCTCTCTACCGCGTCGCGATACCCGGCTCGGGCACCGGCAAACGCGATAGGCGCCTCCGTGCGGGGCCGGGAACGGGTCGAGCCCGGTGCCCTGCCGGGCGGTTACCCGCGCAATGCGGTGGTATCCGACGATCGTGGCACCGGCGTCGGTGGGTCCCCGCGGGGCATGCCGTGGCCCGGGCACGAAAACCGAAGTGCAGGAGTTCATTTCGACACAGGTATGCCGGTCCCGGATGTACGGCCGGGTGGAGCAGCGTCGACGATGACGTGCTTCTCGACGAGGAGAAGGCGCTCGACCCGGCCGCACTCACTTCTTCGGCACCAGGATCCCGGTGAGGTCGGCATCGCGGATCGGGGTGTTCGGATTGGCCTGGGCCCGACACATCAGGGTGATGGCCGCGATGGACGCGTTGACCTGGTCGTCGTTCGGCGCGGGGGTGACCTTGGTGTCCTGCTCGAGATATTTGCGGACGGTGATGTGCTGGGTGTTGTCGTCCTGCGCGATGAATTCGCTGCACGGCGTATTGCCACCCTTGTTGACGACTTCCTCGGCTTGATCGCAGGCTCCGAGCAGAACCGTCGAACACACGGCGGCGATCGTGACGAACAAGCGGCACGTCATGAGCTTCTCCTCCGCAGGGGCATCATTCCCCGCCCGAATGCCCGGTCCGCCCGTCATCAAACAGTGCGACGAAACAGGCTGCGATGGTCGCTGTTTCGGCCTCGAACTCGCGGGTAGGTCCGGGACGTCCCTGCATATCGATTCGGGAGGTATATCCCATGTCCGAACACGAGAAGAGCGGCATCCGAGAAGGCGCCGAGGGCCTGGTCGAGGACGTCAAGGGTAAGGCCAAGGAAGCCTCGGGCACCGTCTTCGGCAACGAGGACCTGCGCGAGGAGGGCCGCACCCAGCAAGAGAAGGCCGAGGCCCAGCGTGAGGCCGCCAAGAAGGAGGCCGAGGCCGAGAAGGAGCGGGCGGAGGCCGCGGCCCAGGAAGCACGCCAGCGCAACCAGCAGAAACAGTAGGGGGCGCGTGGTCATGGCAGACCGAAACGATACCGATGTGATCGATCTGCTGCTCGCGCAGCACGGTCAGATCAAGAACGCCCTGGAATCGGTGCGCACCGCCAGCGGGGCCGACAAGCAGCGCAACTTCGACGAGTTGGTGCGGCTGCTCGCGGTTCACGAGAGCGCCGAGGAAGAGGTCGTGCACCCCGCGGCCCGCCGTCATTCGGTCGCCGGCGAGATCGTCGAGGGCCGACTGCACGAGGAGGAGGACGCCAAGCAGGTGCTGGCCCGCCTCGCCGAAATGGGCGTCGACCACTCCGAATTCGACGCCAGTTTCCGTGCCTTCGCCGAAAAGGTCGTCGAGCACGCGGAAATGGAGGAGAAGGAGGAGTTCGGCCAGCTGCTCGTCCACGCCTCCGTGGACGAACGGGTCCGTCTGGCGAATGTGGTCCGCTTCGCCGAGGCGCTCGCGCCGACGCGGCCCCATCCCGGTGTCGGCGAATCCGCGACGGCCAACCTGTTGGTCGGCCCGCCGCTGGCGGTCTTCGACCGCATTCGCGACGCCGTTCGCGACTGGCGTCGTCGAAGCGGCGACGCCTGACAGCCGAACGGGCCGGTAGCCAACGACGTCACCGGCCCTTCCGCTAGCTGGCCGAATACCTCGGGGGAGGCCGGGTAGGGCTGGAATGTGGGCGGCATCCAGTTCGCGCCACGCTCGAAAACCACGATCCTGAAAGAGTTTTCGCCATGCCCGATCCCGAGAACCCGGGTCAGTTCGGCAACCGTCCGGACACCAGCGAGCAAGCCAGCAAGGGAGGCAAGGCCAGCAGCGGCAGCTTCGGCTCCGAGCAGGGGGCCGACCCGCACGAGGCGGGCCGCAAGGGCGCCAAGGCGCAGCCCACCGAGGCCAAGAGCGCGGGTGGCCAGCACAGCCACGGAGGTCGCGGCAAACAGTGACCACGCTCGACGATCGCCGGGCCGGGTGGGATTTCCACCCGGCCCGGCTCGTCTTCGCTATGCCGCCCGTCGGAATAATCGAATTACTTCTCTGATCGGTGAAAGTCCGAATCAGTAATAGTGCGTGATGCCCAGGATGATCATGTGAGCTCCGCTGTGCGGGCGGGTAGGATAATTCGGCAGTTCCCGGCACACCCGCGCTGAAACACGGGTATGCGAGCCGAGGGCAGGGAGGTGCGGCCATGCCCGCCGCAGAGCGACCCGGGTCGGGTTACGGCGACGACGGCCGCGCCGAGACCGAGACCGAACGGCTGGACCGCAATTGGAACAGCCTGATGCAGGAGCTGCGCGTGGTGCAGACCGGCGTGCAACTGCTCACCGGGTTCCTGCTGACGCTGCCGTTCCAGGCCCGGTTCACCACGCTGTCGCAGCCGATGCGCTGGCTGTACCTCGGCGTCGTCGCCGCCTCGATCGGCGCGACCGTATGCCTGATCGCGCCGGTCGCCGCGCACCGCATGCTGTTTCGCCGCCATCGCATCGCGAAGGTCGTCATCGCGGCCCACCGCTACGCCCTGGCGGGGCTGGGACTGCTCGGTCTCGCCCTCACCGGCGTCGCTTTCCTGATCTTCGACACCGTCGCCGGTGCCGTCCCCGCGAGCGTCGTGGGAACCGTCGCGGCCTGCCTGTTCGTGTGGGTCTGGCTGGTGCACCCGTGGCGACAGCGACCCGAACACCAACCCTGACGCGCCGGGCGGGGGTAGCTGTCGCAGCCGTGAAGTGACAGACTGGGGAGAGGTTGAGACAGCAGCCGCCCCCTTCGTGAGGACTGTCATGTCAACCATCTCCGTCATTCCCGGTCGGCTCACCGATGAAGTTCCGGCCACCGATCATCACCTTCGGCGCACCGTCGGCGGTCATTACACCCGTAGCGTCGACGCACCGGACTGCCTGGTGGTCTACGTGGACGGCGAACTCGACATCATCAACCTCGAAACATTTCGGGGTGCGCTGTCGGAGGCCATCGAGGGCAGCGCGCCGACCGTCGTGGTCGATCTGCGCCGGACACGATTCCTGAGCTTGCGTAATGCCCTCGCGCTGGTCGAGGCGATGGAGGAGGCCCGGCGCGTCGGTGTCGAGGCCCACCTGCTCGCGGGCCACCGCGAGATCGAGCGGGTCCTGCAGGTCACCGGTGCTCGCACGCGGGCGCACCGCACCCTGGCGAGCCGGCCGCAGAGTCGGGGAAGCGCTGTGGCGCAGTAATTTTCGAGAGGTATCGCCGTTCGACTCGCGTCCCGACCCGGTTAGCGCATAATTCTGTCGTGATGAAAGGTTCGAGCGCGTTCCCGGACGATTCGCTCGCAGTCGAGAAGGTGTTCGCCGCGGGCGCACCGCTCCGGTTCGGCGCATTCCGTTTCTGGTTCGCTGACCAGCGGTGGGAATGGTCCGACGAGGTGGCGCTGATGCACGGGCATCGGCCCGGCGAGGTCCGTCCCACCACCGACCTGTTGCTGGCGCACAAGCATCCCGAGGACCGCGAGCAGGTCGCCTCGATTCTCGAGCGTTCCCTCGAGAATGGGGAGCCCTTCTCCAGCCGCCACCGGATCGTGGACACGGGAGGCGAGGTTCACGAGGTCATCGTCGTGGGCGACCACCTCACCGACGAGCGCGGTGAGGTGGTGGGGACCTCGGGGTACTACATCGATGTGACCGCCGCGATGGCCGACGAGCGGCAGGAGGCGCTGGAGGAGACGCTGCCGGAACTCTACGCCTCCCGCGCCGTCATCGAGCAGGCCAAGGGCGCGTTGATGCTGATCTACAGCATCGATGCGGACCAGGCCTTCCGGGTGCTGACCTGGCGGTCACAGGAGACGAACACCAAGCTGCGCGCGCTGGCCGCGCAGCTGGTGACCGAGCTGCGCGGGTTCGCCGGGGACGCCACGACGCTCCGGACGCGTTTCGATCACCTGCTGCTCACAGTGCACGAACGGATAGCGGGTGATTGAATCCAGCCTGTTTCGGCGCTGCTCCGCTGGGTAGCCGACCAACGAAACGGAGACACGCGAAGGCATCGAACGGTGGTGTGTGTGATGCAGACGCCGTCGCACAGTGACCGATCCGGGCGCTGTAGGTTGTCCGAGATCGGGATGTTGCACCATGGGGGTATGGACAGGTTCATCGAGGAAGCCGAATCAGCGTGGCAGTCACGGTCCGGTGAACTGGATGTGCGTGTCCCGGCGCGGCTGGAGCAGTTGTCCATGCTGCGGGCGGTCACCGAAACCATCATGCTGCAAGCGGACTTCACCCTCGATGTGGTGGTCGACCTGCGCGTCGCGCTGGACGAGGTGGCGACCACCATGATTCTGTCCGCGACGCCGGACGCGAGTGTCGACTGCAGCTTCCGGTACGACACACGTCAGGTGATGGTGCGGGTCGAATCGGTGCTCCGATCGAATGGCGCCTGGGATGGTAACGCTTTCGGGCGCAGTTTGCTGGAGACCTTGACAGATTCCATGGAAACCGAGCTCAGCGCGTTCGACGACGCGCTGGGCGGATACCCCGTGGTGGTGCGGCTCCGCCGACTACGGGGTGCGGAGCAGGTGTAGACACCGAGCGGGCGGGTAAGGCGGTGCGGAGACCACCGTGTTCCCGTCAGGCTAGGAGGAGCCCGCATGGATGGCGCAGCCGGCGCATCGAATGACAAGCAGCGACAACTGGATTCGTATCGGGTCGACCGCCGGGCCGGGCGCCTGACCACTCAGCAGGGCGTTCGGGTGCCCAGCACCGACGACGCGCTGAAGGTGGGAGAGCGCGGACCCACCCTGCTCGAGGACTTCCATGCGCGGGAGAAGATCACCCACTTCGACCACGAGCGGATTCCCGAGCGCGTGGTGCACGCACGCGGCGCGGGCGCCTACGGGCACTTCCGGCCGTACGACAGCTGGCTCGATCGGTACACCACCGCAAGGTTTCTCACCGATCCGAGCGTGGAAACTCCTGTGTTCGTGCGCTTCTCCACCGTCGCCGGGTCGCGCGGCTCGGCGGACACGGTGCGCGACGTGCGCGGGTTCGCCACCAAGTTCTATACCGCCGAAGGCAATTACGATCTGGTCGGCAACAACTTCCCGGTGTTCTTCATCCAGGACGGCATCAAGTTTCCCGACTTCGTGCACGCGGTGAAACCCGAGCCGCACAACGAGATTCCGCAGGCCGCCTCCGCGCACGACACCCTGTGGGACTTCGTGGGCGAGCAGCCGGAGACCCTGCACGCCATCATGTGGCTGATGTCGGATCGCGCGCTGCCGCGCAGCTTCCGGATGATGCAGGGGTTCGGGGTGCACACCTTCCGCTTCCTCGACCGTTCCGGTGCGGCCACCTTCGTGAAGTTCCACTGGAAGCCGAAACTCGGTGTGCATTCCCTGCTCTGGGACGAGTGCCAGCAGATCGCGGGGCACGATCCGGACTTCAATCGGCGCGATCTGTGGGACTGCATCGAGGCGGGCCAGTTCCCGGAATGGGAACTCGGCGTGCAGTTGATTCCCGAGGACCAGGAGTTCGGGTTCGACTTCGATCTGCTGGACGCGACGAAACTCGTTCCCGAGGAACAGGTCCCGGTGCGCGCGGTCGGAACCATGGTGCTCGACCGCAATCCCGACAACTTCTTCGCCGAGACCGAGCAGGTCGCCTTCCACACCGCGAACCTGGTGCCCGGCATCGACTTCACCGACGATCCGCTGCTGCAACTGCGCAATTTCTCCTATCTCGATACCCAGCTGATCCGGCTGGGCGGACCGAACTTCGCGCAGCTGCCGATCAATCGGCCCGTCGCCGACGTGCGCAACCATCAGCAGGACGGGTACGGCCAGCACGCCATTCCGCGCGGTGAGGCCGCCTACACCAAGAACACCATCGGCGGGGGCTGCCCGATGATCGCGGACGAGGGAACCATGCGGCACGTCGCGGAACCGTTGTACGGCACGCCGGTTCGCGAGCGCGCCGAAACCTTCCGGGAGTACTACAGCCAGCCGCGCATGTTCTGGCGCAGCATGTCCGAACCCGAGGCGGACCATATCGTCGCCGCCTTCGCCTTCGAACTGGGGAAGGTGGAACGCCCGGCCATCCGCGCCAAGGTGCTCGAACGGCTCGAGAGCATCGATCCCGATCTCGTGGCGCGGGTGGCGAACGAGCTCGGAATGCCCACCCCCGCAACCGATTCCGATACATCCAGCGCGGTGATCTCACCCGCGCTGTCGCAGCTGACCGAGGCGGCGGAGACCATCGAGACCCGCAAGATCGCGATCCTGACCGCCGACGGCGCCGACACCGCCGCAGTGCGCAGCCTCCAGACCTGGCTCACCGACCGCGGCGCCGTACCGGAAGTCGTTGCACCGCACGGCGGATCGGTGACCGCGCTCACCGCTGCCGAGGAGCCGCTGCCGGTGCGGCGATCGCTGCCGACCGTCTCGTCGGTGCTCTACGACGGAGTGATCGTGGCCGGGGGCCCCGACGCCGCCGACACCCTCATCCGCACCGGCCCGGCCATGTTCTTCGTGCTCGAGGCATTCAAGCACGCCAAGCCGGTCGGCGGCGTCGGCGCCGGGCTCACCGTCCTGCGCACCGCGGGCATCACCTTCCACCTGCCCACGGACACCGACCTGGTCAGCGAGCACGGGGTGGTGGTCACCTCGACCTCGGGCGACGGGGTACCGGAGAGGTTCGTCGAACTGTTCGCGAAAGCCCTGTCCCAGCACCGGATCTGGCACCGCCGGACGGCGATCGTCCCCGCCTGAACGCGGTTCGGGTGCCGGTGGCCGGGTATGCGGTCGATATGGGTGTGCCGCATCGTGCTCGGATCCGTGAAGTCACCGAATGGCTGCCGGTACTCGCGGCCGTGCTGCTGCTCGCGGGCTGCGACCACCAGGTGGTTCCGGCGCCGACTACCTCACATTCCTTGTCGCCCACCGGCATACCCACCACGCCGGGCGAACTGGTGCCGCCGCAGAGCTCCCGATCGGTGTCCGTCCCGTCGGCCATCTCACCGGCGCAGCTGCGCCGCAAGACATGTGCGGACCTGCTGCCACGGATGAATCATCTGCGCACCGACTCGGGCCAGGCGGCGGTGGACCGAGCGGTCGACGACGCCATCGCCAACTTCCCCACCACCCCCGACTGGCCCGTCCTGACCTCGGAACAGCGGCAGGCAGCCATCGACGGCGCCCACGACTCAGCCACCGGCGCCTGCCGGTGACTCCTGGGCGTGGCGGTCGTAGGCGAGGAAGGCCGCTCCGCTGTCGAGGACGGTGTGGTCGGCGAGTGTCCAGGCGTTGGGTGTGAAGGTCGCGGTTTGTCCGAAGAGGGGTATGCCGGTGCCGATGGTGAGTGGGCTGAGCTTGACGATGACGCGGTCGATCTCGTCGTAGAGCGCACCGGCGAGGTCTCCGCCGCCGACGAGCCAGATGTCTTTGCCGCCTTCGCGTTTCAGCTCCCGTACCGTCGCGACCGGGTCACCGGTGACGAGTTCGACGGCCGGGTCCGGGCTTTCGGTCAGTGTCCGGGAGAAGACCAGGTGCCGGAGGTGGGGGTAGGCGTCGGTCACACCGGCCGCGAGCCCGACCTCGTAGCTCTTGCGGCCTTCGACAACGGTGTCGAAGTGGTCGCCGTCGGCGGTGACACCGAGAGCGGCGCGGGCCGGGCAGGGCAGGGTTTCGGGGTACTGACGGATGAGGTGTTGCAGGTAGTCCTCGGACGGGGTCCAGAAGCCGCCGGGACCGGACGGATCGGAGCCGTCGGGACCGGCGATGAAACCGTCGAGGGTGGAGGCGATGAAATACACGAGCTTGCGCACAGTAGGTCTTTCGTCGATCGGTCGGGGTGTCACCGGGATGTCACGGCGTGGCGGTGGGAAACGGTGTGAGGATGCGCTCGACCGCCTGCGTGACCAGGTCCTCGCGCTCGGCGTCGGTGAAAACATCTGGGAGGGTGAGCTGTTCGACGATCAGCCAGTTCATGGCCAGGTACATCAACGCGACGGCGGTCGCGCCCCCGGGCAGGCCCGCGGCCTCGTGGCGGGTGATGTTCTCATCGATGTCGGCGCGGACCCGCTCGGTGAGCAGCGTCCGCAACTCCGGACGTCTGGTGGCCTCCAACCGCAGCTCCAGCATCGCCAGATACCCCGACCCGAAAGCGGCGACCCTGCCGACGCTGTCCCGCAGCATCGTGGCGTACGACGCGGCATCTCGCGCCTGGTCGAACAGCGCGGCGAGCGTGTCTTCCGCGGGCCTGAGCCGCTCGTAGACGCGCGCACCGGCCTGAACAAGGAGATCATCGCGGTTGCGAAAGTAGTTGGACGTGGTCCCGACCGGCACCCGCACCTCCTTGTCGACCGCGCGCTGAGTCAACCCGCGCGCCCCCTCCCGGGCAAGAACCTCGATAGCGCCGTCGAGCAGCGCGGCCCGACGGGCCGGGTTCTGGGTCATGTCGGACCCCCTTCTTTCCTTGAAGTACGCCAAGCAAACCACTTCATACGAAGTACGTCAAGTGGAGTGGTTAAGTATCCAGACGCAACCAACGCCCACGCGCCGATGGGGCGATCGCAGTACTTGGCTCGACGAGCACGCCGAGGACCTGAAGGAAGCCGACGCCCTCTCACGGGCCACCGCCAGTTGGGAACACAACAGCCGCGACACTGCCTGGTTACGGGAAGGGACGCGCCTGTCCGACGCCGAAGCCCTGGTCGCCGAACCGGGCTACCGAGAGCGGCTCGAAACCGTTCGCACCTTCCTCATCGCCGCCCGCCGACGGAGGATGACCGTGCCGCTGCGGAAAGGTGCCGCCAGCAAGCCGAACTCGACGCCGCCCGTGCCCATGCCGCCGCGTTGCAGACACACGGGTACCGGCGTCGTATCGAGCCTATTGCAGTCGGCGGCTGCAATCACACCTCTGAACGAGTCTCCATGGTGGTCGGTGTTTCGGTGCCGTGGGTTTCCCTGTTGAGGTAGGCGAGGGCGAGGGTGAGGGTTGCGAGGGTGGTCAGGGTGGTGAGTGTTGCTGTGACCGGGGTGGGTATCCGGTGGTGAAGTGTGAGGGCTGTGGCGGTAGTGGTTACGGTCGCCGCGATGCCGGTGGCGGCGGTGACGATGTGGCGGGGGTGGGCGGGCCAGTGTTGGATGACCCGCGGCGGTTGGTCTGTGGCGGGTAGTGGGTGGGCTATGAGCGCCCACACCATGAGGATTGACGTGAAGGCGATGTAGCCCAGGCCCGCGGCCGGTGGGAAGCCGTGGGCCTGGGGCGTGGTGCTCCGCAGCAGGTAGCTCATGTCGGAGGCGGCGGCGGCGAGTAGTGCCGTGGTCAGGAAGGCCGAGCCGATGATCCTGCGGCCGCAGATCAGGGGTACGAGCGCCGCCAGGCTCAGGGTGATGTCGGTGGCCGGGTAGGCGGCGAACACGAGTGTGGCGGGGGAGCCGATGTCGTGGTGGCCGACCACGAGTAACCACAGTATCGCCGCGTATGTCCCGCAGAACACACAGAAATAGGCGGCGGCGTTGTCGATGTCGTGGCCCACGCGGGAGACTCCGAGTCGCCTGGCGCGCATCCAGAGCGCCGCCGCGGCGAAGGCCGGCATCGCGAGATATCCGATGTCGTGGATATGTCCGTGGGGGATCGGCTGATGATGGATGGCGCGGGCCACGAACCAGGCGATCTGTCCGCCGGTCCACGCGGTGACCGCCGCTGCCAGCAGCGCGAAGTAGGTGGTGTTGAGCTGGTCACCACGTCGCCGGGAACGCCATGCGCGCGCCAGCAGGATCCCCGCTGCCCCGCTCCCGAACACGATCTGCGTCAGGTCGGTCACCGCGACCCCGTGTGGCTCGCCGGTGTCGGCGGCTTGTGACACGGCGACGACGATCATGCCCACGCACAGCGCCATGCCCAGCAGCAACAACATGATCCGTACCGGGGGTAGGGGTGGTTCGGCGTCCCCCGCCGTCGTTCCCTGCCCCGGCCCGTGGGCAGCGGTGATCGGTGTGGACGCGCGGTCCCACAGTCGGCGCGCGTGTTCCTCGTCCGCCCGCAGCGATCGGGCCACCTGCTCGACGATCGGCCAGGACGGTAGCGGCGCGGCGGGGTTGAAGACCCGCGCGACCGTGGTGTGGCTGTAGACGGTCTGAGCTGAGATTGCTCGTAAACTCGGCGCCCCTCTCGATTGACGCACCTCCGCGAGATACCTCACCAATGCGTGATGTGCGTCACTATCTAATTCCATCGACTCCTCTTTCATCACTGTAACGCTCAGTAAACCGTTTTTGACCTGCGTAAACGTGTACTTTATCAGTTGCTTTCCATCAGGTGAAGAAGTTCGGATAGGTGGCAGATCGCGAACAGCGGTTCACGGTATCGGCCATCTGTGAGCACCCATAGAAGCCGATAGCTGAAGATTTGCACAGCCAGAGGAGTTTCCCCGATGAAAAAGAGCATGTGTGTAGCAACCGGTGGCGTGTGTATGGCTGCGGCCTTGTCCCTGGTCATCCCGGCGGCTACCGCCAACGCGGATGTCATCATCAACAACGCACCCGCGGTGACACCGGCGAATCCGGTGCCGACACCGATGAATCTGCCGGTTGCCCCGCCGTCGTGGACCAACCTCGACGACGGCCGCACCGCCCTGCCCGGCAACCCCCGCACGACGTCGGATGCGACGAACAACCCGCCGTCGCAGGCCGAGCAGGACCAGGCTCGCAACCAGCTGCACGACGACGCGGTCCGTGACGGCGCCGTCGACGGGGCAGCCACCGGGGGTGTCAACGGCACCGCCCTCGGCGCCGCCACCGGTGCCGGGATCGGTGCCGGGATCGGCGCTGCTACCGGCGCTGCCGCCGGTCTGGTCGCAGGCCCCGCCATCGGCGCACTCACCGGCATGGGCCTCGGCTGCCTTGTCGGTTTGCCTGCGCTGGTTGTCGGATGCCTGCCCGGCGCTGTCATCGGCGGCATCATCGTCGGCGTGGCCGGGACCGTCTACGGCCCCATCGTCGGTACCGCCGCTGGTGCGGCTGTCGGCGCCGGCGTCGGTGCAGTCATCGGCGGAGCCATCGGCGGGCCCATCGGTGAAATGAACGGAGCCAACACCGGTGCCGCCACCGCCGACTCCCAGGCCAACCTGCAACGCTCCCGCGATGCCGCACAAGCCAAATCCGTTGCGGCGCAGGTCGAGACCACTCCTGCCATCGAGGCGGCGGCCTCGCCCGAACCCATCACGCCAGCATCCGCCCCGGTGAACGCCCCGGACATTCCCGCCCAGATCGGCAACATGATCCACGACGCCACGACCATGATCCCGAAGGAAGTCGCCACCATGATCCCGCAGGATGCGACCGCTCTCATCGGCATCCACTGACCCACGCACCACAAACTCGGGAGGGGAAAGGAGGGAACCACCGTGGCGGTGGTTCCCTCCTTCGCCACCGCATGGCCCGCCGAACGGTGGCCACGTCAGAGCACCCATCGTGTTCGGAGGCTGTGTGCTGAATCGATTCGTGGCCTTGGGATGCGGCGGTCGGGGCCGAAGCGGTTCGAGGATCGGTACGTGACTGGTTGGCGAGATCCCGTGGGAATTGTGTCGTTCGGGGCTCTCGTCGCCGCGTGCATTGGTTCCTAGCGTTGAGTCGCGGCCGGTAACCACCTGGTCCTGATGAAAGGCAGTGCATGCACGTTCGGATCGCACCGTTCGAGGTTCTGCACGCGGGTGGCATCGCCTCGCAGGGTGTGGTCAGTGTGGAGTTGGTCAGCGCCGAGGGGCGTCGGGAGGTTGCGTCCTGGCGATGGCCGGTCTACTCCAGGGGCGCCACGCCACCACTCACCATCTGGGCCTGGACCTACTCGACGCGACCGGCGCTCACGTCGTCCGAGCGCGCGTCGTCGACGATGGTGCCCTGGTCACCGCGGCCGGGGTCACCTCGGGACTCGACCTGGGCCTGTATCTGCTGGAGCGCGACGTGGGTCCGCGGATCGCCCATGCCGTGGAGACGCTGTTCGCGCATGAGCGACGCGGCATCACTTGGCGCCCCGACGGGCCCGAGCCCACGGTTTCTGAACGCCCCCAAGACGTTACGAGCAAGGAAAGCGCTGATCGTGTCCACCGAAATCGATGGTGTCTGGGATTTGACCATCATCACCCCCATCGGGCCGATGCGCCCGGTCATCGAGCTGCGCACGGTGGAGGGGCTGCTGGTCGGCACCGCCCACGGCGCGGGCGAGGACTTATCCCTGACCGACATCAGCCTCGACGGTGATCGGCTGAGCTGGAAACAATCCATCACCAGCCCGATGCGGTTGAATCTGACCTTCGCGGTCACCCTTGACGGCGATACCCTCACCGGCAGTTCCCAAGCCGGTCGCCTGCCGTCCTCGAAAGTCACCGGCCGCCGCCGCACCCCCACCGCCGACGAGCCGACGCGATGACACGACGCGACGTCATCGCTGCCACCACAGCGACGGTGGCGGCCGGGGCGCCGACCCTCGTCTTCCTGGCCGCGAACCAGATCGCCGGTCTTGGGCCCGCTGCCGTCGCGGCGACGGTGACCGCCGCCGTCGTGCTCGCATGGCGGCTGCACGCCCGGCGGCATATCCGGCACGCGGTCGGCGGAGCCCTGCTCGCGACCGCCTCCGCGGTAGTGGCCGCCGGAACAGGACAGGCGCGCGGATTCTTCCTGCTACCCATGCTGATCCCAGCCGTTGCCACCGCCGCATGCCTGCTGTCTCTCGCGGCTGATCGCCCCCTGGCCGGTCTGATCGCGAATCCCATCGTGGGCGGCCCACCCGAGTGGCGCTCACGCCCTGCCCCGCGGCGCTTCTACGCGGCGTCGACAACAGTGCTCGCGCTCGCGAGCTTCGGAAGTTTGGTCGCGCAAGTGTGTCTGTACCGCGGAAACCAGGCAGGCTGGCTGGCGCTGCTGCACATCCTGATGGGGCCGCTATGGGCCGCCATCACGACACTGTCCATACTGCTCGCCCGCACCACGGTCGCACGCGAACGACACACCGCCGACGTCGGCAATCACTGACATCGGCGACGTGCGGTGGCTGATTATCGTTGCAAGTCAACGCATCTCGCGGTTCGGCAGAACTCGCAGTCTCACGGCCGACCGCTAACTGCGGTCGGTAGTGCGGATTCGAAAACCGTCGGTACGCGCACGGCGTTTAGTGCGATGAACGCCGAGATCAGCTCGGCGCGTTGATCTTCGGATCGCGCAATCAGCGGCATGGGTGCGCGCCAGAGTGCTCGGTCCCGGGTCCCTTGCGATTCTGCCGACATTCCCGGAACGCACGCTCGAGGTCGCCATCGCGGTGGTCGATGGGTTGGTTGTCAACGGCCTCGGCGGCACATTGTTCTCACTCGTGCTGGGTGTCATCGAGGTTCCGAGTCGCGGCTGGCTGCCGCTACTGCCGTTGGGACTGTTTCGTTCCGGGTCCCTGAGCGCCGGGGTCGTGCTGCTGATCTGCCTCGGGTTCGTCACCTTCAGCAGTGCGTTCTATGTTCGGAGCCGCACACACGATCGGCGCGCTGACGGGGGAGGGCGCCGCACACCGCAGGTTATGACACGAACCGGCACTCGACCCGGTGGGGAACGAATTGCCATGCCACCAATCCACTGCCGCAGGTGCGTTGCACCTGTCGGCCGTCGGCGCATTCGTGATAGAGGGGGGACATTCCGGAGGCGAGCGCGGACTGCTCCCCGTTTCTGCACGATCCCACCGATGCCGGTTGTGCTTCGGCCGATACCGGGAACCCCGTGGCTCCGACGAACGCTGCTATGCCGACGGCAGTCACTCCTGCGAGGGTTTTGACGTATCTCATGCGGATCTCCTATCGTGATATTCTGCGCCAGAATGAAATTCTGCTCGGAATGCCGAGCCAGGTGAAATGGGACGGGCTTGTGCCCACTCGGCGCCAGTCCCGAGCCAGGCGGTCGAAAAATTCACTATCGGCCGTGCATCCGCCACGGTCCGAGCCCACATATATCAGTGTCTCCCCGGAGTATGCGTCGAGAGCTCGGGCCGCATAGGCATTGCCGTCTGTGGGCCAGACGAGCATCAATGCTCGGTCGGGGTGTTCGGCGGCCTTTCGTGCATCGCCTGGTTCGACGTGATGATAGAAGCGGCCGAAGTGGCTACGGTGATCGGGATCGACGTGCAGATCGTAAGCGATCACATCGACGCCGGCTCGTGCCAGCTGCCATGCCCAGTATCCGCTGCCGGCGCCGATCTCGACAATACCTTTGCCGTAGAGCCGCTCGACGATCCAGCCTATATCCCCCGGAGAAGGGATGGCGTGGGCGAATGTGCCGACCAGGCTTCGCCAGTCCGGTCGAGGCAGATGCATCGACCAATGGGGAAACCGAGGGAATTCCAGTACTGCGGGGCGGCGATCCCGGTCGTTCATATCGGAGACGGAAGGCATCAAGCGGATCACCTCCCAAAATGGGTTGCCGGGGTCGTTCGGGCCATGCGCTGCGAGCGGCACGAGACGCATCCACTCCCGCTCCCGCCAACCCTTGCGCCAGTATTCGGCGAGGGCCGCTCGTGTCGATTCTATATCGGTAATGGGCGACTCGGACGGTACCGGGATCATCTCGCCTATCGACTCGATCTCCCAAATTTCGGCCCTCATTCCGTCCGGATTCGCTTCGGACCAACCGTTGCGGCGGAGAGTGGCCGGAAGGCCGAGGACCGACAGGCATGGAGCGACATCGGCGGGTAGTTTTCCGGCGTCCAACCATACGGAGCCGAGAGACCTCAATGGAAACCGGGGAGCGAGATCGGGAGATGGGCCGATTGCAACATATCGAGATGTCGGAGAGGAATAATGTGCGGAGTTTTCAACCTTCATTTTCTCCGCCTCGTACCGTGGTCGGCTCGACCGTCATGATCGGCTGGAAATCCCCGGCGATGTAGGGCTCGCCGATCGGATTGTCTCCGACTGCCACCCATGCATGAGCAGTGAATGGCGCGGTCCGAACTCCCACACACCATGTCGGCCAGACTCCATGAATTCGGCACAACAGAGCGGTAGCCACGGAGCGCTGTACACAGTATTCGCCGGCGCAGCGAAGGCTGGCGGTTGTGATCATGTCGCGAGCCGTGTGAACTTCGACTTCGGTCGCGGCGACTGCGCGATTGCGGATCAGTCTGAGAAATCTATACAGATACCGTGGAGGTAGAGCGGAGACGACCCGTGCGGTTTCAACGGCAAGAAGGGCTGGTATCCGCTGTGACAATGGCAGTCGGCCGCGGCGCTCGAGTGCAATCGGCGTACTCATGAGACAGCCACCAGCCTTGCCCGGGACAATCGGTCGATGAGTTTTCCGACATCGGCACGCGCCCGATCCTGCCCGATTCCATGGCTTGCGGTGAGCGCGGTGACGGCGGCATCGATCGTGCTGCCGTCGAGAAGAGTCCGAAGAATTTGCGAGCCGGTGACGTTGAGTTGGAAATAGCGCCCGGTTCGCCGATCCAGCAGAACCACACCGTCCTCGGTGTCGGCAATGGTCACGGTGGAGCGCAATCGAACGATCATGGAGTTTCCATTTCCGGTGTCTGGGCGGACATGCGGGTAACCTCTTGTAGCCAGCGTTCGCACGCAAGGGTCCACTCGATCGCTGCGAGTGGGGTCGATGCCGGTGCTGGATCGAGGCAGGCGGCCCGGAACATTCCGGGATCGATCAGACCCCGTTCGGCAAGTAAGGATTGATCGCACAGCGCGGCCAGTTCCGTACGCCGCTGGCGAATGCCTCGAAACCATTCGGTGCCACAGCTGTCCTTTGTGTTGCGAGTCAGGACTTCCGCAGGTACAAGACCGGACATGGCCCGTTTCAGCACGGGCTTGTATGCGCTCGGGGTCGTGCGCTCGTGGAGGCGTACTGCCAGGCACGCCTCCACGACCCGGTCGTCGAGATACGGGAAACTGATCGGAACACCCGCCCTGGACAGGATTCGCTCGGCCTGCGCAGCGCCGGAGGCCGTGTTGAGCGCTGCCCCGAGTGCTGCGTGCTGCCCTCTCTGTGTGGCGAGTGGTTCGGCAAACTCGGCTCGGGTGCGGAGAACGGAGCGTGCCGTCAGTGTCGCGTCCGGCGTAGCCCAGGGTGGCATCCGAACGGGATACCACCAGGCTCCCGGGAGCGGGGCGCCCACAAACTTTCCGGACAGTTCGTCGGCACTGTCGGCCAACCAGGACCGGTACGACTGGCGGTTCATGAGTCCGCGCAAAGTCGTGGACGCCGGCCAACGCTGTCGTGCGCGGAAACCGCGGGCATGCATGAGAGCCATCCAGGGATGGCGTCGCATCGTGTCGTTCAGGTACGAGGCCGGCGCTTGGACGATCTCGTCTCCACCGACGCCGGACATGTGTAATCGTGAGCCGCGGGTGGCGAGTTCGCGCATGATCGCCACATATCTGGCCCGGTCGTGTACGCCGAAGTATGGCTCGTCCAGCGGGGCCCCGACCTCGGCTACGTCGTCGAACATCATCGGGAGCTGTGTCGCGTCCAGGACCAGACGTTCGACCCCCGGAAGGTGCCGGGCCGCCCGGTCGGCGAATACCATATCCTCGTTGCCCGGCTCGTCCCAATGTTTCGTGATGGTAATCAGTCGCGCCTCGGATTGTGCCGCCAGAAAACACAGCGACGTCGAATCCAGGCCGCCGGACAGATCGCTACTGACAGTGCCGCCTGCCGAAACTCGCGCGTCGACGGCCGCCGCCAATGCGTCTCGTACGGCCGCCGCGCCGGCGGCAATGGGCATTTCGGGCTCCGGTGGACTCCACCAGCGTCGGAATCGAGCCGCGCCATGATGATCGATCATCAGCCAGTGATCGCCGGGAAGGTGGTGAATTCCGCGCCACAAACACTCCCGGGCCAAAGGTGCTGCCGGCTGCGGCATCAGCAGTCGAGCGGCGAGTAGTTGTTCGTCCAGCTCGGCTCCGGTGACCAATGCCAGCACATCTGCCCGATCGGCGGCAACGGTCACTCCTTCGACCTGCGTGTAGAAAATTCGCCGCACCCCAGACGCGCTGCCCTGGATTCGAATACAACTGTCGACCGACGCCATCAGATGAAAGCTCCCCGCTAAACTTGTGGCAAGTCGATCGAGGTCGGATAATACCCGGACTCGCTCGAGCTGTCGGATGAGACCGGCGGTGGCCGAGAATGTTCCGACCACCGCCGTTCGCGCGGATCCGGCAGCACTGCCGACGATACGGTTCCCGGTCCATCGGCCGATCAACCATGGCCGCCCCGATGGGTGCCGCACTTCATCGGAGACATGCGAATCCAGTCCACCAACCACCGTCGCAGCCTCATCACAGTCCGGCAGGACCACGAACCATTCCTCGCCATCAGCGCGCAGGTATCCGCTGCTCACCTCGAGATCACCTCATTGTTTTCTAGGAGTGGTTCCTCATCAGACAGCGCGGAACATAAATCCCTCCGGCTCGGTGACATGCGCGCCGTGAGTGTCTTTCTTGAACTCGCCCACCTCGACCAGAACGGGCGACTGGTAAGTACGGTCGGCCTGCTGGTTGTCGAAGTTCTCCACGGTATCGCTCCTTGTGATCGGTGTTCTCTTCTTTTCTCCGGGCACGCCGATGTGCCCAGCTCTCACGGTCACCTCGGTCGGGTGCCGCAGATCTTCACAGAAATGGGTGACGATTATTTACTCGACTGCGGGCCCGATATGCGCACAACGAGTAAGAGATCAGGTCTGCCGAACAGCAACTGTTCGAAATGGGCGTCGAATGCCTGATGATTGACATGTTAGATGTGGGTGACCGATATGTCAAACTTCCCTGCGTGCGGTTCGGGTATTAATCGAAAATATTTGTCAATCGACCGAGTCCGAGCGCTGACTTTGCAGTTCAATGTGTCATGGCTCTGCGATCATGAAGATTCGTCGAAATGGGAACAGGGTCGTGCCGGTGGCTGTGGCCGGGTAGACTTCGCGGAGGCGGTTCCGGTATTGTTCTCGGACTTCCGGATGGACTTCGGCGGGTAGTCCGGCGAGTACCGGGCGCAGGCCGGTCGTCGATACCCATTCGAATACGGCGTCGATTCCGGTGAGGGCATGTAGATAGTCGATGGTGAAAATATCCGTCCGGAATCCACTATCGCTCAGTATGCGATGGTAGTCCGGTCTCGGAAGCAGTGCGGGACGGCACAGGAAGTCTCGGACCGGCGCAGCCTGGGGAAGGCCGGCGAATCGTCCCGTAGACACGAGTGCGATCATTTCGCGGTACCACGGCGCATCGATGGCATCGGGTGCCTGCACGGCCAGTGTTCCGCCCGGTGACAGGTAGCCGCACCAGCGGCGCAGGATTTCTTCATGATTGTCGATGAGATGCAGTAATCCGCTGGCGACGATCACGTCGACCGGTTCGGGTGGTATCCAGTCGTCGACCGAGCCGGAGACGTATCGGGCGCCCGGTGTATTGATGCGAGCCGCCGACAGCATGTCGGGTGAGTTGTCGACGCCGGTCACGTCGGCGCCGGGCCAGCGCCGCAGGATCAGGTTCGTGCCCTTCCCCGGGCCGCAGCCGAGATCGGCGACGGTCGTCGGTCTCGTTCGGACGCGGTCGAGCAGATCGTGGATCGGGCGCATCCGTGCGTCCTCGAACTGCCCGTACCGTGTGACATCCCAGCGGGTGTTCAGGCGAATCGCGGTCAGTGCGGTATCAGCCGAATCCGGTGGCATGGCATGTCCTTTCATTCGGGTGGGTCGACGGCCTGTTCGACCAGCACCGCCTGCAGTGCGTGGAGTAGCGACATTCCGGCTTCGGTGATCTCGGCGCTGGTCAGATCGTTCATGAGACAGCTCCGCAGTGTCCATTGCGGCCTGCCGTCGATGATGAGCCGGTTCGTCGACAGCCACAGGCGCGACTTCCACGCCGGATCGGGTCGGCCCGCGAGAGTTCGGATCAGCCGACCGGCGTTGTCGTCGTCCACGGTCGGTCCGGCGATGCCGATGTTGACGATGGCGAGATCCGGTTCGAAGCAACTGAACAATCGAACCGGCTGACCGGTCGTGGTTGTCGCCGCCGGGAGCCGGTCGACATGAGCGCTCCATCGCCTGGCCGCACTGCGACGAGCCGCGAGAACCGCGCCGAGACCCGTCCGGTCGAGCGGATACAGTCGATGCAGTGCCCATACGCCGGCCGCTGCGGCGCCCGGGCGTCCGCCCTCGAGCGTGTACGGCGCGTACGGCATCCGCGGATCCTGTTGTCCGTCGGCGAAGTACGAGCCGATATCGGTTCCGACAGTGACACACAGGGCACGGTCACGGATGACGATCGCACCGGCCGGATATGGCGCGTGAGCATTCTTGTGCGGATCGACGGTGACGGTGTCGGCCGCCGGCAGTGATCGCAGCGCCGCGGCCACGGGATCGGAAGGATCGACGGGCATGAATCCGCCCGTCTCGTCCAGCCACATGCTGCGGAAGTAGCCGCCGTAGGCGGCGTCCACATGCAGGTGGAACCCGATGCCTCGGGTTCGCTCGAGGTCGTCGCGCAACTCGATGATGGCGGGGAGGTCGTCGACGCTGCCTTCGCCGCTGCTGCCCACGCATGCGACGACCGCGGCGATCGGTCGACCGGCATCGGCGAGTTGCACGACTTCATCCCGCAGGGCGGCGACATCGATGGCGTGACGATGATCGGTGGGTATTGTCCCGAATTCGCGCAACGCGAGTAGATCGGCGCATTTCGACCAGGCGTAGTGCGCGTTCGCCGAGGCGAGCAAGGTCGCGGCGGGTATCTCGCCGGTCCGGCGCAGGCGCCGGGCGGTGGCCAGCACCTGTGAATCGGCCCCGAGTCGTGTGGCCGCACTCAGCAATGCCAGTACCTGCTGGACCGGCAGATTGGCGAGTTCGGCGGCGGTGCGCCCACGAACGAGATGATGGGTCACGGGGGTCTCGGCCACCGCGTAGGGGATGGCGCGTAGATTGCGCGCCATCCAGATCGCCTCGTAATTGGCGGCGTGGCCGCCCGAACACAGATGTGCCCAGCCCTCGCCCGGTCGGTAGCCGATCAGTCGGCACAGGTCCGCGGCGACCTCGTCCTCCAGCCGTGTTGTTACCGGAGATGCCTCTGGCACAACGTTATTGGGGTTGTACAGCATTGCGCAGAAGTAGGCCAGGGCGACGGATTCCGGGATCTCGCCGGTCATATGTGCGAGATAGAGCGGGGCCGCCCAGGGCGTGGACTCGTGGCTCAGGTTCGCGGACAGCTCGGTCAGCAGCTCGTCGACAGCCGGGCGGGTGTAACCCGCCAGCGGTCCTTCTCCCCAGCCATCGGTCGGAGCACCGCACCGTTGCCGCCAGGAACGGTAGTCGGCGACGATCCGTCGCAGCCGCTCGCCGGTGTCCATCGGGTCACTCCGCCAACGTGTATGCCGCGATCCGGTCGTGAACGAGATCCATTTGATCCCATGCCTTTTCGCAGATCGCCCGGAGCTCGCGCAACCGAGCTTCGGATAGATTTGCCAAATATTCTTGTCCGAGACAGGCATGTCCGTCGTCGGCCTCCGCGTGAACGTCGAAATACGAGCCTTCGGCGGCGCGGGTCTCGAAGATCGGCTGCGCCGCCGTACCGAACACGTGGCCGCTGGCTTCGACGACCATGTGCACGATGACGATCTTTTCGGCTTCGTCTCGGCCGTACATCTGTGCGACGAACCAATTGGAGGCCGCCTCCAGAATCGGGTCGTAGGCGGGGGCCCGCACTCCGAATCCAGTGGACAGCAATTCATCGTGGCCCAATTCTTCGGCGAGATGTCCGGCGTACTCGAGTCGTAGAGCGTCGTCGATCACCAGCGCCTGACGGGTCAGGACCATACGTTGGAAGCAGCGGGAAAAGGTGTACAGGGCGGAAAAGAACCGGCTTCGCAGATTGCCGTCGTTCTGCAGTTTCCCCGAGGCGAAGAGCCTGAACAGTTGCCCCTGCTGGTGTTTTCGGCACCGATCGGCGCTGTAGGCTCGTAATTCTGTGAGGGCTGCACGCGTCGACGTCATGGCAGGGGAGTCGAAAGAGTTCTGGAAGGTCACGCGGGCTTCCGCTTCATTTTCGTACAAACCGTTACCTTCGAACTGCACCGACAAGCCGTCGAACGACTGCCCTGTCAGAGTACGGAATCCGTGCAGGCGACCGGCGGGGACGCAGACGATATCGCCGGCCTCGACGAGTTGCTCGGTATCGCCGGTGAGGCGAACCGAGCCGGTGCAGATGATGATCATCGACTTTGTCGGGTGCGCATGATCGCCGAGGATCTGTCCGTCCTGTAGCCGCACCCAGGCCAGCGACGTACGTCCATCTTCGGGAAGGAATCCGGACAGCCGCTCGTCGCGTCGGAAGTCGCGTTGCTCACCCAATTCGTGCCGTACTCCGTCGATCGCGACCGAATTGATCGCACGGACATCGGTACGCCGAACCACGAACGGAACATCTTGCTCGGTCATGATGCCGCCTTTCTGCCTACTGAACTCCGATGGTCAATGCAGATACTGCGCGATCGTTGTCTCGAGGTGTGCCGATAGAAAATCGGATCGTGCCCGGACCGGTGGTTACCGCAATATTGGCGGCAGACAACTGCGTGGTTGCCCACGATTGATCGGTGACCTCGACAGTTATGAATCCCGCCTCGGCGTGTACTCGGGTGACCACCGGCAGGCGAGCGAGTTTCGTGGCGAATTCGGTTCGAGCATCGATCATACGATGCAATCGATCGGCGATCCGAGGTCCTTTCAACGCCTCGATCGCCGCCTCGACCACCGGTGTCGGCAGCAGGAACGGAAGACTTTTCCGACGGAGGGCGTCGATATGAGGTGGCGCGGCGATCACCGCCCCGACTCGCAGCGCCGCCAGCCCGAATGCCTTCGACAACGACCGAACCACGAAAAGATTGCCGAAGGTCCGGATGTCACGGGCTACCGACGAATCCGGGCAGAATTCGGCATAGGTCTCGTCCACGATCACCGGACCCTCGAACACCGACGCCAAATCCGTGATGTCCTTCCTCGACAGGGCAACGCCGGTCGGGTTTCCGGGATTGCACAGTAGTACACAGTCGGCGCCGCTCTCGCAGATCCCGTCGACATCCAGGCGATCGGCGGCGGGCAAGGGCACACGGACAACGGTCATGCGCTGGTGGCTCGCGTGCCGGTCGAATTCGACGAATGTCGGCGGACAGACCGCCATCGTGTCCGGGCGCGGGTCCAGCGATCGGAGCACGAGATCGAGACCGTCGTTCGCACCCCGGCACATGAATACATTGTCGGCGAGCACGCCGGACACCGATTGTGCATCCAGCGAGCGGAGCACGTCGAGGTACCGGTCGACGAGCTCTTCGGAACGGTTTTCCGGATACTTCCCGATCGTCCCGGCGAACGGATTCTCGTTGAACGCCAGATTGATCTGCCCCTGAGACTCCGGGCGACAATCGAACACACGCGAGTCCAACTCGATGCACTCACCCGCGGCGGTGGAGGTATCGATCATCGATTTCTCCTGTCTCGATCATTGATCCGACGTGTCTGCCGTATCCAACGGTAGGCATACCGATGGCCCATGACAATCCGCACGAGAGATAGATCGTCAAAAACTGTAAATCCATAAATTGTCGGAATCTGTCGCAGATGCCGATTGATTGCTGCGTTTGTCAAGGAAACGTACGTTAACAGTATGTTAACTATATCCGGATCCGGAATACTGAGCGGATGGTTCTACCTGCGGAAACTGCATGTATAGGTAAAGCCCTGCTTGCTCGCGGCCCGGTCCCGAGCAAGGATTGATCCATCCAGTGATCGGATTGGTGTGCTCGCCGATGGGAACGCGGCCGGGCATCGGGCCTGCGACCGATCATGAGCGCCCGAGTATGTAATGGGCGTATCGAATTTCTGTTACGAATCTGGTCCGGCCCACGCGTCGGTGTATCGCGCGACTCGATCGAACGGCGAGCAATTCGATCTGCACAACGAACGATGGCACGACCGAAGGAGGCGTCTGAAATGGGCCGATTCGATCCGCAGTTCAGTGCGGCGAACATCGCGCCGACTGCTCTGGTGAGTTTGTGTGCATTCGCCACCGAGCGCGGCGTGGATCCCGAGCCGTGGTTTCTGGGGACGGGTATGGCGGCCGAGAAATTGGACGCCCCTGGAACATGGGTATCGTACCGGCAGGCGACGTCGATCATCCGTTGCGCGGTGCGCTCCATGTCCGAAAGATCGATCGGGCTCGCTGTGGGAGCGCGTAATGCGATCGTCGGATTCGGTATTCTCGGGTTCGCGATGCGTTCCTGCCGGACCGTCGGGGAAGCGGCTGTGCTCGGAAAAGAAATGCGCCGGTTGGCGGGTTGCCTGACGGACTTCGATCTGATTCGCGATCGTGAGCTGACCGCTGTCCGGGTATTGCAGCCGATGCCGGACCCCGAACTGGTGCGTTTCCTCACCGAGCATACGATGTCGGCCGCGCTGTCGTTCGGCCGGTCTTTGGTCGACGACGAGTTCGGACCCATTGTTGCTCGATTGAGCTATGCGGAGCCCGCGTACTCGGCCGAGTATCGCCGCTACTTTCGCTGTCCTGTCGAATTCGACTGCGCGGTCAGCGAACTGGTCTTTCCCGTCGAACTGTTCAGGCGGCCGATTCCGACCCACAGCCGAGCCAGCTTGGGTGCTGCGCTGGATACCTGCAGGCGTATGATCGGTGCTGCCGATCCTCGCTATGACATCGTGGCGTCGGTCGAATCCATCCTGGACGAGCCCTCTCGAACGTCGATGTCCATGGCTGAGGTTGCTGATCGGTTGTTCGTTACCGAACGTACGCTGCGCAGGCACCTGCATACCGCGGGGGAGAGGTTCAGCGATATCCGTGATCGCGTCCGGCAGCGGCGTGCCTTGCGCTTGGTCCGAGGGACGAGAATGACAATCGCGCAGATCGCCGTGGAGACCGGCTACAGTGATGCCCGTGAATTTCGGCGGGCCTATGTGCGTTGGAACGGCGAGCCGCCGAGCCGGACGCGACGCTCCGCCGAGCTACTGGACATCGGATGCGATACCAAGTTCGGTACAGCCGTCGGTCCGTTCCGAATCGGTGGGATCATCGGCGAAGGAGCGGCGACGTATTCGTGATCAGTCGGAGGGTCGAGACGTGTTGTCGGCCTGCTGGGTCCGGGTTGTCACCTCACGGGAAACCATCAGTAGGGTTCTGGAGCCGTCGCGTAGGGCGCGGCCGGCGTCGGTCAGTACGACCCGGCGGGTCGTGCGCTCGAAAAGCGTGACGCCGAGCTGCCGTTCCAACCGCTGCACGGCCGTACTCAGCGTCTGCTGAGTGACGTGTAGTTTGCGAGCCGCTCCCGTGAAACTCAACTGTTCGGCGACCTCGAGGAACTGCGCCAGCTGATATAGATCGAGCATTTCTACGGTGGTCGGCCGCGGCCCGGATTTCATTTCTCTTCCTTCTCGGCAAAAATGTACATTTTCTCGGCGAGAAGGGGCTGACTTGTACCACTGATTTTCATAGCGGCAGCCTATGCGGACGAAATCTGTGCATGGGAGGGGACGGATGGCCAAAGTGGTGCACTTTCACGGACAGGCTTATCGGGCCGTCGGTATTTGTTTCCGGGGCCCGGAAAGAATTAAGTCGTTCGCATACCCGTGATCAGGTGGGGCACAGGTCGATACCGGAATGGAGTGTCGGTGAGTCGGCCGGGTTTCCGTTGTCGGGGCGGGCTGCGGAGGTACGGCAGAGTTGGGCCGCTACTTCCGCTGGGTCGGTGGTCCATCGCTCGGAGGCCAGGTCCGAGATGCCGAAGACACGGCTCTCGTTCGTTCCGTCGAAGCGGACGAACCAGCGGGCGCCGAGGTCGATGACGGAGATCGATCGACCGAGCGGTTCGGGCCGTGCGGAGTTGGTGACATCCCACAGCCGGACGGACTGATCGACACCGGCGGACACCAGTTTCCGGCCGCTGTGGTCGAGTGCCAGGTCGGTCACCGATGCGGTATGGACGACCGTTTCATTCGCGGGACGTCCGGCGGCGGCCTTGTCGAGGTCCCAGGTACGGATCGTTTCGTCGTCCGCGCCGCTGAACAGGTGCCGTCCGTCGGCGGCGAAGACGAGGGTGGAGACCGGGCCTCGGTGGCCGGTGAGTCGTGCCTGCAATACGGGTTTGCGTCGATCGCCGATACTCCACAGGAAAATCGTGGCATCGTCGGAGCCGGTCGCTGCCATGGTGCCGTCGGGCGAGATCGCGAGGGATCGGAGAGGTCGGCCGGTGTCGGCCGATGCGGTGCCCAGGGTCCGCGGGTTGGCCGGGTCGCCGACGTCCCACAGCCGGATCGAGTGGTCGTCGTCGCCGGTGACGAGTATCCGGTTGTCCCGAGTGAACGCGGCAGCCGTGAAATACCGGGTGCGAGTGTCGCGTGGCGGCCCGAGCGGGGTGGGATGTGCGGGGTCGGCGAGGTTCCATAATTGCAGGCTGCCGCCATCGGAATCGGTAGCGGCGAGCACCGCGCCGTCCGGCCGGATCTGTACTACGACACCGTGATACGGCGGCACGGCAGCGCGCGCGGCGGCCGCGAATGTGACATCGTCGGGGCCGACGTTCCATATCTGGAAGCCGCCGTCGCTGCCACCGGTCACCAGTCGTGATCCCTTGGCGTCGAGTTCCACCGAGGTGAATGGTGCCGGGGTTGTCACGGGGATGTCTGCCGCCGGGCGGGTCCAGATTCGGATTCGGCCGTCGTCGCCCGCGGAGATCAGGTGGGTATCGGTGGTCAGTTCCAGGCTCGAGATGGGACCGCGGTTGCCGCCGACCGGACGTCCGAACGGTTGGAATCCGGACGGTGTTTGTTGCCAGAGGCAGACCGTCCCGTCGGCGCTGCCGGATGCCATCTGGCCGTCGGGTCCGAAGAGCAGCGCATGGACGGCAGCGCCGTGCACCGTTCGGGGCACGCCGAATTCGCGTGGCGCGGCGGGATCGGTGAGCGACCACATGCGCACCGTTCCGTCCACGGTTCCCGCAACGAGCTGATCGTCCGGCCCGAGCGCGAGGGACTTCACCGCGACGCTCGCTGTCAGGGGTTCGCCGATCGGCCGGAGGTGCTGCGGATCGGCGAGGCTCCAGATGCGCAGGGTGCCATCGTCACTACCGCTGGCGACCCGGGCGCCGTCGGTGCTTGTCGCCAGCGCGTTGATCGCATCGGCGTGGGCGGGGATCTGTTCGCGGATGCGCGGCGTCGCGGGGTCGGTGACGTCTGCCAGTGTCAGCTGGCCGTTTTCGTCGGCGGTGATGATCGAGTGGCCGTCCCGGGTGTACGCGATCGATAGCACCGGTGCGGAGATGTTCAGAACACTCAGTGGCCGAGGCTGTTTCGGATCGTGGATGTCCCAGAGCCTGATCGTCTGGTCGTAGCCTGCGCTCGCGAGCACGGTGCCGTCGGGGCCGAAGGCGACCGATGTCACCGAATTGTTGTGTCCGCGTATGGCGTTGCCGAGGGTGGTGGGCGGGCCGGTATCGGTGAGTGTCCACAGGCGGACCAGGCCGTCGTCGCCGGCGCTGGCCAGCATCGCTGGAGCTGGGCGGTAGGCGAGTCCGCGGATTTTTCCGGCGTGCCGCTCGGTGGATGTGTTGATGACGGGGTATGCCTGGGTGGAGGTGAGGCGTGCCTGGGTTTCGGGGTCGTTGGGGCGAATTCGATAGGCCGCCAGTGCCATTCGTTCCGATGCCGCAGGGTCGAAGTTCTCGATTCGCTGTGATTCGTGGATCAGGGCGGCGACTTGTGCGTCGGTCCGTTCCTGCACGATCACCCGACGCTGTGAAGATGCCAGGACGGCCGCGAGGAGTGCGACGACTCCCAGCAAGGCCGCGACCGATCGTAGGGTTCGCCGTCGTGAGGAGGACGCGCGTTGGTGGCGCAGCGATTTCGCGACGAATTCCTGGGCGTTGCGGTTGATCGTCCCGCCTTTGCCGGTCACCACGTCGACGGTCTCGAGGCGTTTGGAGTCATAGAGCAGTGCCGTGGGCTTGCCTTCGGCGAGCCAGGTTCGGGCGTCTTCCTCGATGCGGTGTCGGGCCGGGCCGAATTCCTTCTCCTCCGCGATCCAGTCGGCCATGCGCGGCCATACTCGCGGTACCGCCTCGTGTAGGAGTTCGATCTCGTCGCCGTCCACGACGACCAAGCGGGCGTTGACGAGGTGGGCGATGACTTCCTCCGCCAGAGCGGGATCGGTGGATTCATCGACGATGATGGCTTGGGGCACACGATTTCGTGTCACGGACCGCGGCCCGATGACGGTGAGCGTCATCAGGATCGAGCGTGTGAAATGTTGTTGTTCGGGTGTGAGCTCGCTCCAGGCCCGCTCGGCTGTCGCCGCGACCGAACCCGCCATCTCCCCGGCCGCCCGGTATGCATCCAGCGAAAGGATGCGGCCCTGGCGGCGTGACCAGGTCGCATCGAGCACGTGGGACAGCAGTGGCAGCAATGCCGCTTTACCGTCGTCGGAGGTCGCGGCGTCCAGGTCGCGCAGGATGATGTCGACGAGTGCGGGCTCGACCTTCAGCCCACAGGCTCGGGCGGGTCCGACGATCACATCGCGCAGCTCGGCCTCGGTCATCGCGCCCACGATGACCGAGGCATCCTTCATCGCCCGGGCCAGGAGGGGATATTGGATGATGTCGTTGAAGAAGTCGGAACGGAACGCCATGACGACCGTGACCCGCCGTTCGGCGTCGGATGCGGTGAGTCGCCGTATGTCGTCGAGGAAGGCCCGGCGGGCCGTGTTGTCCGTGCAGAGGGTGAACAGCTCTTCGGCCTGATCGATCAGCAACAACAGATCGCCGTCGGCGGGCGTCCGGCCGAGGGCGGTGCGCAGGGCCTCATCGGGCCGTGTGCCCGGACTCATCGGTACCGGTGTTCGAACGTCGGCGTTCGCCTGCAGGCCCACGGCGAGCAACGACGATTTCCCGGCCCCCGAAACGCCGACCACCAGCACGAGCCGGGGGCGGTCGCCGTCCTCGACAGTGGCGATCGCCTCGACGAGAGCCTGGCGGGCGCTGTCCCGGCCGAAGAACAGATCCGCGTCTTCCGCGCGATACGGGGACAACCCTCGATACGGCGGATGACCCGGCTCGCGCGCACACCGTGCCGATTCCCCGGGGTCGTTCCTGGCCTGCTGCCAGGCATTCCGCCAGCGATCGAGGTCGAGCAGGCTTCGATCGGCGCTCGCGGCGTGCGGGCGGGTCTTCGCGTCATCGATCAGAACGGTGAGAACCGGGAATATCGCCTCGAAAGTGGCGGGCACCGTGGTACCGCGTCGCCAGTCGCTGAACCGCTGCGCGGTCACCGGGGCGGCGCCCGGAACGCTTCTTGTATTCGCGCGGCGCACAACCGTTTTGATGACGGGCGATCCCGCGAGCTTGAACAGTGCGGTCAACCGTTCGGCGAAGCGCTCACGCGCACCCGCTACCACGTGCGGACTCCCGGAGGGCCCGGCGGCAGGAGCTGGTGGTAGGTGCAGGGACCGGTGCACACGACGATTTCCTCCGTTCAGAGCCGACAGTCGCGAGCAATCTAACAGCTACTTCACCCGACAATACGATCCCGATGCGCTCGCGGAAAGGGTGGCCGTGGCCAAAACGGTGGTTCGAGTGGCCAAACCTGCACTGCGCCAACGATTTCGCGCATCGACACGGTCCGGAGGTCAAGCGATGACGTGTAACGGGTGTATTACAGTATTCCGGGCCGGATTTCGCCGACCAGGGATTACGTGAAATTCCAATGCATGGACTGTCCGGGTGAACTGAATCGTGTTACCGTGTTGATCGCGGTCGACCGCAGCGCGGTATCGAATGCGACAGGGCGCGCAACCTCATCGACAGGCTACCTTCGGAATCTTCTCGGGTGGTGAGGTCATCCCATGCCCCAGGAATCGGCTCATATGCTGTCTATAAAGCTGTGCTGGGATCCATTCGGCGCGGCCGGTGGGTGATCCTGCGGCCACGACGTAATCCACGGAAAGGTGTTGAGGTATGAAAAGATTTGTCATATCGTCAATCGCGTTTTTTGGTGCGCTGGGGGCGATATCGGCCGTCTCGGTTCCGGCGAACGCACTGACGGATGCGCAGGTCCAGGCGCAATGTGACAGTGGCGTCGTGAGCTGCACGTACGATGCCGTGAAGCCTGCCGGAGACCCGTACATGGGAAAGCCGCAGAAGGTCTCGCAGGAAATGACGAACTGTTCACCCGCGGACTCCGGCTATCAAATCAGCTGGTCGCAGACCACGTCGACGACGGACACCGCCGGGGTGGCGGTGACGGTGGCGATGGGTACGACCATCCAGGCCAGCATCCAAGCCAATTACTCCAGGTCGTGGAGTGCGACGAGCAGCGAGACCTCGAGCATGTCCGCCACCGCCAAACCCGGCCAGCGCATCTGGCTCGAACGCCAGGTGCCCGTCCAGGCGGTCAAGGGTAATCTCACCGCCCGTTACGAGAACCGCATGGACGGCCATTACATCTGGATCATCAAAGACAAGCAGTATATCGGGCCGCCGATAACCCCGACGGATCTGAAGCCCACGATCGTTGTCAGGTCCGCACCCGCAACCTGCCCGAAACAAGCTGCGTGAGGAGCGACATGAAAATCGGCCAGCGTATCGGGAGCCTGATCGCCGTCGGTGCACTGACATTGCTGCCCACGGTCGTCGCGGCGCCCGATGCCGATGCGGTGATCACGGGTTGCAATGAGAAGGTCAAGTTTACGAACAGGGCGGCCGTCGTCGTCGACAAATTCATGTTGAACGACGGGAACGGTGATGTCTGGACGAGCACGGGCAAATATGCCGTCTTGCAGTCGGTGACGGTTTCACTCCAGGACCTCGGTGTCACGGAGGGCGCTTCGCTCAGGGCGTTCGCCAGCGAGGTGTCGACATCGCCCCCGTACATCCAGGGAGACAGAACTTTCAAGTACTGCCGAAATGGCACAACGGCGACGTTCGATCTGTGGGGTACTGCTTTCAAAATGTGGTTGACCCAGGGAGACGATGTCTACTAGCGATCCATCGGTATATTTGGGAACCGATTCCCGGATATGTTCGCACGGATCGTGCCTCTGGATCCCGCTATCAGAATTACGGAAAGGGAACACATGAACAAGACTGTCGGTATGAAGCAGGCGGCCGCATTCTCGGGGATGTTGGCCGTTGTCGGGATGGCTTTCGCCGCACCGAGCTTGCTGGGCGGCAATGAACAGGCCGCACAGTCACGCTACGTCGAGGCATCGAATCAAGCTTCGAATGCCGCCTCTCTGGGGAATGCACAGATCGGCACGGACTTCGATTGGCACGCCGCTCAGCGTAATCAGCAGTTCCAACAGAACCAGAAGCGAGGCTAGCCTGTAATCCAGGAATGCGGTCGCGGGTGACGCGACCGCATTCCTCGGTCACGAGAATCGTCGGCTCGATACCGGATGGTGAGCACCTTTGCCGAAGAACGTGCGGACACGATTACGCCGGAGGGGTTCGGTATCGACTGTCGTCCTGGCTGTTGCCCTCGCGGCGCATTTCACCGTCGTACTGTTGTCCCTACTGCCCGAAGGCCCCGCGCACAGCAGGGTCGAGCGTGTCGCCCGCTGGTACACCGATCCGCTGTTCAACCAGGACTGGCGCCTGTTCGCCCCGAATCCGGTGCGTGACGATCAAGGGACGCTGCTCCGCGTCCGGTATCCGGACGGCAGCGTTTCCCGGTGGGTGGATCCGCTGTCGCCGTTGATCGCGAAGAATCATTCGAACCCGCTCCTGGCCACGAAGGATCTGGATCTGTTGCGGAGCGTCGGGCTGCTCGAATCGACCTGGGAAGATCCTGAACTCGCGGATCGGCGTGACAGGCGTGTCGCGCAGGCGCCGGAATCCTCGCGCAGCGATCCCGCCTATCGGTTCGAGGTCATTCCGTTGACCGATCCGGAGAAGCGGGCGAAGGCGGTATCGGACGGATTTCGGGCGACCATCGCCTCGCACTACGCGACGATGATCTTCGGCGCCGGATACTCCGATGTCCAGATGCGGACGGTCATCCTGCCCGCACGGCCCTATCCGATCGGCAAGCCGATCATTCCCGAGTCACGACCGGAGAAGTGGGATTTCGATTGGCAGCCCAAGGTATCGAGTTGAGCGACAATACCTACCTGGATTACTTTCGGAGGTATTTTACGATCCGACGGCTGAACCTGTACGGGGCCGCGCTGGCACGGATCGGAATCGGAGCGGTAATACTCCAGCTGTGCCTGGTCAACTATTTCGACCGCCGGCTGCTGTGGGGTCCGGACGGCCCGTGGTCGCTCTCGCGGTTCGAAGAGTCGACGGACCGGAACCTGTCGCTGTATTCGCTGAATTCCGGTCCGGCGTGGTTCGAATTCCTGTTCGGCCTGCAAATCGTGGTGACGGTGTTGTACATCGCCGGGTACCGGGGCCGTATGGTATCTCCGTTGTTCGCGGTGCTGACCTTTTCGCTACTGCAGCGGAATGGTTATCTTCTCAATGGTGGCGAAAATCTCCTGATCACGATATTGCCGTTTCTGGCGTTGCTGGATTCGACCCGGCGGTTGTCGGTCGACAGCCTGCTGCGCCGGGGAACCGAGGTGCGGCGGATTCGACTCGCACCCGCGGTGTATTCGACGATCGTCCACAATGCCGCGGTGGTCGCGATTATCGTGCAGGTCTGCATCGTCTATGTCGTGGCGGGCATGTACAAGGTGCGGGGGACGATGTGGACGAGCGGAGAAGCGCTCTACTACATCATGGGTGTACCGGAGTACGGCTCCCGTCTGCTGCAGGGATTCCTGGCCGAACATCCGTTGCTCATGTCGGCGATGGCATATTCGACGATCGTGCTCCAGGTGACATTTCCGGTTTTCGTTTTCTTCCGCAGAACCCGCGTCTATGTCCTGCTCGCCGCGATCGTGTTTCATCTGGCAATAGCCGTCGTCATGGCGCTGCCGGACTTTTCCTTCATCATGATCGCAACAGAGATGCTTCTCCTCGACGACCCGCACTACCGCTCCCTGGCCGGTCGGCTGGGATTCGACGCCCCACGGAAGATACCGCCTTCGACCTGCTCGCCGAGCACCTGACGATATGAGCGGGACAACCATCGTCGCCCGGCTTTCGCATCTGGCCGTTTCGCCCCCCGCTATTGGCCGCTGGGGACCTGTGCGAAGTTGTTGTGGTATGTGAAAATTACATACCGTGTGACATACACAGAAGTGCGATTTCCGAACCGGGAGGATCTATGACCATCAGAGTAATCGCAGCGCCGGCCGTGACACTTGCAATTGCTGCTACTACGGTCCTGCTCGCCACGACCGCAAACGCAGCACCACCGATATACGCCCAGGCCGGACCGCCGGCAAGTGTCGATGGAGCTCCCGGCGCGAACGTAGAAGCCAAGGTCCTCTACAAGCTTCAGAATCCGGGGACATATTCTGTGACCTTCGGGCGCGATCCACTGGATGTCATCTTCACCGCCGCCTCGCCGAAGGTGACCTTCCCCGCCCAGGACAGTATCGCGGTGGACGGAATACCCGGAGGTGTCTCTAGTTGTGCGGTCAAGCCCGACACCGGAGGGAACGAGCTGCTGTGTAGCATTCGGCCGATCGGGGATTCCGGCCCGGTACAGTTGTCGGGGGACATTCTTTTTCGTCCCAAGGTGCAGATCGCGGACGACACCTCCAAGGGAGAAACCTATACCGGAGGCAGCGTGCTCTACTACGGGGAAGCGGGCGCTCCAGGAACTGTCACGGCGGCGGTGAATTTCCAGGTAGCCGTATCCTGACTCAGCTCGCTCGAGACCTCGCCGCGCACGAAAAGGTCGGCACCCATCCGCCGATGCGCCCGTTCTCGCCGCGGAGCTGAGCCTGCGCGGCGAGAACGGGCGGGAAGACCTCCTCGACCGCCACCTGCCCGGCGTCGATCGACCGGCTCCATCGGGAAGTCGTCAACCGTGCGCTGCGCTCCTCGGCTGATCGCGGACATCGCGTCATCTCCTCCGATCGCGGAAGACCTTGGGCGGCCCTCCTGCTGACGGAGGCGAAGCTGTCCGCGAGCGTCTTTCGTGTCATGCCTCCAGCATCAATCGCAGTAGCTCGCGTAAGGATTCGCGTTGCTCGGTGGTGAGGCGGGCCGATACCGCGTGATCCGTCATCGATCAACTATGAGTGGACCGCCGACCTGATGGCCTGGCAGGTCGGCGGTCCGGTTCTGGCGACCGAGGCGGCGGTCGCGGGATCTAGATCACGGCGAGGGCGTGAAGAACCCGATAGCGCCGCCGATGACAGCGCCGACGGCGCAGCCGACGATCGCGCCGACAACGAAGAAGAAGACGCCGATCACCGCGCCGATACCGCAGCCGATGGCCACACCGGCCCCGAGGGTGACGAGACCGATGTTCTGCAGTGCAACGGTTTCCGGAGTCGGGGCACTGATGTCGGCCGGGTTGGCCGGGCGCACGGTCAGCGTCGTTCCGGCCGGGTCGACCTGCGGGACCACGTGCACCTGACGCCCGGCCACGTCGTATACCAGCGGTACCGAGCCGACGAAGGTGCCGGTGGGCGACAGCACCGTCGCCGCCGTCCCGTCCGGAGTCACCTGGAACCGGCCCGACGCCAGCGTGGTCGTCACCGCCGACCGGTCCGGTGCCAATGTCGTGGTGTACGCGATACCCTGATCCGCACCGCTCACCGTGGGCGTGGCGACACCCGCTTCGCCATGTGCAGTTACCGCAGAGATACCCAGTGCCGCAGCCGAAAGCACAGCAGCCGCCGCCAGCTTCGCAATTCGCATGATTGTCACCTGCAATCGTGAGTCGATCCGCCCCGCTGCACGGGTGCGCTGTGATCGGATGCGATCACGGTGAACCCGATCGGCAGCGGCGACGAATCGAACATAGAATCCAACTATCCTGCCCCCGAACAGGACTCAATTGTCCGGCAGCAGCAAGCCGATGCCGGGTATTTCTTATTGTCCTCTTGATTGCCGGTGCCGCATAGCGCGGTTTTCGGACACAACTGATCGGACGTTCGATTTAATTCGGTTCGGTGCCTTGGAAACTGAATTCTGCTCATTCCAATTTCTTTTTCGGTCTCCGGGTGCCCAGGCGACCAAGACGCGTCTCGCGGACCATTCGTCGCGGCCTCGACGGATCGCGCGTCATCCCGCCAGATTGCCACGAGAATCGCGAGATCCTGTTCGGCCCAGGTGATTTCGGCCGCGAATCCGCCCTCCGACAATCACTGCAGCTGGTCGGCGACAGTATCGGGCCGATCATAGTCACCGATGTTCCGATTTGTCCGCGTCATCGTTGCCACACGCGCCAACCCGCCCCGACGCTGCTTCCCCGAGCCGATCGACTGGGTCGCACCGTAGAAGCTCGCAGATGCGGAGACGGCAGCCGGACCACAGTCCGGAAAGTGTGCGCTCATGCCGCTTACGGGGCGATCCGGTGGACGAGAGTTGTTGTGGCACAGAACGTCCTCAACTGCCGAGTTGAGTGCGTTCGGCTGGCCCACGGACCGGGGATGCACCAGCCGGTTGCAAAACGTTCCGGCACCGAAGTCGTGGCGACCCAGCATTCGGCGCGGGCGGTATCGGGCATCAGGGCGAACCCGGATATGTACCCGGAGATCGATTCGGCGGCAAGGTCGTTCAGGGGTCGAGGTAATCCAGGGTTTTCCTGGAGGCTCGGGGACCGCCTGCGCTGCCAGAATGAGCGGGCGAAATCGTTTGGTGTGCTGGTTCTGTCGGTACAACGATGCTTCTGGGGATACGGCCCTGGGACAAGCATCCGGCGGCTACGGGCCCGGCATCGCGTGGCAAGCCGCACATCCAACTAAGAACGTTGATAGTGGGAGCATCATGTCTGGTTCAGAGCAGGGCATCAACGAGTACTTCGAGTCTGTCTATCGGACACAACCGCCGGACGGCTCGGTGGTCGAGGCAGCGGCCTGGGATATCGGCGAACCGCAGCCGACGGTGATCGAGTTGGAACGCGGCGGAGCCATCCAGGGCGAGGTGCTCGACGCGGGGTGCGGTACCGGCGAGAACGCCCTGTACCTGGCGGCCTGTGGATACGCCGTGACCGGTGTCGATGCGGCGCCGTCCGCTCTCGCCCATGCCCGGGCCAAGGCCGCCCAGCGCGGGTCGACCGTCGAATTCGCGGTCGCCGATGCCCGTGAACTGGCCGGTTACGACGGCCGATTCGACACGGTCGTCGACTCTGGCCTGTTGCATACCTTCTCCGACCCCGACTCCGCGCGCTATGTCGCTGCCCTGCGGCGTGTGTGCCGCCCCGGTGGCTTGGTTCACGTCCTCGCGATCAGTGACGCCGCCGAGGATTTGCCCGGTCCCCGTCGGCTCTCCGAGCAGCAGATGCGCGCGGCATTCATCGGCGACTGGGTCATCGAACTGCTGCGCCCGACCACGATGCACGGTCCGCTACCTGCCTGGCTGTTGACCGCCCGCCGCCCGTGAATCCGGTCCCAGCCTCGACCGGTCCGTTCCGCCGCAACATGAGTCGCCGGTGTTCACAGGGATGTGCAGTCTGTCGATCTCGGATCGCTGCTGACCGTGCCCCAGTGGAAGTGTCCCGACAGAGACCGGTGGCAAGCTATCGGGCGCGGACGAGTTCGGGCAGCTGATTCACAGGTGATTGCGGACGGCAGCCGCCGTCAGGGCGGCAGGCATGGTGATTCCCGGATGGGTGTAGCGCCGCTGGAGGGACGGATTATCAGGCTGCGTGTTGGTAGTCGTTGGGGTGCCCGCGTTGGTGTTCTTGGGTGAGGTGGTGGTTCCAGTAGGTGGGGAAGTCGCCGATCCCGATCAGGGCTCGCAGGCGCAGGATGGCTTCGGCGCCGGTGAGTCCCCATCTGCTGCCGGTGATTTCGAGGCGGTCGGCGATCAGGTGGCGGGCTGCGCCTTCGATCAGGCCGGTGGCGATGGGCCAGCCTGTGGCCAAAGCTGTGTCGTAGCAGATTTCGGTGGTTATCCACTCGTGGATGATTCGGGATTTGAGGTCAATGATCCCGACGGCGTGGATGTCAGCCATGTCGCGCCGTCGCTGCCCGGTATGACGGTCATCGTCGAGGTCGAGGTGACCGCCGTGTCCGGTCCCCGAATTCGATGGTCGGTCCTGTCTAGCGACGATCGCGACACCATCAGTCAAGGCACTCACCATCGCGCCGTGATCGACACCGAGCGGCTCATCGACCGAGTGACCGACAAGGCGGCGCAGGTGTCGACGCTCCGAGATCGACCACCCGGCAACCTGAAACAGCAGCACCGGGCGTTGCCGAGAACACCCGCTCATCGGCAGTTGCGGACGTTCTGTGCCACAACGACTCTCGGCCGCCGGACCACCCTGTAAGCGGCTACTCAGCATTGGCGGCGGGGCCAGTTCCCGGCCTGAATCTGGTCCAGGTGCCCGGTGGGCCGCTCTGTAGGCGGCTGCCCACCGTTGTCATTGGTGTGGTTCTCTAATGGCTTGCAGCCCACCGGGTGCCGTGCGGGGTGTGGCTGAAAAGGGACGTGCCCTGGCTCGAAGTAGCGGTGCCTTCCCGCACGGTACCTGCTCGGTTCGACGAAAAGGACACCGGTGACGGTCATCATCGGCATGGACCCCCACAGACACTCGGCCACCATCTGGCGCACCGCCTGGTGCACGACGGGGAAACCGTGATCGATGTGCCAGCGAAACTGTCGGCGCAGGTGCGGGTGTTCGCCACCGGCACCGACCGCAACACCGACCCGGTGGACGCGCACTCTGTGGCCAGGTCCGGGCCGTGGCCTAGGATGTTGCACCTACCGGTCCCGCGGTGCGAATCCGGCTGCGGGTCGTCGGTGAACTGATCGACGGCCTCGAGGGGGTCGATACCCGGATCAAGGCTGCGGACAAGGAATTACGGCAGTCGGTCGCCGCGACCGGGTCCACGCTGATGGAGCTGCCCGGCATCGGCCCGGCGCGGCCCGGCTGCTCGCCGATGTCGGCGATATCCGTCGCTTCGTGGCCCGGGACCGGTTCGCGTCCTGGAACGGCACCGCGCCGCTGGATGCGTCCTCGGGAGATCAGAAGCGGCACCGGCTTTCTCGTGCCGGAAATCGCAAGGTCAACCGAGTGTTGCACATCATGGCGGTGATCCAGCATGGTGGCTACGGCGGTGGCCGCGCTTACATCACGCAGCGCAAGGCTGCGGGCAAAACCCACAAGGAGACGCTGCGCGCCTTGAAGCGACGCCTGTCCAACACCGTTTACGCCCGGATGGTCGCCGATGCGCGGCGAAGCGCGGGGCAAGTCCGGGAGGAAACTGCCCCTTGACGCGAAATACAGTGCGTTCGGGACGGCTGCGTTGCAAGACAACCGATCTGTGGCCGGGCATGGACGGCCGACCGGACGCCTGCTCGGTGGCGATGCAGAACGTTCATTGTGGCGAAGCGGAGAACTGCAGGATCCGGTTGATGTGCTCGGTGACCGCGGGAAGGAGCCTGAGGTCCGGAAGCGGGTGTGCGGCAGCGATTTCCGCGACCGCGTCCGCGTAGAGCTCGGTCGCGGCGCGTAGAGCGCGAGCCAGATCCTCGCGGGTATGGTGGGCGAACAGCTCAGGCAGCCGGTCCCGATAGGCGGGGGCCAGCCATTCGCCTATGTGATGGCCGTTGTGCCAGGTGTCGACCGGGCGTGTGCTCAACAGCCGGGTATGCCATTGCAGCATCTCCAGCAACAATGACCGCAGTTCTGCCATCCGCAGTTGAGCCGGCCACAGATCACCACGTGCGATATAAATCGGGACCTGAGTGGCCTCGAACCAGAATTCCCGCTCGTTGGTGACGAATTCGAGCTCGGTCGGTCCACTCCCCACTGGCGGGCCCGCTGCGGCGGGAAGCCCGTCGGTGAGCCCGGTCTTGTCCAGACGGACGAGGTAACCGCGCTGGTAGAGTTCGTCCAGACCACCCTCGATCATCCGGGTGATCCGCTCAGGACCGGCGAGGGTCAGGTCGACCTTTCGGCCGCCGGCCAGGACGATCAGGTAGGTCGGCCAGTCCGGCTCGTCGTCTTCCTCGTTGGCCAGATGAATGCTCACCAGCTGGTTCCCGAGTGGGGCCGCCCAACTGTCATCACCGGCCAACGCGGGCGCTGCGGTGCCGATGAGCTCGATATCGAGATCGGAGAAACGATCGACACGCTGGTTGCGTGCCCGCGACCCGGTCTGGATCATCGCCTCGATGCCGTCATGGGACGCCGCGAACGCGACGATACGGTCAAGTACTTCCGCAGCAGACTCCACGCACAACTCTTATCACGAACCCTTGATGCCACCCCGATCGCCGGAACCGACCTCGCATCCTCGCAGATGCATTGCACGCACATCGGCAGTTGCGGACGTTCGTGCCACAACGACTCTCGTCCGCCGGACCCGATGCTCGAGGTCGCGCTCCGGATGGAGCTCCACAGCGACCAGGATATTTGTGTACTTGTCCATTTCTCCAAACCGTCGCTCCGAGCTACGAATTCGCAGTCCAAGCATGGAATGGAGACCGAACCCGGGACCCTCGAACCGAGGCGGCGCGCCATGCGGCGTGAAAAGACGTTCGGCCCGCCGCGACCACAGGTGCATGCTTGGTGAATGAGCCTTATCGTGCAAGCTTTCGTCGTCGAAGACGATGGCACGGAACGAGACCTGGACCCTCCCAAACCCGGCGGGAACTTCGCCGGGTTCGAAAAATGGCGAACAACCGTATGGGGCTCGGCAGCCGTCCAAGCATTGGGCGCCTACTGGTTCCCGCTCCTGGCATCGGGCAATCCCTTCACCGTGCCTCCTGACGCAGTTCCCGAACTTCTCGAAGAGTGCGCGCTGCTTCGAACACACCTGGACGCAATCGCACCACAGGGCGACCAGTCGCACACCCGCGAGTGGTACGTAGACGGCATCTCCGAGCATCTGTCGAACATCGAGGCCGTCGCCGAACAAGCCCTGCACGCCGGCGGCGGCGTCTACTTCTGGTAGGGGCAATGCAGACCCCACGGTAAAGGCGCAGGTCAATGCTGATAGTCCGAGGCTCCTAGTGAAGAACTTCGCAGCAGACCTCCGGTGATGCAGCTCGGCCCGGTGTGGCGCTAGTGCCTCGTCCGGAAAGGTTGATGCGTTAATCGTCGGGGTGTCGGGTTGCTCGCCACTGGTCGGCCGGTGATGCTGCCTGGCGGAGGTGGTGCCGGTGGCTCGGAAGCCGGATGTGTTCGTCAGAGCGGTGACCCCGCAGGAGGGTCGCAAGCTGGCCCAGATCGCCCGGCGCAGCAAGCAACCAGTGCGGATGCGGCGGGCGGTGGTGGTGATGGCCTCGGCGCAGCATCAGCCGGTCGGGTTCATCGCGAAGCTGATGCAAGTATCGGAATCGTATGTGCGGCAAGTGATCCACGATTTCAACGAGAAGGGCTTCGAGGCGCTCGACCCAAAATGGAGAGGGGGCAGACCGGCGAAGACCGATCAGGCGATGCGTGATCGGATCTGTCGGATCGCCCGGTGCTGCCCCCTCGATCTAGGCTGGCCGTTCACGACGTGGAGCCTGTCGAAACTGCGAGAGGTATTGGCGGTCAACAGGATCGCCGAAATCAGCCGCGAGACGCTGCGCAGGATCCTGAAGGCCGGTGGGGTGTCGTGGCAGGCTACCAAAACCTGGAAGGCCAGCAACGATCCCGAGTTCACCGAGAAGATGAACCGGGTGCTCGACCTCTACGACCATCCACCCGCAGACGGGCGCGTGATCTGTGTGGACGAGTTCGGTCCGTTGAATCTGCAGCCGCGGCCCGGTCGCGGCTGGTTCACGCGTCGCCGGCCCAAGCGGCTGCGAGCGACCTACAACAGAACCCAAGGCGTGCGGCACATGCTCGGCGCCCTGGACCTGCGCAGCGGGCAGTTGTACTACCGGATCCGTGACCGCAAACGCTGGACCGAATTTCTGGCCTTCCTCAAGACCTTGCGGGCCCGCTGGGCGGGCGAGAAGTTGTACCTGATCTGCGACAACTACTCGGTCCACAAACGGCGTGAGGTGCGAGAGTGGTGCGCCGCCAACCAGATCGAGTTGGTGTTCCTGCCGACCTACTCCTCATGGCTGAACCGCATCGAATGCGAGTTCGCCGCCCTGCGCTACTTCGCGCTGAACGGTACCGATCACCGCAGCCATGACGAGCAGGACGCGGTCATCGGCGACTACATCCGCTGGCGTAACCAGCACGCCGGACCTGTCCGCAACTTCGCTGTCGGCTCCAAGATCCGGCGACCCGATTACCTACCGAAGGTTGCGTGACAAGGCACTAGTTCCGTGCGGCCAGGATCTGAGTGAGGTAGTCCGGGGTGCCGTCGATGCGTTGCAGATGCGGGTAACGGAGGCCGTCGTGATAGTCCAGTTCGACGGTCCGTGTCTGATCGAAGTCTTTCACCTGCAATCGGATCGGTGCGGGGTCTGTCTTGGCCGCCTCGATTGCGGCTTCCATTGTGGCTTGGGAATAGGGGGCGTCGTTGACCGAAACCACCGTCATCCCGGAGCCGACTTTTGCCTTGAATGCGGGTCCGTCCCATCGCACGTCGGTGACCTTGCCTTCACCGGACACGTTGAGACCGATCGAGTAGGTGTAGTTGACCGCGCCCTCAGCCTGTTTCATCTGAGCCGTGAGGAAGGCACCTGGGTGGTTGTCGTAGACCAACTTCCACCCCGTCTTCTCGACACTTGCGGCGAACGGTTCCTTTCCGTCGAGGCGATCGCGCAGGTACTTCGACCAATCATCGGGGACCACGCGATTCAGCGTCGAGACGACGGCGTCGAAGCCGTAGGTGTTCTGTGACGCCCACTTACCGTCGTCGACACCGAAGAACGCGCGAGCGAAATCATCGAGTGACTTTGTGTTTCCCGACAGTTCGCGGATACGCGCGTCCACCCCCAGCCACACCAGTTGCCCGCCCTGGTAGTAATCCTCGCTGAGCTGCCACGACCGGTACGGCTTCGGACGCCGCTGCGCGATAATGGGATCGTTGGTGGTGTCTTGCAGACTGCGCCAGGTGAGTCCGGGCCGGTTGTCGGTGTATGCGGCGACTACCGAAGCCAACGCATCGCGAGAGACTTCCGCAGGTCGCAGGCCGGACCGGCCGGTGAGCACGTTGCCCCAATACTGCGTCTGACCCTCGTAGACCCACAGCAAGCTGTCCTGCATCGGGACGTTGTAGTTGGGTGTCCACAGGTCTGCCGGGCGTCGAAACTTACCGTTCCAGGAATGGGTGTACTCGTGCCCGAGCAGATCGTCGCTGCCGACCGCGGGGTTCCACCCGGTGAAATAGTCCGTGGGTTCACCGTCCTCGCTGGATCGTTGGTGTTCCAACCCGTTGGAGCTGAGCTGATCCGACAACGACAGCAGGAAGTCGTAGTGGTCGTAGTGTTGTGAGCCGTACAGTTTCACAGCCTGTCGCACCAGAGCCCTGTGCAGCTCGATGTGCTCGGGCTTGGCCTTGAGCTGCTCCGGTGCGTCTGCGAATACTTGCAGCCGCACAGGCGTTTTCGCGCCGGGAGCCAGGTCGAACTCTTTGTGATAGCGCCCCGCATACACGGGCGAGTCGACGAGGACGTCCAACGGAACAGTCTTGTATTTCACGGTGTCGCCGTCCTTACCGGCGACCTCCAGCGCGGTACCGGCCTCGAATCCCGGCGGGTAGGTGACGCTCGCGTTGAAGGGAATCTCACTGACGGGAGCACCGGCCGGATACAGGACCACGGCATTCCACTGCAAATTCAGCATATTCGGCGTCATCACCACGCGGCCCTGAGCGGAATCGGTGGGAGTGAAGTACTGGAAGCTCGCGTCGATCGATTCTACGCCGTCGGGCACGGTAACCTTGAACGCATACACGTTCAGCGGATCACGCTTCCACTCCAGCTTGTTCCCGGCGCCGGTGAAGGCGATGCCCGCGATCTTGTCGATCGGACCGGACGGAGAGTGGTTGCCGGGCAGCCACTGCGGAAAAAGCAAATCCACCTTGCCCGGCCGAACGGGGATCGTCTGTTTCACCTGGATCACGCGCTGCGGCAGATCGGTCACGTCGACCGCCACGGAGATCGCTTTCCGAGTCACCGGAGCTTCTTCGGGCTTGTTGCGCAAGCCGAAGTACAGCGAGCCTGCCAGGACAATGAGAACGACGACGCCAACAGCACCGATAATACGAAACTTGGACAACGACACTCCCCGAGTCACACAGACCTTCTTGTCGACACTACGAATCAGACGCAATGCCCGCCCCCGGCGGCTGGTGTTCATCAGCCAAGGATAGGACCTACCGATTGTCGTTACAGATAGTCAGTCCATAGCGGCAACAAGTTTGCGTACGGTGCGGTCGCCACGACCGCCTGCCCCATCCCCTCCTCCGACGTCGACGCTTCACATGGTTTGTACGGGTCGGCGAGCGTCCCTTCGTTGCTGAACTAATTGTCCATACTACGAGGTTTGGTATCGCGGTGTGCGAGGAGCGTGTGTGGGCTGCGTCATACCTGTCGCGCGGTGCGGTGACTGGCAGGATTTCGGGTGGATGTGGCGTAACCCGCTGGTAGGCACTGGTTTTGGCGCTCGAAGGCAGTGCTCGTAAGGACGGCAGGTTGCGCAGCGCGCGGAGGAGAGAGAGCCCTCGGCCCCGTTGGGTCTGGGCCGCCGGTGGCCACTCTCGCGAAGACAGCTTCGCAATGACCGTTCAGCGAGATGGTCCGATGGCGGTCGCGTCGGCGTGCACCCCACCGCCGGTCTTCGCCACCAGTCCGTACTCGATCGCTGTCGCAGCGGGTTTGGCCGAAGCGCCAGGCGCCGGTGCCGTGTCGGTAGTCGTCGCCTGTACGTGGATCACACCGTTGTCGGCGGCGGCCGATCCCGCCGTGATCGCGACTCCTGCCGCAATCGCCCCTACGAACACAGTGCCCGCGATGATTCGTTTCATGGTTTCCTTACCTTTCTTCTCGGGTGCTGGAAGCTACTGGCTGCCATAGGCTTTCCTGCACCCGGGAGCGTCGGGTATGGCTTTCATGGTGCAGCCGCTGATGGCCCAGGGGGATTGGCCGCCCGGCGTTCCGCGACGACTCGACCGCTGATTGAGATACGCGACCCGATCGCTTCGTAAGGACACGACGGCGCAGTCGTCTGCCGGACAACCGAACAACGTGTGGAGAACGGAAGTGGTCGTGCGACAACATCTGTGGGCTGGTATTGACGCCGGTAAATCGGCGCATCACTGCGTCGTCATCGATACCGACGGCAAGCGACGGCTCTCGCGCCGGATCGCCAACGACGAACCCGCTCTGCTGGATCTGATCGAGGCCGTCACGGGCCTGGTCGACAACGCCGAGGTGACGTGGGCGATCGACCTCAACCACGGTGGGGCCGCGTTGTTGATCGCCCTGTTGCTCGGTCGGGACCAGCGGCTGCTCTATATTCCCGGACGGACGGTGCACTGGGCTTCGGGCACCTATCGGGGCGACGGCAAGACCGACGCCAAAGATGCCGCGATCATCGCCGACCAGGCCCGTATGCGCCGCGACTTGCAGCCACTGCGCGTGGGTGACGAAGCAGCGATCGAGTTGCGGATCCTCACCTCGCGGCGCACCGACCTGGGCTGCGACCGCACCCGCGCGATCAACCGATTGCGCGCCCAGCTGCTGGAATACTTCCCCGCTCTCGAGCGCGCGTTCGATCTGGCCCACAACAAAGCGGCGTTGATCCTGCTCACCGGCTACCAAACCCCCGACGGGCTCCGCGCGATCGGCACCGCCCGCCTCGAGGCATGGTTGCGTAAACGTAAGGCCCGCAACAGCGCCCGCGTCGCCAGCGCCGCGGTCGAAGCGGCTCGATCGCAGCGCACCGCGGTGCCCGGCCAGCGACTCGGCGCAGCGATGGTGGCCCGCCTGGCGCAGGAGGTGATCCAGCTCGACATCGAGATCGCCGAGATCGAAGCGATGATCGAGCAGCGATTTCGCCGCCACCGCCACGCCGAAACCATCGTGAGCATGCCCGGCTTCGGAGCCTTGCTCGGCGCGGAATTCATCGCCGCGACCGGCGGGGACATGACCGTCTTCAACAGCGTCGATCGCCTCGCCGGTGTCGCCGGTCTGGCCCCGGTTCCCCGGGACTCGGGCCGGGTGAGCGGCAACCTCAAACGGCCGCGCCGCTACGACCGGCGCTTGCTGCGAGCCTGCTACCTCGCCGCCCAAATCGCGGCCATCCACGACCCGGTCTCCCGGGGCTACTACCAGCGCAAGAGAACCGAGGGCAAAAACCACACCCAGGCTGTTATCGCCCTGGCCCGGCGACGCCTCAATGTCTTGTGGGCGATGCTCCGAACGAGAACCCCATACCAGCCCGCCCCGGGGACCGTTCCGGCTTGACAAAGTCATTGAGAATCCCCCTGTGAGCGAACTCCCTCAATGAACACGTTCGAGCCAAAGCCCGGGTTCACCCCCGAATCATTCCCAGACTTTCTGCGCCGCAGTTGATCTCGCTGCGCCGAACTCCCGCCCGGCGGCAATAGCGCACGTTGCTGCCGACGGTGACCGGCCGCTGGGTCAGGTCGGATGCGGTGGTGCGAACCACGGGAAGTGTTCGCCGTCGCCGAGTTTGCCTCAGGCGCCCTGGATGAATCCGCGACGAGTGTCGTTGAGGCGTCGGTGAAGCCGCCTGGCAGGCTGGTCTGATGCGAGGAAGGAGCCGCACTTCATGACCATCGATGTCTGGATGCAACACCCCACCGTCCGCTTCTCGCGCCACGACATGTTCGATTCCCTGCGCCGCTGGACCGGGCAGCAGGCACTTACCGAGGAGTTGCCGATCGAGTTCACCCTCGCCGCGATGGATGAAGCCGACGTCGGTTTCGGTCTGCTCAGCGCCTGGCACGCCCCGCGCGAGGGCGCGCTGATCTCCAACGACGAAGTCGCTGCGTGGGTGGCGGCGTATCCGGACCGGTTCGCTGGGCTGGCGGCTGTCGACCTGGCCAGGCCGATGCCCGCGGTGCGTGAATTGCGGCGGGCGGTCAGCGAACTCGGGTTCAAAGGGTTGCGGGTGGTGCCCTGGTTGTGGGACGCCGCGCCCACCGACCGCCGCTATTACCCGCTGTATGCCGCCTGTGTCGACCTCGGTGTCCCGTTCTGCACCCAGGTCGGGCACACCGGGCCGCTGCGCCCGTCGGAGACCGGCCGCCCGATCCCCTACCTCGACCAGGTGGCCCTCGACTTTCCCGAACTGGTCATCGTCGCCGGGCACATCGGCTACCCCTGGACCGAGGAAATGATCGCCGTGGCCCGCAAACACGACAACGTCTACATCGACACCTCCGCCTACACCCCCCGCCGCATCCCTGCCGAACTCGTCGCCTACATGAAAACCACATCCGGCAGCCGCAAAGTGCTTTTCGGCACCAACTACCCGATGATCACCCATCCCGCCGCCCTCGACGGACTCGACGACCTCGGCCTCGACGAGGCCACCCGCCAGCGCTACCTGCACGACAACACCGCCCGCGTCTTCACCCTCGACTGACCCGGGGACGCCCGACGACGCAGTCCTGCCGATAACCTCGTCACACGCTCGGCACGGCGTTGTGGAAACGATCGGTACCCTTTGGCAAAGCCCGCTCACCGGCATGCCCGGATACTCTGAGCCGCAGCACATCTCACACCTCGACGAGCCACCCATAAGCGGCAGAAGAGTGCGTGCCGCTCGGGTTGGGCGAACTCCACTACCGGAGGGTGTCCTGGTGAGCGTGTGGGTCGTTCGAGTCTGCGGTGTGGGCCGGGGTGGTACGCGGCTGCGGGTTGTCCGGGCGGCTGACGGGGTGGGTAAAGACAAGACTGTTTCTGTGGTGTTTGTTCCGGCATCCTGGCGTGGTCGAGTCGAGGACAGGAGAGTCCGGCTGATGGCGATCACATCCGATGATGACGTGCCGCTGCATCTGGCGGGGAACAATGCTCCGGTCACCGAGGAGGTGACGGTGGGACCGTCGGAGGTGGTCGGCGTGATCCCCGAGGAGTTGAACGGGGTGTACCTGCGTAACGGCCCGAACCCGCGGACCGGGTGGTCGCCGCATTGGTTCGCCGGTGACGGCATGGTCCACGCGGTCGCCCTGTCCGGCGGCAAGGCTTGCTGGTATCGCAACCGGTATGTCCGCACCCCGCTGTATCGGCATGGCGGGCAGTCCCGGTTTGCCCTCGCTGTCGATCCGGTCACGGGGCAGGTCGATTATCGGGTCACGACGGCCAACACGCATGTGGTCGCGCACGCGGGGCGGTTGCTCGCGTTGGAGGAGGGCGGGCTGCCGTATGAGATCACGCCCGAGTTGGAGACGGTGGGGCCGTTCACCTTCGGTGGCGCGTTGCAGGCTCCGATGACCGCTCACCCCAAACGGTGTCCGCGCACGGGGGAGCTGTTGTTTTTCGGGTATCGTGTGCGGCCGCCGTATCTGACCTATTACCGTGCCGCGCCGACGGGTGAGTTGCTGCTGGCGCAGGTGGTGCCGATCCCGCGGGCGGTCATGATGCACGACTTCGCCATCACCGATCGCCATGCGATCTTCATGGACCTTCCGGTCGTGTTCGACCCTCGTGCGGGCGTCGGCGGGTTGCCGTGGCGCTGGGACGACGACCACCGGGCCCGGTTCGGTGTGATCGCCCGAGGTGGTGGACCGGTGCGGTGGTTCGACATCGAGCCCTGCTACGTGTGGCACACCATGAACGCTTGCGAGGGCGACGGCGCGATCACCGTCACCGGGTGCCGGGTGCCCACTCTGTGGCGCGCGGGTCCCGACGATCTGGCTGGCGGGCTGCCTCGGTTGTATCAGTGGCGGCTGGAACCGGCCACGGGCCGAGTCGTCGAGCAGCCTCTCGACGATGTCCCGATCGAGTACCCGCGAGTCGCGGATGCCGATGTCGGACAACGCTATCGGTACGGGTACGTCACCAGCTTCGCGCTCGAGCCCGTACCGGAGCGGTCGCAGATCTACCGCTACGACTTCACCGACCGGACATCCCGGCGAGCCCACCGCCTCCCCGCCGGGCATACCTGCAGTGAGGCAGTTTTCGTGCCACGACCGGGCGCGGGCGACGACAACGGCTACCTCATCGCCTTCGCCCACAACCACTTTCGTGGTACCAGTTATCTGCTGATCCTCGACGCCACGGACCTGACCGCACCACCGGTCGCCGAAGTACATCTACCCGTCCGCGTCCCTGCGGGCTTCCACGGAACATGGCTACCCGACCACTGAACCACCACCGACATGTCATCTGAGTTGTGTGCGGCGGCAGGTCATATCTTGCGAGCGGCCGTTTCCAGGTCACACACGGTCAGGGCGTCGGCGAGGCGTTCGCGGGATTCGTCGTCGAGGGTGGTCTGGTGGATGCGGGCAAGCACGGCCCGCGCGTGTTCGCCGTCGCTCAGCCGTAGTGCCAGCTTCGCGCGGTAGACCAACGCTTCCACGAGTTCGACGACCGGTGCGCGATCCTGTTCCCGGGCCAATGTGGCGTCCAGGATCTTCGCCGCTTGATGACTGTCGCCCTTGGAGTCCGCGAGCACGACGGCGTTCTCCAACGCTCTGGCCAGCTTGCCGGTCACGGGCGCATCGGTGTTGCCGACACCCGGGGACGGGAAGATCCGGATCCAGTTCCCGCCAGGGTCGACGAGCGTGAATCCGGCCAACCCGCTGGCGTTCTTGCGTTTACGTGGCCGGGTCATCCTCGGAATGCCGGAAACCAGCAGTTTGCCGTAGGTCCTGCGCATCCCGGCGGCGAATGCCTCATAGAGTGCACCGGTGTCGGGCACGTATACCAGACACGACCCGTAGGACTTCTCCGGGTCGAAGTCCGGCATGCCGAAGAAGTGCAGGTGCAGGTCCTCGCGGCGCAGCGCGAGGTACGGGTTCGGGCGAACCTGGCGGAATGCCTGCTCGAAACCCAACGCCAGGTAGAACTTCGCTAAGTCATCGATGGATCCGCACGGCAACAACGGCACTGTGGTCTCGCCAACCATGTTCTCCCCCAGTTCATTCGGCGGCTACCTCGTACACCGGAAACTCTACGAGAGTCCGCATGTCTTCCGGTAGTGCCTGCAGGCGCCTACGGTGACGAGGGCAGTAGCGCCCCACGCCTGCAGACAGGATCGTCGGCCACACATCGGCATTTGCGTGCATTGGAAAGTATTGTCGTCCAAGCAATCTGAACGATCGATTAACGCCCACAGCGGCGGAACCCACCCGGCCCGGGGTCGGGCCGACCGGTCCGCTCAAAGAACCGGCACCCGCTATTCCGCTATGACGTTGGCATATGGCCAGACGGTCTGAAACCATCGCCGAATGTCTCGAGATCGTCGGCCGGGTACATCATGTGGTGGATTCGGTGGTGGGCGAATCGCATCGGGTGTCGGGCGGGTGTGGACACCGATCGAGGTGGGCGCTGTGCGGCGGGTGAGGTGGCAGTGCTGTCGGGAGGGTGTCCGGGGAAGTCGCGGTGGTGCGTTGTGCTGCAGAGGATTTGGTTTCAGCTGAGTGCGAGAGTCCGCCGTCGACTGATTCGTCCGGCTCCGTGGTCTCGGTTACCGGGAAGCCTCGCAGAAGCTGGAGCGTTCTTCCACGGTAAGCGGACGAACGGGGCGTCTGCAACCTACCGGGATGCCGATGTTGTTTCGGACAGGTTGGGCTGGATGTGTGGGGATCTGGAGGCCGAACTCGGCGGGAGAAAGATGGCCGGAACGTTCGACGTGCCCGTCGAGAGTGCTCGTGCCCGCTCGGCGCGATACGCCCGGGTGATCTCCGTGGTCCACGATTGGTCCACGAAACGTGACCGGCGGAGGAGGAAACCCCCTCCGACCTGGTCGGGCTGACAGGATTCGAACCTGCGACCCCTTGACCCCCAGAAATCCGGATCTTCTATTTCCGCACGTCACGCATGTTTCGCGCCGAAGTATGAAGCGTGTGTGAGCTGGGAGCGTTCGGTGTCGCACATGACGTGCGGTCCCAAACTGGTCCCAAGCGGGACGGCGTGGTCGCGGCGGAGTGCAACCCGGTCGCTGTGCCGAGCGCACTTCCTTCTACCGCACTGGGGGTGGCCCTGGGGCTTGAGTCGTACTACATCCTGAAGAGCCCCAGATCCTATGGGGGAGAGGATCTTCAGAGCGACGGGTGCGGTCGGCTACCTGTGGGCCACAATCCGCACCTCGAAGTTGTCCTCACGGAACACTAGTCCCCCGCATTACGACGCGATCCGTCATACCCGGCGGGTAGGGTCGCCAGTCATGGGTTACGACCTGCCCGAGTGGGCAGAATCCAAACTTCGGGGGATCACTGCGGCCGAGGTGTTCGAGGTGCTGGGTGCGCGCCGTCGCTGGGCGCGTCCCTCGCTCGGCGGCCCGATTCGGGTGACACTGGTAGCAGGACGCACCGCCGCTGGCCGTCCGCTGATGGTTGCGGTCCGCGAGATCGAGCGATTCACCTCGCTGATCATCGCGGCTCGGGAACTGACTGACGCAGATTTGGCCGCGTTCGAGATATGGGAGGCTGAGACCGATGAGCCGTTCGAAGGATGACACCGCCGCCCTCGCTCGCCGCGCGAGCGAGGTACACGCCGAACTGCTCGCTGCATACGGCGAGGACTGGCCCGACCACCTCTGGAACGACATCCGACCCGATGACGACGCCGTGCCGGTCGACCTGCCGCCACTGGAGAGCTCGGATGACGTGATGGTCCCGTTCACCGCGGAACTGCGGATCCCGCGCGCTGCCTACGAACGGCTCATAGCCCGCGCAGAAGAGGCCGGACTCGAACGCGACGAGCTGTTGTCGGAATGGATCACGGCCGAAGCCAGCGCCGACGACACCGTCAGCCGCGACGAGATCCTCGCCCTGCTCGCCCGTCGGCAACCGCGCACGGCCTAGCCCTTGGGGTAAAGGACTTCAGTTGACGCGCTTACAGGTTCGACCCTCCAACAATTATCCAGATTCGTTGCGCGGGCGGCTACGCCAAGGCACTCTAGCCATCCGAACTTGTTTGACGGGTTGCGCTGCCGAATACGCCTCACGTGCCGCTCGTTCGAGTTCGAACAGTTCCTCAGACATTTCGTGAAAGTGTTCATGCAGGACGCGGGTAGCCATTTCGCTGTTGTCCTCGCTTTCTCGGCGAGCCTGAACGGCCTTTACGGAGTCAACCCGCAGCCTTAATGAATGAGCCTTGAGAGATACCACGTGAACATAGACTCTCCGGTCCTCGACTATCAGTATTGCTCGGTTATATGCGATTGAAAACGAATTGAATGCCTCGTTAAAGTCTTCGAGCTCAGAGCGTCCATTCCGTCGCATACTAGGATCAAGCGCGTGAGCGGCATCGAGTACCGAAGCGATAGCTTCGCGTTGCTCAAGGCGTAATTTGTCCTCAGCGGTTCGCCGATATGTCCATCGCTGACCAATCTGAGTTACCCAAGGATTGGCGAACGCGTCGCGCTTCGGCTGCGGTTCTTGCGGTAGTTCTACATGACTGGACCCGAAGGGCCGGACGTACAGGGAAGGTTTAGTGTCCGCCCCCTGGAGTCCACCCCGGTTTGCTCCGCCGACCAGCAGTTTTCGTGGGGGTGTCTGTCTGGCTGCCGCACGGACACTAAACACACCCTGCGGGCGCATTTAGTGTCCGTGCGGCAGCCAGACAGACGGTTGGGTGCAGAAGGCTGGTCGGCGGGGCAAACCGGGGCAGGTTGCGTACGAGATACTGAAGGGAGGGGACTGGATGAGGGAGAACTAGACCGAGGGAGGACCGGCACCACGAGGCGACGCCCGGCATAGGGGACCGGCACCGGGCGGAGTACCCGAGGTGGTTGCGTCGAATATCCGGGGATTATGGCGAGGCTGATTCCATCGAGTTGGGATGACGCGCATCTGGGGCTGCTCCGTTGGCCGATCTTGTCGGTGGGTGCGTGGATGATTGCCAGGTATGGCACAGCTCAACGCATTTCGGCCCAACCCGCTCATCCCGCACCGAGCCGTGATTGATGACTTCCTGCATCCCGACTGTGGGCACCTTACCGACCTAACGTGCGACGGGTGCGTCACGTGCACCGCGTGTGATGGGTGCTATTGCAGCTCGACCGAAGAAGATGAACCGCCCCTATCTGCCCGATTTCGCACGCTGACTGCACCGGAGGTCACTCGATGACCAGCGTCCTCGGCGCCTACAAGTCAGCACAACGGCTGGCCCAGCGCCTAAATCGCGATGTGCATTCCGACGACATCCGTGTGCTCGCCGAGAGGGGACAGCTTGCGGTCGCCGACATGTATCTTCCTCCCGACAGCACTGAGCCTCACGCCGTGTTCGCAGTGGTCGACATCGACCGGCTCACTGTCGATCAGGTCGACGCGGTCATCGCCGCTCGTAGTCAAGGAACCCTCGATACGGTCAACTTCAACGAGGCATGCGACCTGTTGGGCTGGACGTGGGAATTCCACGTCGCTGTACACCTCCATAAGATCCAGCCGAACATAGTGGGCCGATACGCTCGCGCCGACGTCGCGGCGCTGACTGTCGATACCGAGCTTGCCGAGCAACTGCGCCAAGTTCGGGAGCAAATCCCTCGTAGCTAGGTGCGGCAAGGCTCGTCACAGGATCGGCACGACGATCGCCGGAATCGCTGGCAGCAGACTCGGCATGAGTGATACCGTGAGGTGGATAGCCACCCGCGACGATCGGAACGGCCGATTCCATGGCGAAGTCTGCATACGATTCGCGCCTTCAGGATGTGATCAAGGCGTACATGAGGGCGCATGGGCTGACCAGACACGAGGAGATGGCGCGTGTTCTCGGCATCGATCGCACATTGGTGTCGAAGTACCTCAGCGGCACGCGGACTTGCCGAGACGTTGGTCAGCTGCGTCGGTTCGCGCAGGCGATGGACCTTCCGCCCGAAACGTTCGGGTTGCTGGAAGCGCCCGATCAGCTGCAAGAGACGTACGACGATGCTGTCACCGATTGGCGTCTTGTACGGCAGACGCTGAACCGGAATCGTCATGCGCTGACTGCTGCGGCCGCGCGGCTGTACTGGGATCCCGTAGCGATCGAGGGGACAACCTGTATCACGCGACCGGATTGGATGCTCTCGGAGCCATTGGATTTGGATGCTATCCGTCTTGATTTCGACAGTTCTGCTCCGGCTCCGCTGATTACGGGCGGCGAGTCCGAATCGGAAGCATGTCGACCAGTGCGTCCGAACGGTGCGCGATTTGGGCGCTACAGCCAGGCAATTCGAGCGATCGCTCGGCCGACCCTTTTCGAGAATCGGACTTCATACCGCCTGCTCGACGTGTCCTTCGACGCGACCGGAGCGCGTATGCGATACGGCCTCACCACCTATTTCGACATGGTCGATGTCTGCGAGGTGATTGCACACGAGACCACCGCCGCATGGATCTCCCGCCAGGGCGAAGGAAGGCTTGATCCCGACGACTTGCCCTTCCGCAGTTTGATCGGCGATCTATTCGACCTCAGCAGGCGCCCCGTACTGCCCAGCATCAATACGTTGACCATCCGACGGGCCCCCGACGGCGATACCTTCTTCCTTCATCGCCGCGGCGCGGCACAGGTAACGCTCGCGGCTGGGCTGACCCACATCATTCCTGCAGGCGTCTTTCAACCTGCGGCGATAGGGCAGGAGAACATCGAGCGCGACTTCAGCATGTGGCGCAACGTGCTCCGCGAGCTGTCCGAGGAGTTCCTCGACGCACCCGAGCACGACGGGAGTAGTGGAACCCCCGTCGACTACGACGCTGAACCATTCCGAACACTCACCGAGGCCCGCCGAACCAGCAAGGTGCGGGCGTGGTGTTTCGGCATCGGCCTGGATCCGCTCGCACCGGCTGGCGAGATCCTGACTGCTTTGACCGTCGACTCGGACATCTTCGACATTGTGTTCAAAGGCATGGTCTCCCAGAATGCGGAGGGAGAGATCTACCCCTCCCAGGAGGGAACAGTGGGCATTCGCTGGACGCCAGCCAATGTGCGCCGAGTCATGAATCATGAGCCCCTTGCGGCGGCAGCCGCCGCCTGTATCGCGTTGACCTGGAAGCACCGCAACCGGCTGCTGCCGTGATGCCATGATGGTCCTGTGCGCGTACTTGTTACCGGAGCGAATGGCTATGTCGGCCGTGCAGTCGTTGCTGCGCTCAGTGCCTCCGGCCACGATCCGGTGGCAATGGTCCGCAGGGGAGGCCCGGTCAGTGATGCTAGGGAAGTGCGTGTCGCTGACCTGCTTGACGATGCCGCATTAAGGCAAGCAGTCGCAGGCGTCGATGCAGTGTGCCACCTCGCGGGACTGACTCGGGCGCGCGAATCAATCTCTGAACCCCTGCGGTACTTTCGCGTCAACACCGCCGGGACGATCGCGCTGCTCGACGCAATGAACTGGGCTGGTGTACAAAAGCTGGTTTTCGCCTCGACCGGTTCGATATACGGGACTCCGGATCGCCAGCCGATGAGCGAAAAACTCCCAGACGCCCCGCCCCACCCCTACGCGAGCAGCAAGCTCGCCGCCGAGATGGGGATCGAAGCCCAGTGTCGCGCAGGGCATCTCGCAGCTGGCATCATCCGAATGCTGAACGTCGCTGGCGGCGCTGACCCTGACCCCACTCGACTGGTACCTCGCGCGCTCGCCGCAGCGGCGGGTCAGTCGGTTCTGGCAATCAACGGGCCCGGCACGGCAGTCCGGGACTACCTGCACATCACCGACGCGGCCGACGCTTTCGTAGCCAGCCTCGAGCATCTTCCGGCTGTCGGCAAGGCCGAGAGGTACAACATTGGGAGCGGATCCGGGAAGAGCGTCCTCGATGTGGTCGCTGCGGTGGAACGAGTGACGGGCCGCCGTGTTCCATTGGAGCATCGACCACCCGCCGCCGAACCGATAGCCCTGATCAGCAACTCGTCGAAGGCGAGGTCCGAAATATTCTGGACACCAAAGCATTCGGACATCGACGAGATCGTTCGCGACGCGTGGCGCACAAGCTTCGTGGCGCGATGAAGCTACTCGGCTGGTCCCGGGTCAGCTGTCGCTTCGGCGCGACTTGGGCGGCGTCGGCCGAGTAGGAAGCTCATCCGTGTCACCGGCGAGCCAGCGGAGAAATTCGACGACGTGCGCGTTCATGTTCGAGCCGACCTTCTTCACCGCCAGCTGAGCACGCTCGTACAGCTCCGGGTCGGGCCGGTAGACCCGTGCTGGGTTCAGGTGCTTGCTCGGCATACGCAATAGCTTGTCACGGTGGCTAGCCATTCGTCCACTACCGGAGTAGCATTAGAGGTGGATAGCCACCTTGAGCAGCGGTGACATTTTGGCACGCGGAACCTCTCTGGTTATAAGCAAACTCGTACATATAAGAATCAGCCAGCAGATACGAAAGGGCTTCTTGTAGATCGGCTTTCAGCCCGACTATCACATCTGGCGGGTTGATCGTTCGTCGGTTTGGACTGTTCCAGCGGCCCGGATCGATGGAAATAGAAACTCCCCGGCAGTTCCAGCTACCGGGGAGTCAAGCACCAAAGCGGTTCCAGCCGCTTCAGCAATTCACACACCTCAGTGACGGGAAGGTCCCTGAAGCATGTCCAGTGTATCTGGCCGTTCGGCCACGTCTAAGACCGTGTCTCATATGGCCGCTTTCATCAGCTTCTTGAAGCAGGTGAGTGCGGCGGCTAGCGTCAGGAAGCCCAGATAATGAATTCCCTTGCGGTCGTAGCGAATGTTGAGCCGGTGGTAGCCGGTCAGCCACGACACGGTGCGTTCGATCACCCACCGGTGGCGGCCGAGTCGCTGGTTGGACTCGATTCCCTTGCGGGCGATGCGGACTGCGATGCCCCGGTGGCGCACCCACCGCCGCAGTTCGGGCTGGTCGTATGCCTTGTCGGCGTGCAACTTGCCCGGCCGGCGTCGCCGCGGGCCACGTCGCGACCGGACTGCCGGGATCGCTTTCACCAACGGTTTGAGCGCTTGGGAGTCGTGGACGTTGGCGGCCGAAACCGCCACGGACAACGGGATTCCCGTCCGATCGGACAGGATGTGCTGCTTGGAGCCGGGCTTGCCGCGATCGGTCGGGTTCGGCCCGGTCAGATCGCCCCTTTTTTCGCCCGTACGCTCGCCGCATCGACTACCGCCCGCGACCAGTCGATCAGGCCCCGGCTGCCCAGCTCGTCGAGTATCGCCCGGTGCAGTCGCCGCCACACGCCGGCCTGGGTCCACACCGTGAACCGGCGATGCGCCGTCGGCACACTCACACCGAACGACGGCGGGAGCATCCGCCACGCACAACCGCTGGTCAGCACATACACCACCGCCGTGAACACCGCCCGCTGGTCGGTCGGGGCGATGCCGCCGCCCTGCGGGCGCGAGGCGAACTCCGGCAGCAGCGGCTCGACCAGCTCCCACAACTCGTCCGGCACCAACCGCTGCGACAACACATCCGTCACGACCGAACATCATGCAACACAACCAATCTCGGTGCAGGCAAAACGGATTACATCCATGTGAGACACGGTCTAAGTCTCGTACGTCTCGCGCTGGCCGGGGTAAGGCCCGGCTGGCCTCCACGGACCGTCTGGAGCGGGTGGTCGATCCCGACAAGTTGCTGTCTCCGGCCGAGCGTGCCTGGCGCGCTGAGCAGTTGCGTGCGATGCGCAGGCTTGCTCGGTTCGCCCGCCGATCGGAGGCGGTGTGATGCGCACCGTTTACGGGTCCCATAGGACCGGGGTGGACGACGACGTTCTCGTCACGATGGCCGCGCGTCACGTGTCGTTCGAAGTCCATTACTTCCGCGGCAAGGTGCACGTGGATCTCGGGTCGAGTTGCGGGATGCAGCTGACGGTCGAGCAAGCCGTCGCGCTGCGGCAACTCCTCGACGCTGGTATCGCCGACGCGCTTGCGGCTGCCACGGTGCTCGAGCTGCCCGCCGGGGGTGATCCGGCATGAGGTTGGCGTCCGAGGTTCTTCTCATTCTGTTCGTACTGGCGTTCGTGCTGTTCGTCGAATCGCCGGGCACGGTTTTGATGGTCGTGTTCCTGGCCGCGCTGTGGGCCGGGTGGCGGCGTCGGCCGCGCCGGATGGGGGTGCGGCGATGACCGAGCCGGAGCGCTACTTCTACACCCTCGATCGGCACACGGGCGAGCCGATGGGGGTCTTGGATGCCTGGGCCGGTTCGGAATTCACCGGCGTCGGAGTCGCCGCACGTGGTGGTCTGTCGGCTTCGCAGTTGGGTGCGTTCGTGCTGCTGGCATTCGTGTTCGCCGCTGGTGTCTACGGCGGGATGCTGCTGTTCGGCCGTCACGACGAGTCGACGACCACGGTCGTGGTGTGCCCCGGTCCGGGTTCGGCTCCGGTCGCCGTGCTGCCCGCCGAGTGTGGGCCGTCGCAGGGGGTGGCCCGATGAAGCTGCGGATGCATTGGGGCGCGGCCGGATGGTTACGCGCTGCGGCACCGGCGATTCCATCGATCACTGTCGATCACGGGGTGATGCGGTCCGAGGCCACCGGGCATCGGGCCGTGGATGTCGGCGACGGCAGATGGGTGTTCAGCGGGCTGCCGGGGCGGCAGTTCACTCCGGATCAGGCAAAGGCCGGGATGCGGCTGGCGGTCGCACCGGACCGGCTGGAGGCCGGGGACTGGGCCGGATCGCTCGGGCTGACCGTCAACGAGGCTGTCGGCCTGATCCGCGCGACCATGCCGACGATCGAGAAGTCTTCGAATCCGGTTGCGCTGGACCGGGATTGGGGGCTGGGTCGATGATCGGGCCGAAGGATGTGCATCGTCGGGATCTGCCTGACGTCACCGGTGAGCGATTCGGAGTGCCCACCTACGAGTGGGGTACCGCACCGGCGGGATATGCGACTCGTCGTCAGCTGCGGGGACTGCGGCTGCGGCCGAATGGGCAGGACATTGCCGCCTTGGTGGTGGTTCCTCGGCGTGACGGCGGAGAGCCGCTGCGTGCTGCGTATCTGTATCGGATCGACTTGGCTGCGCCGAAACGCGAGCCGACGTCGGCGCAGCGGGAAGCCGTGGCGAACGCGACCCGTGCGCACCAGCTGCGGGCGTGGGAGCGGCACGGATTCGACCGTCGCGATGCCGGTGAGATCGGTGATCCGGGCCCGCAGTGGGACTCCGCGTGTCCGATCGATGGCCAGCACCGGCTGGCGGCGCTCGCTGATGCCGTGGATCTGGTTCACCCCGAACGGGATTGGGGGCTGGACCGATGACGGCCGCACCCGAGTTCGTGGCGGAAGCCTCGGCTATCGACGACGCGCGGGTCGCGGCCTATGCCGCATTGCGCGCCGCCAGCCGCCGCGGTCTGACCGGCACCGATGTCGACGCTTTTCACGACGCCATGGATGAGATCACTGCGCGATGTGAGGTGCTGCGGCGGCGTTTCTACCCGCGGCGGCACCGGCTGATCGTCGCTTGCGGGGTCGCGATGGTGGTGTCGAGAACTTACCGCTCGCGCGAGGTCGCGTGGACACGGCCGGACCGGGGGCGGCGATGACGGCCTCCGGTCGTGATCAGGCCACCGGGATCCGGGCGGAAGCGGATCGGATGTGGTTCGACGAGCTTCCGCACACCGCACGCCGCAGCCCCCAGGGCTGGCAGGTGTCGTGGTTGCCCGGCCGTGACGACCTGAGTGCCGAGCAGGCGCGTGACGCGCTGGTGGTGGCGAAGCTGTCGACCGGTTACCGGATGCGCGAGTCTGCGCGCCGGGATTGGCCGCGCATCAAGAAGCTCGCTTTCGGTCTCGAGGTCGACCCGCGCGACGCGGTCAAGCTGGTGCGCGAGGCCGAGGCCCTGGCTCGGGAGCAGGCGATTCCCACACCGGTGCAGCAGATCCCGCATCTGGCGGTTCATCTGCCTGAGCATCCCGAGTGTCGGGATCGGGTGGTTTTTGTCGACGCGCCGGTACCGCCGACGGTGCGTACGCCGAACCGGGTTCCGGGCCAGTGGCTCGGGTCGGGCGAATTCCTGGACCCGGATCGGGGGATGGATCGATGAACCCTGAACCGATCACGGTCGAATCGTCCACCAGCGAGGCGCTGACCGCGCAGGGCGCGCGGGAGCTGACCGACCGCATCAAATCGCATGTCGAGCAGGCGTGGGAGCTGATCAAACAGGCGTACGCGGCCCGCGCCTGGATTCCGCTCAACTACGGCTCGTGGGACGACTACTGCGCTGCCGAGTTCGATCGCGCCCGCATCCGCATCCCCCGGGAAGAACGCACCGAGATCGTTGTCTCGCTGCGCGACATCGGCATGAGCACTCGCGCCATCGCCGCCGCCACCGGGATGGCGAAAGGCACCGTCCGAAAGGAACTCGGGCAGGTGGGTCAAATTGACCCACCTGACGCGGTCACCGGTGTGGACGGCAAGACATACCCGCTGAAACCCACTGACCGCGAACCGATTCCGAGCGAGGAGCCTGTCGGCTTCTTCGTTCTCGAGGAGCTGGAATCGGGCGCCGACAAGTCTGCTCCGTCACGGAGGCGTGCACCGCTCACCGAGTCGTTCGATACGGCTCGCCGCGACTTGCTCAAAGACGTTCAGCGCCTGGAGCGCCTGGCCGACGACGACCGATTCGACCGCCGCGCCAGCCAACTGGCGCACCAGCACCGCAGCGACCTGATCCGGGCCCGCGATGCCCTGCAGGGAGTCATCGACCGGCTCCCCGACACCACCAACCACCCCGAGGAGCGATAGCCCCATGCACCTGATCCACTCCGACCCCACCCCTGCCCTGCTCACTACCGAGATCGTTGCCGTCGATGCGGCGCTAGCCCGAAAGTGGTTGCAGCACAACCACAACAACCGACCGATCCGCCAGGCGCGTGTCCAGCAGTACTACGACGACATGGTCTCGGGCCGCTGGCGCTGCAACGGCGAGGCCATCAAGTTCACCGCCGACGGTGAACTGCTCGACGGCCAGCACCGGCTGACCGCCATCGCCCGCACCGACGGGTTCTCGTTCCCGATGCTCGTGGTCCGCGGTTTGGACCCCAACAGCCAGGTGACCATGGACCAGGGCGCGAAACGCACCGCCGGTGACCAGCTCACCCTGTCCGGGATCTGCGGGCACAGCACCACCATGGTCGCCGCCGCGCTGCGGGTCTACCTGATCTGGATGGAGGGTGACCTGTTCAAGGACACCACCCACGCCAGCGCCGCCGTGTCCACCACCAAGGTTGTCGAGTTCGCCCACGCCTACCCCCAAACCGTCGCCACCGCAGAACGATTCACCACTGTCGCGGCGCGGTTGAAGTGCCGTCCCGCGGTCGCGTGCGCGGTCGCGATCCGGCTCACCGAAATCGACACCGACGCCGCCGGTGAGTTCGTGCACCTGTGGGACTGCGGCGCCGGTTTGGCCGAAGGCTCCCCGATTCTGGCGTTGCGCGAGCGGCTCGACCTGATCCGCTCCACGCGGATCCGCACCAGCGACCGTGACCAGATCGGGTTCATCGTGACGGCCTGGAATCACTGGCGGCGTGGCAAGCAGGTGTCGAAGCTGCAGCGCCCCAGGGGCGGATGGACCGCCACCAACTTCCCGGAGCCGCGATGAGCGGGCACAGCCAGGACATCGCGGCGCTGATTGCCGAGAGCCGCCGCCTGAATGTGGTCAGCGAAGTACTCACGGACATGTTGTTCGCTGCCTGGGATTCCGGGCAGGCCAAGGGATTTCGCGACGATGCGGCCGAACGATCGAAGATGGCCTACGTCCGGGATGTCGGCACGCGCGTCCATGCCGACCTGCACGCCAACTGGCATCGGCTGATCGACGCCCAGTACGGGCCGGAGAAGCCGACGGGGACCATGCGGCACCTGCCCGGTCGAGAGGTGTCCTCATGACCGGGCATTCTCACGGAGCATCCTTCGACCGAGTGGTCGACGCGCTGCGGCAGGTGACCACCGAGGCCGCCAACCAAGCGGGGGAATGGACCAAGTTTCGTTGCCCGGTGCCCAGTCACGGGCGGAGCATGGGCGACCGGAACCCGTCGCTGGGGGTGAAGTACGACCCGCGCCGGGAAAAGACGATCGTCACCTGCTTCAGCGGCTGCCAGCAGGAAGACGTACTCACGGTGGCGCAGTTGCGGGTCCGTGATCTGTTCGACCACCTGCCCGAACGCAGCCGGACCGGCTACCGGCCGACACAGCCACGCCAACCGCAACCGGCGACGCCGACACAGCGCACTCCGCGGTCGGCGCGGCCGACGCCGACAGGCGACCTGGGTGCGGTGACCGGAGCGAGAACGCGGGTCGCGACCTACACCTACACCACGGCAGCGAACGAGCCTGTCGGGCAGGTGATCCGCTATGCGATCCCGCACGAGCACGGCATCGAGAAAACATTCAGCCAGCGCCGCTGGGAACCCGAACGTCGAGAGTGGGTGCCGGGCGGGTTCGCGCCGGTGGTCTATCAGGCGCCGATCGTGGCGTGGGCGATCGATCAGGGACACCCGATCCTGGTGTGCGAGGGCGAAAAAGACGTCGACCGCGCCATCGCCGCCGGATACCCGGCGACCTGCAACGCCGCTGGGGCGGGCAAGTTTCGGCCCGAGCATGCCGAACAACTGCGCGGCGCAGCGCATGTGGTGATCGTCGCCGACCGCGACCGACCCGGATTCGACCACGCCCTCCAAGTCCACGACCGAGTAAATGGTCTGGTCGGACGGGTCGACGTGATGCAGGCCGCGACCGGCAAGGACTTGTCCGATCACTTCGACGCCGGGCACGACATCAACGATCTGACCTGGATCCCGCCGGATCAGCTCGCCCTCTACCGCGAAAGCCCCACCCGATTCGCCGCACCGCGCGGGACCGGCCCACGGCAACCGTCGGCGACCTCGATGCCCCGACGGTCGGCAATGCCTGCGCCGGAGCTGGATTGGGGGCTGGACCGGTGAAAACCCCCGACCAGTACCCGATGTGCCGGTGCGGCTGTGGCCGTCCCGGCGACCAAGGACTCGGCATGTGCAAGGCCGCCTACAGCCGGTACCGGCGCCGCGAACAGGCTTACGGCCGTTGGGAACCGCGCGTCTCCCCGGACCAAGCCCGCGCACACGCCGAGCAGTTGGTCGCGGCCGGGCTACGGCCCGCGCATATCGCCGAACTCGCGGGCGTGGGCCAGTCGACAATGACCAATCTGGCCAAGGCCGGGCGGCAGATCAGCGCCAAGACCGAACAAGCCATCCTCGCCGTCGCAGTGCCCGAGCGGGCCGGGGATGTCACCGTCGATACCGCGCTGGTGCCGATCATCGGAGCGCGGCGTCGTATCCAGGCCCTGATCGCGTACGGGTATCCGCAAACCCACCTGGCGCATGAACTGGACATCGAGCCCAGTCACGCGACCATGGCCGCGTTGGTGGAGCGGGCGCTGCCCGAGGGACACACCGGGCAGTCCATCCCCGCGGACCGCGACCGCGCAATCAAGGCATTGTTCGACCGGTTGCAGATGACTCCCGGCCCGTCCGACCGAGCCCGCGCCTACGGCCGCGACCGTGAATGGGCATTGCCGTTCGAATGGGACGAAGACGCCCTCGACAACCCGGACAGTCACCCCACTCGCGCCCGGTGGACACCGCCGACGGCGACACAGGCGCGGCAGGACCGCTGCGCGCAGATCGTAGAGCTCACCACGCGTGGACTGTCCGCTCCACAGATCGCCGACCGCTTCGGTATCACCGTGCGCACCGTCGAACGCGTCCGGCAACACACGCGCGCCGGGGCACCGGAGCGGCCGGAGTTCGATTGGGGGCTGAGCCGGTGACCGAACCCGTGGTGTATCTACTGCATTTCGACCGCCCGTACCGGCACGCCGCGCATTACACCGGCACCGCAACAGATTTGGATGCTCGGCTCGCCGACCACACCAGCGGGCGCGGCGCACGGCTGATGGAAGTCGTCACCGCCGCCGGGATCGGATTCCGCTTGGCCCGCACCTGGGTCGGCGGCCGGGCACGGGAGCGGCAGCTCAAACGCGAAGGCGGCGCTTCCCGGCATTGCCCCGAATGTGGTGTCACCCCAACAGGTTCACGGTTCGTCGGCACCTCGGCCGCCGAGAACGCCGCCCGCCGCCGGATCGAACTCGACACCGTCGCCGACACCTACCGCCGGATCCCGCCGACCCGGCCCGAACTCGATTGGGGGCTGGACCGATGAAGTTCTACCTCGGCACACACCAGCCGCAATGGCTGACTCGCGTGGATGTGCCCTTGTTCGTGTCTGACCGGACTCTGCGGCAGCGCCGCACGCTGCGGCGGGCGATGGGCCCGTGGGCCTTGGACTCCGGCGGATTCACCGAACTGTCAACCCACGGCAACTGGTCGAACGGACCCACACCCGCCGAATACGCCTCCCGCGTGTGTCGTTACCGCGAGACGGTTGGGGGCCTGATCTGGGCGGCTCCCCAGGACTGGATGTGTGAGCCGTACATCACCGCGAAAACCGGGCTGACTGTCGCCGAACGCCAGCGCCGCACCATAGGTAACTTTCTTGAATTGCGTTCGCTGGCACCGGTTTTGCCGTTCGCGCCGGTCCTGCAAGGCTGGCGCCGAGACGACTATCTCGCTTGCGTGGATCTCTACACCGCCGCTGGCGTGGACTTGTCGGCCGAACCGATTGTCGGACTGGGGTCGGTGTGCCGACGGCAAGGAACCAGTGACGCCGCCGCGATTGTGACCGACCTGGTCGCCGCTGTGCCGGGAATCCGGTTGCACGGCTTCGGGATCAAAATCACCGGGCTTCGCCGCTACGGCGCGTTGCTGACGTCAGCGGACTCTATGGCCTGGTCATACACTGCGCGGCGGCAACCCGCCCTTACGGGCTGCGCTGGGCACCGCAACTGTGCCAACTGCCTGCGATACGTACTCGCTTGGCGGACCCGCATTCTCGCCCAGCCTCTGCAACAGCGACTGGGGGTGCTTCGATGACCCGCCGCCCGAAACCGAACCCGAGGCTGGTGTGGACCGGTGGAGACGAGCAGGTTACCCGGTTCGTATGCCAGCAGTGGTGCATCGACTTCCAGACGCTGCAGTTGCTCCGGGGTACCGGGCGCAGCCGCACCTACGAATTGATCGGCCGATGGCGGGACGGGTTTGGTGTGCTGCGGTCGGTGTCGATCAGTCCCGACAACATCGAGCGCGACGTCACCGTTGTATGGCCGTGGCCGACCGTGGCTGCGGAGCGGCTCGGGCATCCGGTGTCGGGGTGGAACCCGACCGGCACCAACATCTCTCACAAGCTCGCGGTTTCTCGTGTTCGTGCCGCGCTGTGCGGGCTGGATGAGACGTTGTGGGTGCCGGAGCGGGAGTTGTTGCGGCAGTCGGCAATTGCTGCCGGGCAGCGGCCGGGCGGGCTCATGGTCGTGGACCGGGGCGGGTTGCTGTCGCGCCCGGCTGCAGGGCTTGCTCGCGCGCATGTGCACGATGGCCATTACCTGTATCGCGGGAAGTGGCTGGCCGTCGAGGTCGAGTTGACGTTGAAGCGGCCGTCGCGGAAACGGCTGGCCGCCACCGTGTTCAACGCCTACCAGCGTGCTGCCGCTATCGACGCCGGGCTGCTGTACGTGTACGGCACCGAGGTCATCGGCCGCGCCCTCGAACGCGCTGTTGAGGATCTCATCGCGGTGGGCCGCCTGCCTGAGCGTCCCGACATTCGGCTCCGCCCATTGAACGACGTGATCGCGCACCGCTCCATCGAGCTGCCTACGACACGAGCGGAGCGCACCGCATGAACCCCTTCGACAAGTTCCTCATGCCGACCGATACCGACTGCCAGCCGCTGATCACAGCGGCCGACTGCGGCCCGGCCACTGCGCCCGCACCGAATCAGTTCCCTTCGGCGGCACCAGTTCCGATGCAGGCACCGGTCGGCGGTTGCCGTCCGATGATCACACCCACCGATTGCGGCACGGCACCACGCCCCGGGGTCGAGCAGCGCCCGGTGCTCGACCTAACCCCGGCACCGACGTCGCAGCGTGAGTCGGGCTGGGTGCACTTCATGAACAGCCACGACCCGAGCATGCATACCGACACCGCATGGGTGCACCACCTGGCCGGGTTTCTCGCCGACACCGGCGCCGGGGCCGGATTCACCGCCGCGGTGTTCGCCGCTGCCGCATGGCAGATCCACCGTCGGGAGTGGGAACCGGCCCGGGTGCGGAACTACGCGGCCGGGTCGCTGATTCTGCCCGCCGCCACCGCCGCGGTATCCACCTCGCTGTGGACACCGTTCGAGTTGTTCGCCCACGGCACCGCGCTGGCTGCTGAGGGCGACTGGCTGCCCGCGATGCTGGACATGAGCGTCACCGGGGTTCCGGCTGCGCTGCTGGCGGCAACCTGGTGGTGGGCGCGGCGCTGCTATCGCCTGCACACCGTCGGCAAGAAGGACATTCCCGCCACCGAACGCGCCCAGCGGCACGAAATCGACGCCAAATTCACCCAAGCACGCGAACTCGCGACACGCGCCACCCCGCTCACCGTGGTCGACGGCCACGGTCGCCGCCGCCGCATCGTGATGGGTCGCCAAGCCGCCACCGTCACCCAGCACCGCAAATCCGTTGCCGGACAGCTGGCCTCGTCCACCGACACGCTACTCACGATCCCCTACAGCGCGGTCCGCAAACACGTTGGTGTGCTCGGTGGTCCGGGGACCGGGAAGACCACTGGGATGATCCGGTTGTCGGTGGCGGCGCATTTCGCCTCCCATGAGCGGTATCTGGCCGCTGCCGCCTTGCCGAAGGCGGCGCGGAAAGCGTTGGGTATCAAGCCGAAACGTGCCGTCGGGATCTTCCTGTCGTGCAAGGGCGGTATCGAGGACCTGGTTACCTTCGCCGACCTCAAGGCCGCTCTGCTGGCCGGGGGCGTGCATCCGTCGAGGATCGCGATGGTGCCCGCCGAGAAACTCAATTTGTGGGGGCTGATTCCGGCGCCGCTGCGGCACGTGATCGAGGATCTCGCCCCGACGGCGAAGGCCAGCGACTCGGCGCAGAAGTTCTACGAAGAACTGCGAATCTCGCTGGTGCACTTGATCGTCGATGCCCCCGACCCTGACGCCGGGAAAGGTCCCGGCGAGAACAAGCCCGCCAATTCCAAGGAATTCATGGCCCGGTTCGATCCGGCCTGGCTGTGGTGGGCGTGGGGCGGTGCGTTCGACGGTGAGGGCCGCTTCGTCATCCCGCCGGACCCGAAGCATCGGCCCGAACTGAACGCGATCATCGCCGCCAACGACGGCAAACAGCCCGTGCTGCCCGCCGAAACCGCCCGTTTCGACAACCTGTTTCGCGAGCTCGACGGCGTGTTCGACGGTCCGTTCGACCTATTGGACAAGGACTACTGGTTCATTACCGTCCCGGGCACCGCGCAGAAGAGTGTCGCGACCTCGCAGGCCAAGGCCGTGATCAAGCTGGTCGAGCAGGTTGCAGCCATCCCGCACGGCTGCGAGATCACCTTCACCATCGACGAGTTCTCCCGCACGTCCGACGGAGCCAGCCTCACCGACGCCTGCGAAGCCTTGCGGTCCCAGGACGTGGCGGTCATCGTCGGCGCCCACTCCTTCGAATCCCTCGCTGGCACCGACCGGGACGCCAAACAACTGATGAAGGCATGGTCGGGCGGGCTGCTGTGCTTCGGCATGGAAGGCCCCGACGAGGTCGTCACCCTGTACGGCACCCGTCGCGCCTTGGAACCGTCCCGGCACACGCTCAAGGACCGCCACGGCGACGAGGGCCAGGTGCGCATGCAGGACGCCCTGCTCATCGATCCGAACCTGTTGCGGCGCTTGGAACCCGGCGATTGCGTCTACGTCCGCGGCGGGACCGCCGTGTGGGGCCGGATCACCCCGCTCAACCCCGACGACATCGAGCTGTTGCCGATCCAACCCACCCCGAAACGCGCCGCGGCCCGCAACCGGCGGTGGCTACGCGCCGGTACCGCCCTCATCCAGGGCCCCGGAGCACCCGCATGAGTCCCGCCCGCGACTTCGGCGACAACGCCGACCAATCCGGCGACCGCGACCCCGACAACACCGACCACCCGACCGACAAGGAGGACCACGACATGACCACACCCGACCCCATCGACCCCCACCAGACCGGCCCCGAACGAGCCATCGAAGCCCCCAAACCATCCAGCGGCCCTCGCGACGTCGACGCCCCCACCGCCGGACAGCTGTATCAGATGTTCCCCGACGCCTTCCCGGCCAACAGTCCGGAGCGGCGCAAGCGCCACCTTGCCGCCGTCCCGGATTCCGGCGACGTCGCCACTCTGCCCGCCGAACCTTGTGACGACGACAACGACCCGCTCATCGCGACCGCCCTGCGCTGGCGAGCCGTCATCACTTTCTGGTGGCGCCCCGCCGCCACCGCCGTCGTGTTCGTCGTTGTAGCGGTGGTCGCGTTCTTCGCCGCCGGGACCGCGGTCGGCGTCGCCTGGTGCGTTCTTGGCATCGCAAAGACCGCCCACACTATTTGGCACGTCCACGGCCGCCCCAGCCTCCGCCAGTTCACCCGCGCCCGGCGAGGAGGCGGCGCCTGGTGAGTACCGACCCGGGCATCACCTACTTCGCCCATCGACGGCTGCCGACCTCAATCAGTGAGGAGTGAATCATTATGTCCGACACCACATCCGAAGTCGATCAGATCACCCATGCACTCAGCTCCCTGGGGCATCGGGTCCATCACGTCATCAGCACGTGGCGGGCGGCCAACCCGACCGCTCGCCGGGTGCCGCGCAGCGTGCGGCGCGAGATCAACCATCTGATCAAAGCCGATAACCAGGAGCGGGAGTTCGCTCATGCTCAGGAGCGGGCTCGCATCGAGCGGCAGGTGATCGAGTACCGGTCGAATCTGTTGCGCGACCGTGAGATCCGCTCGTGGGACACTCAGGCCACCTGGTTCGAGCGGCAACGGCAGCTGGCTGTCCGGCACGAGCAGTTGCGTGGCAGCATCTACACCACCGGCCATCTCACCGCCATCGAACGCGGGCGAGCCGACCGCGCGCTCGCTATCGCCCACACTCACCCGCACATCCCGGTCAAGGCTGTGTTCGGCAAGCCCCGCGGTCTGGAGGCGCTCAAGGCGCGGCTGCACGACGGATTCACCCGGCTGCGCGCCGGACTGGCCGGTCCCGCCGAGCAGCGGCGCCTGCGACAGTGGCAGCAGCTACACCACGAACGCGCCGCACAAGCGATCCAGACCCTAGACCGTTCCGAAGCACTGGCACGGGACTGGGAGAACCAGCCTATCGACCTGGTTCCGGTCGAAATGCCGACCCGCGCAACCGCTCCCACGTCGCCACCGGCTGAGCCGGAGGTGTCGTTGAGCGAGCTGACCGCGCGTATCGATCTCTACGCCGAGGTGCTGCGGTACCGCGACCAATACCGCGGCGACAACCCGGAAACGATGAAACCGTTCGACCACGCCAACGCCCGCATGCGCGACCGCATCCTCGCCGACGCCCGCAAGCTCGGCCCCGAACAGGCCGCCCTGATCAATACCGCGCTATCCCACATCGATCACGTCCATCGCGACCAGCCTGCCCCCGGCACCGGGCCCGCCGAACAGGACCGAGCCGACCGCCACATCGACCAGAACCCGGTCGGCGATGGTTCCGGTCCGGCCCGGCCGCAGCAGGTCGACGACCGCGGGTACCAGGTGACCGTCGCCACCGCCGAGTTCCTGAGCAAGCATCCCGAACTCGCCGACCGCACCGAGGTCACCTCCCTCACCGACGGCTACACCTGGGCTTTGGATCAGCTGGCCGACGACGCCAAAGGCTGGCCCGATCAGGCCGATCTGGTTGTCGAGATGCGCCGCCCCGGCGATAAAGCACCGATCTATCAGGCGACCGGGCCGCGCGGCATGGTCATTGACGAGGTGGTCTCCTGGCAGATCGAGCACGACAAGACCCCACTGGCCGAACTGGAGCAGCTGCGCACCGAGTTGCGCGCCGCCCGCGCCGAGAACGACCGGCTCCGCGTCGAAAACACCGATCTGGTAAGGAAATTCGCCGACAACGACCTCACCCGCCAGCCCACACCCGGCACCGCCGCCGCCGCGCCGAGGATGCCGGGCGGGCCGAAGCTGGCGCAGCCGATCTTCGCCGGACCGATCATCACCCGGCCCGTCGTGAACGGACTCGACCGATGACCGACCCCAGCGGGCGGTGGCGCATCACCCACCGCACCACTCCGGCGACGATCGCTGACACCATCGACCGATCGCGGCGCTTGGATGCGATCAGCCAGGCCATCGATGCCGACCTCGACCTCAGCGGGAAAGCGGTCGAGGCCCGCGATTACGGCCGTGCCGACTATCACGACCGCGTCCGGGGCCTGCTGACCGGCATGGTCACCCATGTGCCCGCCACCGACGCCGAGCGTCGGCAGGCCCTCGACGCCCTCACCGCCTCTGCCGACGAAGCCCGGCAGTGGCAGGGCGCGGACCGGGCCACCCTGTACATGCACTGGGATCAGACCCGCAAAGACCTCGACCACGACATCGCCGACGTCGCCGGGGTCGAGCTGCTGCTGGGCATGGTCGAGACTCGGGACTACCTCATCGCCGACCTGGACAATCAGGTCTGTCAGCTGAAACAGCAACTCCGCGAACGTGACCGGCGCATCGGCGACCTCAACGACCAACTCGCCCACCTCGAGCAGGACCGCGCGGTGCCCGCCGACCAGATCGACCACACCCCGGCGCCTGATCATCGTAAGCCGGATGCGGGATCGGCCACGCCGCCAACCCTCCCGGTGCCGGTCATCACCCGCCCAGTGCTGCCGCAGATCGGGGGCCTGGATCGGTGACCCCCGACCAAGCTCGCGCCAAGGTCGACAAGCTTCGGGCCCACGCCGCCAGCGTTGCCGGTACCCCCGAAGCCGCGCTGTTCTACGCGAAAGCTGATGAACTCGCCCGCGAACACGGCCTACCCCTCACCGAGCCTGCCCACCCGCCGCGCCCCACCCGGGCCCGGCCCGCGAGCGAGCCGCAGTCATCGACCACCACCCCGACGACGAGGAAGGCCACCGCCATGACCAACACAACCACCAAGACCAAGCCCTCGCGCAAGGCCACCGATGGCACTCTGCGGCAGGCATTCAGCCCGCGCGCCCGCGCCGCATTCGGCCGCAACACCGAGCCCGGTACCGAGATCACCTTCTACATCGTCGCCATCGAGGAAGAACCCGACCTCGAATACCACACCAAGGCACCGAAACTCGACGCCGACGGCAACGAGCGCACCATCCCCATTCTGATCATCCAGACCGACGGCAGCACCAAACCGTACGGGCCGGGCTTGCGGAAGCTGTGGGTACGCACCGGCGTCGCCGACGCTTTGATCGGTGCCTGCCTCGATGCTGGTGTGGAACAGGTCGCGATCGGCGGCACAGGCCGCATCCGCTACGACGGCCTCGGAGAACCCCCGGCCCCCAACTTCTCCGCCCCCAAGCTCTACAGCGCCGTCTACGAACCGCCCGACGGCCAGGAGGTGTGCCGATGAGCGGTCCCGACCGAATCCTGCACCTGATCAACGCCGCCGTCGCCACCTACAGAATCGGCGGTCAGGCCGCACTCGAAGAGTTCCTCAGTTACCTCAACGACGACGACCTCCAAACCCTGATCCTCCATTTCACCCACAACATCGGCGCCAACGTCCGTCTCAACACCCCCGAAGACGGCTGGCGCGAAGGGAGGCCGCAATGACCGACACCGTCAAGTTCCGCCTCATCGGAGAACGCCAGAACGTCAAAGCCATGATCACCGCGCTCGACCCGGTACTCGACATCGTCACCGACTGGCGAATCTTCCCGCAACGCAACGGCATCGGCGTCAGCGCCTACCTCGAAGCACGTCCCCGTCACGTCGCCGACGGAAGCAAAACTCCACCGGCACAGGAACTCTCCCCAGCGGAACAACAGACCGGCGACGACCGAAGGAATGCCGAAGAATGAGAAGGGGATTCGTCGTCGTGGATCATCTCCTCGCTTGCTGCACGCGGTGCGGCCGATGGTGGCACTGCAACGACCCGGACTGCCGCCGCGAGGCATGCTGTCTGGGCGGCAACGACTGCGATACCGACATCACGGAACGGCTCAACGCGAGCGGCTGGACTGTCGGCGATTCCGGCGAAGGCGGTGGGGGACAGGTGATATGCGCGGCGTGTGCGGGCGCAACGGGGAGATTGCAATGACCAACTCTTTGCCGATGCCTGATCATTTCGAACCTGTCGAGACGGGTGCCGGGGTTCTCTATCTACCCGGGCAACTGCGCAAGGCGGACCGTGCCGACACCGCAGGTGCGCAGACGGTGCGCAGCAACGACGCTGCGCACCGCAACGCACTGGACAGTGCGCAGCCGGTGCGGAGGGTGCCGCGGGCGTGGCCCGTCCTGCTGTTGGCGCTTCCGGCGTTCGTCGCGATCTGGTCCGGCTGGGTTGGGCTTGGGCAGCTGACCGGGTTCGGGCCGGTGTGTCCGCTGCCGGGAATTTTCGATCGGTTCACGCTCAACACCGCGATCACGCTGCCGATCGGGATGGAGACCTACGCCTCCTACGCGCTGTACGTCTGGTTGTCGGGGCGCATCCGATCCGGCCGAACCCGCAGCTACGCCAAGTATTCCGCGATCGGCAGCCTGATCCTCGGTGCCACCGGGCAGGTTGCTTACCACCTCATGCGCGCCGCTGGCGTTACCGCAGCGCCGTGGGGTGTGACTGTGCTCGTGGCCTGCCTGCCGGTCGCGGTCCTCGGTATGGGTGCCGCCCTGGCGCACATGATTATTCGAGAACACTACGACACCGACCTGCGCGCTGGTAGTGCACCGTCGGTGCGTAACGACCCGAATCCGGTGCGTAGCTCGGATCCGGTACGCGCCGTCTCGGTGCGCGAGGTGCGGACCGAGACGCTTTCGGCCGCAGCCGAATTGACCGCTGCGCGCCAGATCCATCAGATTGAAGCAACACCGCAGTGCGTCAATGGCGTGGTTGGTGCGCAGGATCGGTGGGCCGGACTCGCTGAGGTGATATGCAGCGCTGATCCTGCCGGGCGCCGCGACCCCGATAAGGTCGCCACCATCCTGCGGCTGCGGTTCGAGCAGAACTGGCCGCATGCACGCATCGCTGAGCACGTCGAGCTAAGCGCTTCTGCGGTCACGCGGACCATTACCGCCGCGCGCGAGCACATCAGTACGGGAGGAGTACCAGAATGAATGGAGTTGAATGGGCCAACGCAGAGCAGTCTAGGCCGAACCGAGACGAGGTCGTTGAAACAGGCTGGTACACAACGGAGGAGGTCGCCGTCATCCTGAAGGTCGATCCGTCGAGCCTGCGGCGCTGGCGAACCGCTCGGCCGCCACAGGGCCCGCCGTTCGTGCAGATCTCGGGCAGGGTGATCCGATACAACGGCGGCGACGTTATCGCTTACCTGAAGGGCAAGCGGATCGATCCGGCGGTCGCTTGATGGTTGATGGTGAGATTCATGTGATTCCGATCGGCGCCACGATTCGCGGCGATATCGAGGTGCGGGGGAAAGGCCCGTCCTGCCGGGCCCGGGTGCGCTGGTCCGATCCGGTGACGAAGAAGCGCGGCTCGAAGTCCCAGACCTTCGCTACGCGTGAGGAAGCCGAGGAGTGGATCGACAAGATCCATCAGGCAGCTGCCCGGGGTGTCGACCCGAAGACTGCGACCGCGACGCTGAAGGACTACGGCACCGCGAACTGGGATCTCGCCATGCGCGGGATAGAGCTGAAGACGCTCGATCCCTATCGGGCCGGTTGGCGGCGCCGTATTGTGCCGACGATCGGGCATCTCCCGGTCACCATGATCACTGCGGGGGTGGCCGACCGCGCCGTGGCTCAGTGGATTGCACAGGGTTGCAGTCGGTCGACGATCAAGAACACCTTGGCGGCGCTCGGCCGGATTATGGAGCAAGCCGTTCGCGATGAACTGATCGATCGCAATCGAGTCGAGGTCAGCGGGTGGCAGAAGCAGTACGACAGGTATGAAGACGAACTCGATGACCCGCGTTCTCTCGCGCTGCCGGACTGGGATTCCCTGACCGGGCTGGCCGATGCGTTGGTGGCCGCTTCGTGGGACCACGAACGTGTGTGGGGTGAGGTCGTTATCTTCATGGCCTGCACGGCGGTCCGGATCGGTGAAGCATCCGGGTGCCGCGTGCAGGACATCGACGTCGATCAATGGATCTGGCAGCTGCGTCGGCAGACCACTCCGGGACCGGGAGGATTGAAGGACAAGGGCACGAAGGGCAAGCGGCTCCGTCGGATCCCGATCATCGAGGAACTTCGCCCGCTGGTGCTGCGGAGAATCGCTCTGGCGCGTACTCGTGTGGCGTTGGACCCGGCCCTCGCGACCGCGGACGCGGGCGCGCGCGAGGGCGCACTCCGGAATGCTCGCCTGTTCGTCGGGCCGCGGGGTGGTCGAATCGACACGAAAGGTCTTCGGCGCGCGACGCATTGGGACGACGTGGTCACCGATCTGGGGTATGAGCACCTGCGGCGTCATGACCTGCGGCACACCGGGTTGACCTGGTTCGCCGACGCCGGGGTGCCGTTGCACCGTCTCCAGCAGATCGCGGGGCACACCGATCCGAGGATCACGCAGCGGTACCTGCATCCCGACATCGATTCCCTGCAGAACGATGGTGTGCTGCTGTCGCGGCACCTGACCGGTCAAGCGCCGAAGGCGACCGATTCGTCCGGGTCTGGTCCCAAAGCGGTCCCAAGGCTCCGAGTGGTCGAGTAACAGCAAACACCCTCCGACCGAGGTCGGAGGGTGTTTCTCTGTGTCGGGCTGACAGGATTCGAACCTGCGACCCCTTGACCCCCAGTACGGTCAGGGGGCTAAACATGCAGGTCAGCAAGCTATTTCGGAAGTGCGTCCACAGGGGTTGACCTGCGGGTTGTTCAAGTGCGCTCGTATCGTGTGGTCCCGTTCTGGTCCCGCTCTGACCTGCGGATAGGTCGCTCGCCTGTCCCGTGTCCTACTCCTCCCCACCTTCCTCATACTGGCCATCCCTCAGCGGAAGGCGGGCGGGTCAAGGATGCCGATAGGCACCGCGTAGCGGACACCGAAGGTGGTCCTTGATGCGTCCGGCTGGAGCGAGACAATCGGGCCATGAGGAAGGCGGGGAAACCACGAGCACGAGAACCATGCGGCGAAAGTCATTGGGTGCCTCGCTATCCGGTGCGGTCCGGGAAGGAGTTGGGCCGCACCGGATAGCGGGCTGTCCGGTGTCCGGGCCTGGAGTCGGCATCGGTGGCGACTCGTCCGGCATCGTTGCCGGTGGCCCGGAGAGGGAGGGGGCCGGAGCCCCCTGGCGGTTAGCTGTAGTCGTCGCGGTCGGACTCGATGCAGGCCCAGTAGGCCGCGAGGCATTCACCGCACACCACGTCGTTCTCGTCGCTGGGGATGTGGACGGGGAGGGTGCCGATAGCGGGGTTGGGGCAGTTCGGAGTCGAGCACTGGATGGTGGGGGTAGTGGCGGTCATGGTGGGCTCCTTCCCGGTGACGATCGATCTGGGCTTGCCCAGACCACCCAGTTGGGGTGCGGAAAAGGGTGGGCGAATGCCCATCACGGAGTGACGCGAATGCGCCCTTTGGAGTGCCCCAAGTGGGTGGTATGCCTTCGGCAGATCGTTCGTCACCGGGAAGGAGCTGGTGACCGCTCCCCCGCTCTCCGTGCGGTCGAAACAGGTTGTGTCCCAACCCCGCTATCGGCACCCGGACGCAGCGATTCGACGAGAACGACGTGGTGTGCGGTGACCACAGCCGGTGGACCGGGCAGAGTGCCCGGCCGATTCGGGATCGGCTGCGGGAGGCAAGTCGGGTACGGCTCCACTTCGTGCCCAGCACTGCTCGGTCGTTGCAGAAGGTGAGCCGATCAGTATCAGGCGTTTCCTGCGAGTGTGGCGCGTGCGCGGTGCCGACGTGCCGACGCGCCGCGGCGACGCTCCTTCAGCCGCGGTTGCGTGTCGCCGCGCGGCGGCGGCGCGCATGCGCCGCCGCGCAGCGGCGCTCTTGATCCTGTATGGCTGAATTCGGCAATGGTCCGAATCAGTCGTGAGGTACGGCGGAAGCCAGGCAAGAGCGCGCCGACTAAGACGACCACGGTTCGAGCGTGCCAGCTCCGCGGCGGAACCAGTTGTGGTTCAACGATTCCGGTCGGTGACCTGGCGTAAGGTGATGGGCACCTCCGGCCGAGGGGCGGTGGACTTGGTCCACACACCGCGCCCAGGAAGGAGGTGGTGGGGAATGGCGAAACATCGCCGGGCAAAGAGTGAGGCCCCGGTCGACTACGGCATCTGCTTGCTGGCTACTGCCGTGATCGCCGGGGCGCTCGTAATCCTGGTCCGCTGGTTGCGGGCTAGGTAAACCCACCAGATGGGGCGTCGGCTGCACGGCGTCCCATCGCCAGCATCACTTGCGTGACGGCCCCAACTATACGCCGTGGGTGCTCGCCCGGCGAAGCAGCTCGTCTGTCCGTGCCCTACGGGATGACAGGGCGTCAAGGGCCTCCTGAACTGGGTCCACGGCGGCTTGCACGCTCACTGCATCCTTGGTTGGAAAGGCGGGCGGAAACGGGCTGAGTGGAGTAGCTACGACGCCAGCGGCTCCGGCTGCCAAGGATGCAGTGATGCGTCGTGATGAACCATCCCACAGCCGAAAGGCGTCGCCGGTGACGGCGCGGATGCTGGCAACGTCCACGCCGGTGACCTTCGCGAGCTTGCCCCCAGCGGGCAGCGCGTCGTGATCACGGGCGTCACGGGCAAGGGCGTGATCGAATACTGTGCCGCCGAACATCGGGTGGCTGTAGATGGTCGAGCCTTCAGGGAGATCCCGGAGAAACGCTAGGGCTTCGCGACGGCCGTTGCGCCGGAGGACGGCCATCGGGGTAAGCGAGCGGTCGACGGCGTGCGCGAAATCCCTTGACTCCCAGCAACATGCCAAGAGTCTCGAAGGATCGGCGACTTCAAGCCAGAGTTCGAGAATGGCGGCACGTTGGTGCGATTCGAGTAGATGACCCTGCGTGGTTGACCCGGAGAGGATGAACAGATCTACCCAGGTGTTTGCCGCCCTCACGGCGTAGCGCCGTGTCGCATCGAAATCGACTGTGCCATCGGTTTTTCGGAGGGTAAGGGCTGGGACGACTACGTCGAATGACATGAGGACTCCACAACGTGCAGGATCTGTTGAGCGGATTCGGCTGGCGAATGCGCTGACGTATCAATGCGGAGATCGGCCATACCCTGGGGGATGGCTACTGTTGCATCCCAGGCGGCTAGCCGTGCATCGGTGTCGCCGGTTGTGCGTGCGCGAATTCGCTGCTCGGCGATATCGCGCGGACACCAGAGTTCGACTGTCGTCCACCGAAGGTGCGGCATCGCGGCTAAAACAGCCTCGATGGCCTCGACCTGCCCGAGATGCAACACCGGAATCTGGTCGGCATTGACCATCCGATTGAGTTCGGGCCGGTCGACGGCATATGTGGCGTCATATCGGCTGTTCGACCAAATGACATCGCCTGAATTCTCCAGCGCGGCAACATGATCGAAGGTAGTCATTCGGTACGTGGCGGTCCTACCGGTGCCGACCTTCAAGCGACGGAACAGCTGGAAGGCGGGATTCGCAGCGATCATCGCATCGGTGATCGTGTCTTTTCCGGATGCCGGTGGGCCGTAGAGGATTACAGCTGCGTCCATCGCTGATCACTCGGACAGCGAGCGAAGGAACGCCTTCGCTTGGGACTGGAGGGGCTCACTGTCGCGGTTATTGATCACGACAGTGTGCGGCCATGGCGGACGGAACGTCGGCTCCACATCGCGCGCGAGGTACTCATCCCAATGTCCGAGCTTCCAAGTGTCTCGGATAGCGCCTCGACGCTTGATATACGACTGCATCGAGGCTGGAACGCACTCGATCCAGATCACCGACATGTCGGCACCGAGACCGCGGAGCGCGGCTTGGGTGCGTTCAAACCATGAGCGCTGCTTGAATTCACGAAGATACGGGGCGGTGCAGATTACGCTCACACCGCATTCGATGTTCTCGAGCATTGCAGCCTCGACGCACTCGTATTCCGCAGGCCGGATCGTGTTGAGATACAGATCGCTGTCACGATCCTGCATTGACGAACCCAATGTGACCAGCGCAGCGTCTACAACCGAGCGAGTGATGGTGTCCTTGTCGACCATCCCCCAGCCGGTTTCGCGTGCAAGGATGCGGCCGAACTCGGTCTTGCCGGAGCCCGCATAGCCTCCGACGATCACCGCTCGGGGCCGCCGACGTTCCGGGGGTTGGGTGGGCGACGTGACGGTGTCCGCGACGATCCGACCTGAACGAGGGCGACTGTAGATCAGTCCATCTTTGGTGAGGATCTCCATCGCGTCGTTGATCGCGCCGACCGAGACATCGAACTGTGCTGCAAGTTCGCGTGTCGACGGGAGGCGCTGGCCCGGCTGTAGTCGACCAGCTTCGATGTCGTTCCGAAGTTGTCGAGCTATCTGCCGATGGCGTACTTCGCTCGTCTCTCCATCTGACATCTATCTGTTCGCCTTTCTGATCGCTGCTGCTCGTAGCTGTTCGCTGCACTGAATGTATCAGTTGCCGCATCCAACGCTGATGCCAGCTGATTCATTCCTGGTGGTAGCTGGAAATTTGTCAGGAAGAGATCCCCGTCACCTCTAGCGATCAGAAGCGTTCAACTGATAGCTTAGAGGTAGTTCAGATGTGATCCACATCTCGAACTGGCGAATAACTGCCCGGTAGGACAGATCCAATGAGGCGATCAGATGGAGTGATCTGAACGCTTCAACAACTCGAAGGAGTTCACAACATGGCGATTCCGAAGGGGTTTCAATTCCCGATCGAGCACGGCAAGGCGTTCCCGCAGCGGTTGATGCTGATGACGGCGATCACTCCGGCAATCAAGTACAACCCGGACCGGAATGCGTTGCAGGAGCAGCTGATCGACTTCGACCCGAAGACGGGTGAGGGGTCGATGCTGCCGCTGTGGAAGGCGACGGTAACAGATCCGCACGAGGCCAGCGACGGCAAGGGCAAGCGGGCATCGTTCGAGATCATCTTCGTTGCGCAGCACCAGCCGATCCCGGCCGGTGAGGAGGTCGCACCGGGCACCGGGCTGTGGTGGATCGAGCTGGAGGGCCTGACCGCGGAGCCGAAGGTGATGGGCCAGGGCGAGTACAAGTACCTGGGCTACCAGTACCGGGCGACCGGGATCAAGGGAGACAACTCCGGTGCCAAGCAGCCTCCGGCCGATCCGGGTGCGTCGCGTCCCTCCACCGGGAAGGCGGCTGCGTGATGTCGTCCTTCCTCACTGCCACAACGCATTTCACATTCGAGTCGGCCGAGTACTGGCCAGAGAAGGTGAACCGCTACGGCCCGGACGACCGGTACGAGTCGCGTGTCCCGGCCTACATCTACGTCCGGTTGGGTGCCGTCACGGTGATGCTGACCATCGAGGACGCTCGCGCCCTGGCGGATGCGCTGCCGAACGTGCTGGCCGAACATGAGTACGCCGATTACGTGGCCGATGCAGCCGTGCAGGTGAAGGCGGTGGCGTGATGGCGAATACGTCGATCGCTCATCCGTTCCGGCTGCTGGCTTTGATCGCAGTCATGGTCACATGGGCGGGGACCTGCTATGCCTCGGCGTACCGCGCCTATGGCTGGCCTGGCGTAGCAACCCTGGCGGTGCTGTCGGTTCTGCTGGGCGTGCTGTCGCGCTCGGTGGCCGTGGATCGGCGCGGTGCGTGATGCTCATTCGTGAGCGCTGGATGCTGGCAGCGCGGGTGTTCGCGGTCCTGGTGATCGTGGGCGTCGGCGCTGCCGCGTTCCGGCTGTCGTTCGCCACGCTGCGGGACCTGGCGGTGCTGGCACATATCCCGGCCTCGGATGCGTGGCTGTTCCCGCTGATCGTGGACGGCACCATCCTTCAGGCCACCGCGGGCGTGCTGGTCCTGGCGAACACCGCCAAGGCCCGCCGCTGGTTCACCTGGGTCCTGATCGCGGGCGCGGTGGTCTCGGTGGCGGGCAATAGCCTGCACGCTGTCGCCGCCGGTCATGATCTGCCCGGCCCGCTGTGCGCGCTGGTCGCGGCTATCGCCCCGGTCGGCCTGCTGGTGGACACGCATGGCCTGGTGATGCTGTTCCGCACAGCTCGCACCGAGTCGATACCGGTTGTCGAACCAACTCCGGAAGCGACTCCCGCCTCGGAACCCACTGCGGCACAACCGGTTTCGATCACTTCAAGCTCGTCGCGACCGGTCACGCCCGAGCCGGTTGCCTCTCCCAATCCCGCACTCGTGCAGCCGGTTCGGCCTCGGGTGCGTCCCATCCATCCTCCGCGTCCGGCACAGCAACAGGCCCTGCCGTTCGCGGTGTCCTGACAAGGAGTCACTGACAATGATCGTGTTCATTCCCTGGCTGGTCGGCCTCGTCGGCGGCCTGGCCTTCCTCGCTTGGCTGATCCCGTGGCCCGGTCGTCCCCGCGCTGCCCGTGAGCAGACCCTGGAAGAGATCGTCGCGGCAGCTCCGGCCCAGTTGCGGCCCGCGGTGCTGGTGCTGTGCGACCCGATGCATACCGCGCTGATGCTGCGGGCGGTCGGCCTCGGCTCGGTGGAAACCGGGTTCCCGGTCCTGGAGAGCTACGACTACGACCGGCAGGGCCTGGTCGTCGAGTTCCAGATGGTGGGCGGGCAGTCGTTCAAGGACTGGAGCAACGACGAGACCCGCGACAAGCTCGCCCATTACTTGGGGGTGGCTCGGGTGACGGTGACCTCGCCTGAGCCGGGCTGGGTCCGTCTTCAGGTGCGCGTGTACGACACGCTCGCTGCCTCGGCAACGGTGCCGACGGTGGTCCCCAATGGTGTGGACCTGGAGGCGGTTCCGGTCGGCGTCCGCGAAGACGGGTTCGTGTGGCTGCTGAAGGTGCTCTACGCCCACATCCTGCTTGCCGGGGCGATGGGTTCGGGGAAGGGCTCGGTGCTGTGGTCGATCATCGCCGGGATCGGCCCCGCCATCAAAGCCGGGATCGTCGATATCTGGTTGGCAGATCCCAAGGGCGGCATGGAATTCGGGCGCGGCCGTCGCCTGTGGGTCCGTTTCGAATACGAGGGCGACCGCATTATCGGCATGCTCACCGAGGCGGTCACTGTGATGCAGGAGCGTGCGGCCCGGTTGATGGAAGCCGGTGTGCGCAAGCATATTCCGACCGTCGACGAACCGCTGATCCTGATCATCATCGACGAGGCCGCGGCACTGTCGTCGTATGCGACCCGTGAGCAACAGGAGGAGTTCCGCCGGTTGACAGGCCTGCTGTTGTCGCAGGGCCGCGCGGTCGGAGTCTCGGTGATCGCCGCGTTGCAGGACCCGTCGAAAGAGACCATGCCCAACCGGCAACTGTTCCCGGTCCGTATCGGCCTGCGCCTGGACGAACCGACCCAGGTAGCGATGGTGCACGGCCAGGGTGCCCGCGATCGGGGTGCCCGCTGCGACGAGATCCCGGACACCACACCGGGTGTCGGCTACGTCGGGGAGGACGGCACCAGCGAGTTCGTTCGGGTGCGGGCGTTCTGGGTGTCCAACGAGGACATCGACGCCATCGTCGACGCCTACGCCCCCGAACAGCCCGACTTCGCCCCGCAGGCCGACTACAGCGACTTCGATCCCGATGACCTCGGCGACGAGAACCCCGGGCAGGTGGCGGCATGAGGACCGGGTTCGTGATCGAAGCGCACACGGTGATCCGCTGCGACGGCTGCGGGGACCTGTTCAGCGAGAACGGCTGCCAGGCAGCGTGCTTCGGTTCCACCAATCAGGCCGTCGCCTACATCACCGCCCGTACCACGCCGGGTGGCTGGGTCTACGACGGGGACCGCGTTCTGTGCGACGGCTGCACCGCCACCGCCGAATGCCAACAACACGGCCACACCTTCCCCGAATCCCGGCGCTGGCCGCTGGCCGACAAGAACCGTCCCCGCACCTGTTCCCGGTGCGGCATCTCCGACACAGAAATCGAGGAATGACCATGTACGACAACGATATTCACCCGCTCCGCTCTCGGCTGGCACAGCGGCTGGAAGACGAAGCGATCGACGCTGTCGTCGACGTTCGCGCTCGTCGGCGCTGCCACTACAACCGCGCCGGACTGGACCCAGTGACCGCGGCCGTGCAGCTGTGGGCCGAGACCGGTCACGCGCCCGGCTGGAACACCAACCTCGACGACGCTCTCGACGACGGAGAGGAGTGGGCGGCGTGACCAGCAAGAAAAAGCCTCCGGACACGAAAACCACTCAACCGCAAGTCAATCCGATCGTCGCGAAAGCCGCGGCCCAGGTGCGCAAGGCCAAGGACCGCCACCGCAAGCTGCCCGATGTCGGCCGGTGGGACTGCGACGGACAACTCCCCCTGTTCACCCCTGAAAGGCCGAAACGATGAACCAGAACCGAAACACCCAGCACGCCAACAGTTCTCACGACCCGACAGACATGATCGCCGCCGCGGTGATGGAGCTGGTGTGGCAGATCATCCGCGCCGGGTTCGTGGCGGCGTGGTGGGCGCTGTTGTTCCCGATGGTCTCGATCCCGCTCGGGGTGGCGGTGGCTGTCGGCGTGTGGGTGTCGTGGGTGCTGGGCGTCGTGGTGGTCGGGGTGTTCATCGCGGGGATGGTGCTGTGGCGACTGCGGAGTCCGCAGACCTTCGAGCGGTGGATCACCTCGCGGGCACGCGCCCGGTTCCTCACCTGGTGGCGCTACCGCCGTTGCTGGGCGAAGTATCTGGGCTCCTGCAAGCTCACGGTCGTCCGTGAGGATTCGACGCTGGTGCCGCGGCTGGTGACCGCACAGATTGGTACCGCGCTGGATCGGGTGCGGGTGCGGATGCTGGAGGGCCAGTGCCCCGCCGACTACGAAAGCCGTGTCGACCGGATCGCTCACACCTTCGGCGCGCACGAATGCCGTGCCACCATCGTCGGCCCCGGTCTCGTGGAACTGGTCCTGCGCCGGGCCGATTCGCTCGCCGACACCATCACTCTGCCCCGCCTCGACGGCTACCGGAAGGACGCTGCCTGATGACCGAGATCAACGACACCACCCCGGCCCGGCAGACCGCCGCGGAACGCCGTGCCCAACCGAACCTCATGGATGTCGCGCACGCCGCGGCAGAGAAGTTCGATGTCTGCCAGCGACCGATTCCGATGCGGGTGGAAGACCCGAAGACAGGCACGGTCACCTACGAGGGCGCACCGTGCAAGTCCACCATCGAATCGGTGTGCCCGGCCTGCGCGAAAGCCCATCGGCTGCTGCGGATCGCGCAATGCCGGGAGGGCTGGCACATCGCGACCGAGCCCGTGCCCTACGCGGTGGAGCCGACCGAGTGGCAAACCGAATTGCTCACTGCCCGAGCCGATCTGGTCACCGAGTACCGGCAGGCCACACAGGACGGTGACGAGGGCCTGACGGGCGGGCTGCGGGAAGAGATCCAGTGGCTCGATCAGCAGCTGCGGGAAACCGGCCTGCGTGGTCGTCTCCCGGCCGTGGATGCGGTGGCCAAGGACCGCCGTCGGCGTTCGACTCGCAGGCGGCAGGACGCCCCGAATCTGCCGCGGAAGAAGGTGGAGCGTCGCACGCTGGGCAAGGTGTTCGCGGAGCTGTACCGGCCGAGCATGTTCGTCACTCTCACCATGCCGTCGTACGGGCGGATCAACCAAGACGGCGCGAAAGACGACAAGGGCAAGCCGTGCTCGGACGGGTCGCCGGTCAACCCCGGCGGCTACGACTACACCACGCAGGCACGGGATATCGTGTTCTTCGCCAAGCTGGTGGACCGCTGGATTCAGAACCTGCGCCGCGCGGTCGGTTGGGACGTGCAGTACTTCGCCACGGTGGAGCCTCAGCGTCGCGGTGCCCCGCACTTGCATATCCTGATCCGAGGTGCCATCTCCCGGGAGATCCTGCGCCAGGTGACCGCGGCCACCTATCACCAGGTGTGGTGGCCCTACTTCGATCCGGAGAACCGCATCTACGGCGGTGAGCATCAACCGGTGTGGGACCACCGCAAAACCACCTTCGTCGACCCCGTGACCGGCGAACCGCTCACCGACTGGGATACCGCCCTGGATGCCCCGCAGCGTCAACCCGCGCACGTGGTCCGCTTCGGAGAGCAGATGGACCGCAAGCATATTCAGGGTGTGATCGCGGAGAAGGCGGGCAAGACCATCGGCTACGTCACCAAGTACCTGGTGAAGTCCATCGGCGAAATCGTCGAACCGCGCTCGGAGCGGGCCGCCGAGCATTACGACCGGTTGCATGCCGCGCTTCAACATGTGCCGTGCTCCCCGCGCTGCCCGGTCTGGCTCGAGTACGGCATCGTTCCGCACGGTGCCAGCGACAAGACCGTTCCCGGCCGGTGCAAGGGCAAGGCCCACCGCCGAGACACCCTCGGCCTGCCCGGCCGTCGCGTGCTGGTGTCGCGACGTTGGTCCGGCAAGACCCTTCCGGACCACCGGGCCGACCGAGTGGAGTTCGTTCGGCAGATGCTGGCCGCGGTCGGCATCGTGAAGCCGGATACCTCGCATCTGAAGGTCACGCCGGTCGAACCCGGTGACACACAGCGACCCGTCCGCGAACACCTGATCCTCGGCGCGATCTCACGCCGATCCGCATGGCGCGCGGAATACCTGAGAGCACGGATGGCCGCCGAACCACCTGGCAAATCAGATAGTTCGGCAATATCGACAGCGGCGTGAGGGGTGGAGAATGGACACCAACCTGGTTCATGGCGAATGGTTCACGACGAGACAGGCTGCGAAGGTGCTCGGTGTCGATGCATCCAGTCTGAGGCGGTGGCGTACTGCCGATCCGCCGTATGGCCCGGCGTATGTCCGGGTGTCCCCCCGCGTGGTGATGTACAGCGGGGCGGACATCGAGGCGTTCCTCCGAGCGCATCGGACTGACCCGGCTGCGGCAGCATGATGGCTGACCCGGTGAATCTCCCTGTGGGAGTGCGTATCTCGTTCGATATCGAAGAGCGAGCGGATTACGGGAAACGGCCGTTCAAGGCTCGGGCGCGTTGGATGGTGCCGGGCACCAAGAAGCGTTCGGCAATTGTGCAGCCGTTCGCGACGCGGGAGGAGGCCGACGAATGGATCGACTACCTGAAGCGGAAAGCAGCTCAGGGTATCGACCCGAGAACGGCAACCATGCGGCTGACGGAGTACGGCGATACGAATCTCGAACTCGCGCTGCGTGGTTTGGAGAAGAAGACGGGCGATCCGTACAAGGCGGGGTGGCGCAAGCGGATCGTTCCGGCTCTCGGTCACCTTCCGGTGTCCATGATCACGAACGGTGCCGTGGACCGCGCCGTGGTCGGATGGATCAACTCCGGTGCCAGCAAATCGACGGTGAAGAACAGTCTCGCGATGCTGGTCCGGGTGATGGAACAGGCCAAGCGGGATGGGCTGCGGTCGGACAATCCGGCACACATTCGGGGCTGGCAGAAGCTGTATCAGCAGATCGAAGACGAACTCGACGATCCGCGGTCGCTGGCGCTCCCGGACTGGGCTGCATTGACGACGCTGGCGAACGCGCTGGTGGAACGGTCGGCCGATCACTATCAGGGTTGGGGTGACGTGGTGGTCTTCGGCGCGTGCACCGCGGCCCGTATCGGGGAAGTCTCCGGCTGTCGGGTGCGTGACATCGACACGAAGACGTGGACGTGGACGGTGCGCCGACAGACCACGCCGTCACCGGGCGGACTGGATGACAAGGGCACCAAGGGGAATCGCGCGCGGGTGGTCCCGCTGATCGAAGAGGTGCGCACGCTGGTGTCGGCGCGGATGGATGCGGCAGGGCGAGACAAGCCAGATGCCCGGCTGTTTCGTGGTCCGCGCGGCGGCCGGATCGCTACCGGCGTGCTGCGGGATGCCACGCACTGGGATGAGGTGGTCGGCAAACTCGGCTACGACTACTTGCGGCGGCACGATCTTCGACATACCGGGCTGACGTGGATGGCCGACGCTGGCGTGCCGCTGCATGTGCTGCAGAAGATCGCCGGGCACGCCGATAGCCGCACGACGGAGAAGTACCTTCATCCCGATCTGCAGGAGGTCACCGGGGCGGGTGACAAGCTGTCGAAGCACCTGCGGTCCCGTTCTGGTCCCGCTCTACGGGTGGTGTGAAATGCAAAGAACCCTCTCCGACCGAGGTCAGAGAGGGTTTTTCCGTGTCGGGCTGACAGGATTCGAACCTGCGACCCCTTGACCCCCAGTCAAGTGCGCTACCAAGCTGCGCCACAGCCCGTGGCTCCCGCTCTTGCGGGTGCTGGATGAGATTACCCCAGGACCCCCTGGTTGTTCCAAATCGGCACGGTATGGGGGGTTGGGGGAGGGTTCACAAGGTGAATGGGGATATGTAGTATCCCGGTTATGAAGATGGGTGTGGGGGTTGAGTGGGCTTTGCACTGTTGTGTGGCTCTGGCTTGGCTGGAGGGGGATCGGCCGGTGTCTATCGGGTGGTTGGCGGGGTGGTTCGGGGTGCCGCAGGAGTATTTGAAGAAGCGGCTGCAGGGGTTGGTGCGGGCGGGGATTCTGGAGTCGACGGCGGGGGTGGGGGGTGGGTTCGGGTTGGCTCGGGCGGCGGAGCGGATCACGGTGATGGATGTGGTGGTGGCGGTCGAGGGTGGGGCGGAGCCGTTCCGGTGCACCGAGATTCGGCAGCAGGGGGTTGGCGGGGCGGGGAGTGTGTCGAAGTTCACGCGGCCGTGTGGGGTGGCGGTGGCGATGCGGCGGGCCGAAATGGCTTGGCGGCGTGAGCTGGCGGCGCAGACCATTGCCGATCTGGTGCGGGTGGCGCCCGCCGAGACCGCGGCTCGGGCGCGAAAGCACTTCGCGCAGAACGGCTGACGAAAGCGTGCCGTCATCGTTTGGCGGACAACCATATTAGAAAAAGGGATAGAAAGTATCCCTGTTAGGGAGGTTGCGATCATGTATGAGATCCTTGTTGCCGGTGGTGGATTCGCGGGTGTGTGGAGCGCCGCGGCGGCCGTGCGGACGGCCAGGCTCGCCGGTATCGCGGACGGTGAGCTCTCGGTGACGCTCGTCTCCGACGGCGACGATCTGGTGATCAGACCCCGGCTGTACGAGTCGGATCCGGAGAGCAAGCGGCTGCCGCTGAAGGGGATTCTCGGGCCGATCGGGGTCGAGGTCGTGGCGGCCACCGTGACCGACATCGATCCGGCGGCCCGCACCGCGCGCACGGTGGACGCGGCGGGCGGTGTCGGCGTCCTGCGTTACGACCGGCTGGTGCTGGCGACCGGGAGCCGGGTGATCCGGCCGTCCTTCCCGGGTGCCGATCTGGTGCACGACGTCGACACCGTGGGCGCGGCCGCCGCCCTCGAGGCCCACCTGCACCGGTTGCCGGGCGCGCCGGAGCCGGGGCGGTTCACGGCGGTCGTGATCGGGGCGGGCTTCACGGGGCTGGAGATCGCCACCGAACTCGTCGACCGCCTGCGTGCCATCGCCGCGCCGCACGGGCGCGCCGAGTCCGTGCGGGTGGTGCTGGTGGATCGGGGGGAGACGATCGGCTCGGGGTACGCCCCGGACGCGCGTGCCGTTATCGCCGACGCTCTCACCGCGCTGGGCGTGACGCAGCGGCTGGGTGTGTCGGCGACGGCGGTGGACGAGGCGGGCGTGGAGCTGTCCGACGGCTCGCGGCTCACCGCCCGCACGGTGGTGTGGACGGCGGGTGTGCGGGCCAGTGACCTCGCGGCGCACGTCTCGGACCGGCGCGACGGCCTCGGGCGTCTCGCGGTCGACGAATTCCTGCGGGTGCCGGATGCTCCGGGCGTGTACGCCGCCGGTGACACCGGCGCGGCCACGGCCGAGGCGGGTAACCCGGTGACGCAGAGCTGCCAGCACGCCATGCCGATGGGCAAGTTCGCCGGGCACAATGCCGTCGCCGATCTGCTCGGGGTGCCGCTCGCCGCGTTCCGCCCGGACCCGTACGTCACCTGCCTGGACCTCGGCTCGGCTGGGGCCGTGACCACCCGGGGCTTCGAGCGCACGCTGAATACGGTGGGGGAGATCGCCAAGCGGCGCAAGCTCGCGGTCAACGAGGTGTGGATCTACCCGCCGGTCGACGACGCGGAGGAATTGCTGCGCCAGGCCGACTTCCGGGTGTCGGCGCGGCGTAGCGTTTGACTCCTATCTACTAGGTAGGTACATAGATAGTGGAAGGGGTCGTCGAACCGCCGTCCGTGGCGAGAGTGGAGTGTGGTGCATGAGCTCGAACCCTCCGGCCCGTCGTGACCGCAGGGCCCTGCTGCGCAGGTCCACCCTCGCCGTGCTGGCGTGCGGGCTGACGGTCGCCGTCGTCGCGGTGGGCGCCACCATGGTCGGGCACTCCAAGGCCAGGACGCGGACGGCGCCGCGCGCGGTGACGGTGATGTTCGGCAAGCCGACCAAGATGCAGCGGTTCCGGTATTCGGTGCTGTACGACAAGAAGCCGTTTCCGGACGCGGTGATGCTCTACTACGACAATGGGATGTACGCGATCCTGTCGGAAGGGGAGCATCACTACGGAACCTATGTTGCCCAAGGGGGTTTCGGCGATCCGCGTTATACGGTGAGTTTCATTTCGCTGCCGTCGTCGGATTGGGAGGGGATCAGTGTGTTGCATACGCTCGAATTCGACAGTGCTGCGGGGACTTTCACGCAGCAGTTGATCAACCCGCGAGATCCGAACGTGCCCAAGCAATCTGGGACTTTTACCATTGCCGACAATCCGGTGGCCGATCCGACGCGGCTGTCTTGGGAGCATGCGCGCGACCTGGGGCAGTGATCCCGGCCAAAAGCATGCCGGGATGACGAGGGTGGAGCATGCCGGGATGACGAGGGTGGTGCCGGGACGACGAGGGTGGAGCATGCCGGGATGACGAGGGTGAAGCGTGCCGGGATGACGAGGGTGGTGCCGGGATCCCGGCCAAAAGCGTGCCGGGATCATTGGTGAGGCATACCGGGATCATTGGGGAGGCGTGCCGGGATCATCGGGGAGGCGTGCCGGGATTATTGGGGAGGCGTGCCGGGATCATTGGTGAGGCATACCGGGACTATTGGGGAGGCGTGTCGGGATGATGGGAGGGGCGGTTCTACTGTGCCGCAGTCAGATACACCGGTAGGTGGGCGTGGCCGTTGGAGATGAAGCTTCCGACCGGGGGGAGGTCGGATGGGTTGGTGGCCAGGTGGAGGTGGGGGAAGCGGGTGAACAGGGCGGGGAGGGCGATGGAGGCCTCCAGGCGGGCCAGGGGGGCGCCTATGCAGTGGTGGGCGCCGTGGCCGAAGGCGAGGTGTTGGTCGCGGGTGGGGCGGTGCACGTCGAACTCGTTCGTGGTGTCGCCGTGGATCTTCGGGTCGCGGCTGGCGGCGGCGTAGGAGGCGAGGATGGCGTCGCCCTTGGGGATGCGCACGCCGTCGACCTCGATGTCGTCGACGGCGTAGCGCAGCGGCAGGTGCGCCACCGGGGCCTGGTAGCGCAGCGTCTCCTCCACCAGGTCCGCCCAGTCGACGCGGCCCTCGACCAGTTCGGCGCGCTGCTCGGGATGGGTGAGCAGCGCGAAGATCGCCTGGTCGAGCAGGTTCACCGTGGTCTCGTGGCCCGCGTTGATGACCAGCATGAGGGTGTCGACGAGCTCCTTCTCGGTCAGCTGGGAGCCGTCGTCCTCGGCGCGGGTGGCGATCAGCACGGTGGTGATGTCGTCGCCGGGCCGCTCGCGCCGGTAGGCCACCAATTGACTGATGAGCCCGTACATTTCGAGGTAGTTGGCCTGCGACTGCTCGGCGGTGAACGAGCCGTCGAAGAAGCCGTCCACGCAGCGGTGGATGTCGGCGCCCAAATGCTCGGGCACGCCCATCAATTCGCTGATCACCTGGATCGGCACCGGGTAGGCGTAGCGGGCGCGCAGATCGACGGATTCGCCCGGCGGGGTCGCGGCCAGCTCGTCCAGCAGCGCCGCGACGAGCGCCTCGATGCGGGGGCGCAGCGCGGTGGTGCGGCGGTGGGTGAAGGCCGGGGACACCAGCTTTCGCAGCCGACGATGCTCGGCGCCGTAGGCGGTGAACATATTGTCCGCGGCCACCCAGGGCTGCAGCGGCCACTCCTCGGTGATGTCGCCGTTGATGTAGGCGGCCCAGTGCTGGCGCGGGTCCTTGGATACCCGCGCGTCGGCGAGCAGGCTCCGCAGCACCGCCTGATCGGTCACCGACCAGGCGGGCACGCCGCCGGGTAATTGCACCAGAGCAACGGGTCCTCGGCCCCGGATGCGCGCCGACTCGCCCTGGATGTCGGCGCCCGTGAGGTCGAGGACGATCGGTTCATGCTCCATCGTGCACTCCTTTATCCGATATTCAACGGAGGGGACGGGGGGAAGACGACCGGCAGCGCGGCCATCGCCCGGTGGAACGGCCCTGGCCGCCACGTGATCTCGTCCTTCGGCACGGCCAGCCGCATCTCGGGGAGGGCGTCGAGCAGCTGATCGATCGCGTCCTGCACCACGAGGTAGGCCACCGACCGCGCGGGGCAGGCGTGCGGCCCGGCGCTCCACGCCAGATGCGAGCGGTTGCCGGTGCGGTCGCCGCCCGCGATCGCCGGATCGTTGTTGCACCCGGACAGGCTGATGACGACCGGCTGATGGGCGGGCAGCCAGGTGTTGTCGATCAGGATCGGTTGCCGCGGGTAGCTGATGGAGAAGTTGGCCATCGGCGGGTCGTTGAACAGGACCTCGTCGAGGGCGTCGCGGGTGGACAGGCTGCCGCCGAGAATGTCACCGCCGAAACGGTTGTCGGTGAGCATCAGCAGCAGCGTGTTGGTGATCAGGTTCTGCTGCGGCTCGATGCCCGCGCCGTAGAAGCTGATCAGGTTGTAGAGCATCTCGGTGTCGTCGAGCCCGGCCGGGTGGTGGGCCAGCCGCGAGGTGACGTCGTCGCCGGGTTCGGCGCGGCGCATGGCGATCAGCTCCATGAGCGCCTCGCTGAGGGTCTGCATGCCCCAGGCCGCGTTGACCGTGTCGAACAGCGCCGCCATGCCGGTCGCGACCCGCTGGCCCAACTCGGCCGAGCAGCCGACCATCCGGTTGAGCACCTCGAAGACGAGCGGAAACGCGTACTGCGACACCAGATCCGCCTCGCCGCTCTCGCAGAAGGTGTTGATCAGCGGGACCGCGACGCGCTCGACGGTGGTGTGTAACGCGTGTAGGTCGATGCCGTCGATGCTCGCGACGTAGGCCTGGCGGTAACGGGCGTGGATGACACCGGCATTGCGCAGCGCGTTCGGGTACCACTGCATCATGGGCCGGACGGGGCAGTCGTCGGGCACCGTCTCC